>NZ_JBSFVZ010000020.1:0-165866 GCF_053592575.1 Streptomyces sp. NPDC002640 | reverse complement strand
GCATCAGCGTCCTGTTCGCCATGCTCCGCGACGGAACCTTCTACGAACCGAGAAGCCCCCGCACCGCTTGACGAAAGACATAGAGGCACCCCCCCGCAGAACCCGGGCCCGGGAAACGCCGACGGCGCCGACGGGAGAACCCGCCGACGCCGCCGACCCCGGCTCAGGGGTCAGGTCAGAAGACCGGAACGCCGTCCCGCGTCAGACGCCAGTCCACCGACGCGAAGTCCTCCGGGTCCAGCACACCCTTCGCCGTCACCCACTCCGCGATCCGCGTCCGGATCTCCGTCGACTCCGCCCACACCTCCGGCGCCGACGCCACGTGCGGATACGCGCTGCCGCCGTTCGCCCGGTAGTTGTTCACCGCCAGCACGAACTTCCGGTCCGCCGCCACCGGGGCGCCCTCGAACGTCAGGTTCCTGATCCGCGAACCCGCCGGCTGCGCGACGTCGATGTCGTACTTCACGCCCGACACGTAGTCGTACGCGTAGTCCGGACGTCCGCCCGCGTTCGTCAGCGCGTTCACGTCCACCGGGGCACCCGGCGCGACACGCGCGTAGTACTCCGCCGAGAACTCCAGGTAGTCCTTCAGCTGCGCGCCCGTCAGGACCTTCGCCACCAGCGTGTTGTCGTACACGTACAGGCTCGACAGGTCCCGGATCGTCACCTCGCCCGCCGGGATCTGCGACGTCCGCGAGAACGGCGACGCCTGCGCCACCACCGGCAGCGAGGCGTACTCGGTGCCGGCCAGCGCGGCCTTCACCACGTCCTCCTGCACCTTCGCGATCAGGTCGATGATCGGCTCGTCCTTGTAACGGGCCTCCGTCGTCGTCAGCGTCACCGTGGCCGTGCCCACCACCTGGTTGACGTACTCGACGACCGCGTCGTGCTGCTCCTGGAGCAGCGCCACGATCTCCGGGTCCTCCACCGCGTTCCTGGAGTCGCGCAGCGACGCCTTCACCGACTCCACCGACCAGCGGCCCTTCGCGAAGACCAGCTCGATGTCGAACAGCGACAGCCGCTCACCCCACATCAGCGGCTCGGACAGCACGACCTCCTTGCCCGACTCCTCGTTCACCACCCGCAGCTCGGCGATCTCCTTGTGGGCGTGTCCCACCAGGATCGCGTCGATGCCCGGCACCAGACGCGCCACGTTCGCCGCCGAGTTCTCCACGTACGGCAGCTGGTCGCTCCACGAGGACGTGCCCGAGGTGCCCGAGTGCGCGGAGACGATCACCACGTCCGCGCCCATCGCCCGCAGCTTCGGCACCCACAGCGCGGCCTGCTCCTCCAGACCCGGGAACTTCAGCTTCCCCTGTACGTACGCCTTGTCCCAGATCGCGATGCCCGGGTTGGTCAGCCCCAGGACCGCCACCTTCACCGGTCGGGCCGAGCCCGGGACGTGGAAGGACTTGAGGAAGTACGGGGGGAACGCCGGCTTCAGCGTCGTCGCGTCCACCGCGTTCGCGCCCAGCAGCGGGAAGTCGCACTGCGATTCGAACGTCCGCAGCAGCTCGATGCCGTAGTTGAACTCGTGGTTGCCCAGCGCCACCGCGTCGTAGCCGATGCTGTTCATCGCCCGTGCCATCGGATGCACCGGCCCGCCCTCGGCGGTGATCGGGTCGACCTTCGCGTAGTAGTACGTCAGCGGGGTGCCCTGGATCGTGTCACCAGCGTCGATCAGCATCGTCCGCCCGGCGCCCTTCTCCGCCCGCACCTCCTTCACCAGGGAGGAGATCCGCGCCAGACCCAGCGCGTTGCCCGCCGCGTCCTTGAACTGGGCGTCCTTGTAGTAGTCCCAGTTCAAGACGTTGCCGTGCAGGTCCGTCGACCCCATCACCGTCAAGGAGAAACGCTTCCCCGGACGGCCCCCGGCCGCCGCCGGGCCGTCCACCGGAGCCGCCTGAGCAGCCGGAGCTCCCATCGCACCTCCCGCCAGCGCCACACCCGCACCCGTCACCGCGGACTTCTTCAGAAACTTCCGGCGATCCAACGCCATGCTCCCGCACCTTCCCGACAACACTGCCAACGCGCCCTGGCCCGATGTCCTGCCAACGCGCGTAGATTCTTCACCACCCGCCCCCGCCACCGACAGGTCCGCCAGGTTGCGATCCGGTAAGCGACGGCCGACTGTCCGAGGGCCCTGGCAGGGTGACCCCATGACCGCCGAACCCGTCACCGAGCACCCCCGCATAGCCGTCCGCGGCGAGGCCCACCTCGAGGTCGACCCCGAGGTCGCCCGCCTCGTCCTCACCGTCAGCGCCCGCGGCACCGACCGGCGTGACGCCGTCACCAACCTCACCCGGCGCAACAACGACGCCCTCGACCTCGTCAAGGGCTACGGCGACGCCGTCGCCCACGTCGAGACCGGCGCCTTCTCCATCACGCCCGAACTCAGCCAGCGCGGCCGCGGCGAACGCATCCGCGCCTACCACGGCCGCGTCGTCCTCACCGCCGAGATCACCGACTTCACCGTCCTCGGCGAACTCACCACCCGCCTCGCCGACCTCGAGCACACCAGCGTCAACGGCCCCTACTGGCAGCTGACGACCAACTCGCCGGCCCGCCGCCGTGCCCGCCAGGAAGCCGTCCGCCAGGCCGTCGCCCGCGCCCGCGAGTACGCCGAGGCGCTCGGCACCACCCTCACCGGCGTCGTCGACGTCGCCGACATCGGCGCCGACAACACCGGCGCCGGCGCCACCGTCCGCGGTGCGGCACCGCCCCTCTTCGGCGCCCCGCCGCCCCCGGCCGGCGCCGCCGGAGCGCCCGCCCCGCCCGCCCTGGAGCTCGAACCGCGCCGCCAGCACGTCCACGCCCAGGTCAACGCGCGGTTCACCATGGCCCCGCCCACGCTGTGAGGAGGCGGCGGCCTCGCTGTGAGGAGGCGGTGGCCGCGGTCGTTTTATCGAACCCTCATTCACCTCAACAACAGTTGCCGTGAAGGTTGTTGAACAGAACCCCAACGGGAACGGCCTACCCGCCGGTAGGCCCTAGGGTCGAACCATGCGCCGAGCAAAAATCGTCTGCACCCTGGGGCCCGCCACCCACGCCTACGACCGCGTCAAGGCACTCGTCGACGCCGGCATGGACCTCGCCCGCTTCAACCTCAGCCACGGCGACCACGCCGAACACGAGGAGCGCTACCGCCGCGTACGCCAGGCCGCCGACGAAACCGGCCGCAGCGTCGGTACCCTCGCGGACCTCCAGGGACCCAAGATCCGCCTCGGTAGCTTCCGCGAGGGTCCCGTCCTCCTCGAACGCGGCGACGCCTTCACCATCAGCGTCGACCCCGACGCCCACGGCGACCGCCACCTCTGCGGCACCACCTACCAGGGGCTCGCCAACGACGTCGCCACCGGCGAACGCATCCTCGTCGACGACGGCAAGGTCACCCTCGAGGTCCGCGGCATCGAAGGCCCGCTGATCCACACCACCGTCGTCGAAGGCGGCATGGTCTCCGACCACAAGGGCCTCAACCTCCCCGGCGTCGCCGTCTCCGTCCCCGCCCTCTCCGGCAAGGACGAGGCCGACCTGCGCTGGGCGCTGCGCACCGGCTTCGACGTCATCGCCCTCTCCTTCGTGCGCAGCGCGCTCGACATCAAGGACGTCCACCGCATCATGGACGAGGAGGGGCGCCGGCTCCCCGTCATCGCCAAGATCGAGAAGCCGCACGCGGTCGAGAACATCGAGGAGATCGTCGCCGCGTTCGACGGCATCATGGTCGCCCGCGGCGACCTCGGCGTCGAACTGCCCCTGGAACAGGTGCCGATCGTTCAGAAGCGGGCGATCAAGCTCGCCAAGCGGAACGCCAAGCCGGTGATCGTCGCCACCCAGATGCTGGACTCGATGATCGACAACTCCCGTCCCACGCGCGCCGAGGCCTCCGACGTCGCCAACGCCGTCATCGACGGCACCGACGCGGTGATGCTCAGCGGCGAGACCAGCGTCGGCAAGTACCCCGTGGAGACGGTGCGGACCATGGCGCGCATCGTCGAGGCGGCGGAGGAGGACATCCTCGCGAAGGGGCTCCCGCCGCTGACCGAGCGGAACAAGCCGCGCACCCAGGGCGGGGCGGTGGCCCGCGCGGCGGCGGAGATGGGCGACTTCCTCGGCGCGAAGTTCCTGGTCGCCTTCACGCAGTCCGGCGACACGGTGCGGCGGCTCTCCCGGTACCGCTCGCCGATCCCGGTCCTCGCCTTCACCCCCGAGCAGGCGACGCGCTCCCAGCTCAGCATGACCTGGGGCGTGGAGACGTTCCTCGGCCCGCACGTCGACTCCACGGACGCGATGGTCGAACAGGTCGACGAACTGCTGCTGAAGTACGGGCGCTGCCGCAAGGGGGACATCGTGGTCATCACGGCGGGGTCGCCGCCGGGGGTGTCCGGGACGACCAACCTGGTGCGGGTCCACCACATCGGCGAGGACTGAGCCTCAGTACTTGGGCCCGACGTGGGCGTCCATCAGCGCGACGGACGCCTTGCGGGCGACGGAGACGTGCAGCGGACGGCCGCCGCGCGACACCTCCTTCCACTCGACCCCCACCGCGTCGAGGGCGGCCGCGAACAGGGCCCGGATGTCGTCGGACCGGTTGGTGAAGAAGTACCGCGGATACTCGTAGCGTCTGGTTTCGCCGGCCACGACGCGCGTGGTCCAGTTGGTGACGCGGCAGCCGTCGGAGTGGATCAGCCCGCGGACGAACTCCCAGGGATGGGCGTCGACCACGCGTCGCTGCCACGGCTCGAGGGCGATCCGCCGCTCGTGCTTCCGGCCCTTGCCGTGCTGGGGGAACAGGCAGGGCCAGTGCTTGCTGGCGCTGCTCACCATCACGCAGCCCTGCTTCCGCGCGCGGAAGACACTGTTGCCCGGTCGCACGGCCCGCAGCGCGGCCTCGCAGGCCTCGATCAGCCCGGGCCACGCGTCGGCACAGGCGATCCGCATGACGTACACGCCGCGGCGTGCGGCGCTGATGCAGCCGTCGCCGAGGTAGAGGCCCAGCAGATAGGCGTAGGCGGCGGGGGCGCAGGGCGAACGGGGAGTCCCCTCGCAGCGGGGACAGGGATGCGTCGGGCGGAGCGGCTCGACGCGGGTGCGCCAGTCACGGATCGCGGCTCGGGAGACACCGAGCTCCTTGCTGACCGCGTTGAGGCTGCGGCCCTGTGCCACGAGCGTGAGAGCCCGTTGCCGCGTGCTGAGGTCGTACATACGGTCACTGTGCGCGCCGCCGCCGGACCCGCGAGGGGAAAGGCCGCACATTCACCGGAACGGGAAATCCGGCCGCTCAGGCCGCCTTTGAAAGGAAGGAAAAGTGCCCCGGGTCGGATTCGAACCGACACTGTATGGGTTTTGAATCCATTGCCTGCTGCCAGTTGGGCTACCGGGGCTCGAGGAATCGAAGGTTGCCCTCCCCCTCTGCGCTCATACCTTACCGCAGCTAGGTAAGGTCTTGTCAGCAGTACCTTGCCCTGAGCGCCGAGGAGCCAGTGTGACCGCCCCCGAGTCCCCGCAGCCCGTTGACGACGACGACAAGTCGCATGTCCCCCCGCAGACCACCCGCGTGGTCATCGCCGAGGACGAGGCTCTGATCCGGCTGGATCTCAAGGAGATGCTGGAGGAGGAGGGTTACACGGTCGTCGGCGAGGCCGGGGACGGCGAGCGGGCCGTGGAGCTGGCGCGGGAGCACCGCCCGGACCTGGTGATCCTGGACGTGAAGATGCCCAAGCTGGACGGCATCTCCGCCGCGGAGAAGATCGCCGAGGAGTCCATCGCCCCGGTCCTGATGCTGACCGCCTTCTCGCAGCGCGAGCTGGTCGAGCGGGCGCGGGACGCCGGCGCGATGGCGTACCTGGTGAAGCCGTTCTCCAAGAGCGACGTCGTCCCGGCCATCGAGATGGCGGTGTCGCGGTTCACGGAGATGAAGGAGCTGGAGAAGGAGATCGCCGATCTCTCCCAGCGGCTGGAGACCCGCAAGCTGGTGGACCGGGCCAAGTCGATCCTGCAGACCGAGTACGGGCTGACCGAGCCGGCCGCGTTCCGGTGGATCCAGAAGACCTCGATGGACCGCCGGATGTCGATGCAGCAGGTCGCGGAGGCGGTCATCGCCGACTCCGAGGAGAAGAAGGCCGGCCGCGCCTGACGCCCCCGGCCGGCCCGGCCCGTACCGCCGGACGTACGTGGACGTGGACGAGGCCCGTACCCCTGGACGCCAGGGGTACGGGCCTCGTCGTGTGCCGGGCGGGCGCGGGGTCAGTCCTCGCCGAGGTAGGCCTTGCGGACGGACTCGTCGTGCAGGAGTTCCTGGCCCGTGCCGGTGAGGGTGATCTTGCCGACCTCCATCACGTAGCCCTGGTCGGCGAGGGAGAGCGCGGCCTGCGCGTTCTGCTCGACGAGCAGGATGGTGGTGCCCTGGGACTTCAGCTCGGTGATGGTCGCCATGATCTTCTGCATCATGATCGGCGAGAGCCCCATGGAGGGCTCGTCGAGCATCAGCAGCTTGGGCTGGGACATCAGCGCGCGGCCCATGGCGAGCATCTGCTGCTCGCCGCCGGAGAGGGTTCCGGCGGCCTGGCGGCGGCGTTCCCCGAGGATGGGGAAGAGGTCGTAGGCGCGCTGGATGTCCTGGGCGATGCCCGACTTGTCGTCGCGGAGGTAGGCGCCGAGCCGCAGGTTGTCCTCGATGGACATGCGGGGGAAGATGTGGCGCCCTTCCGGCGAGTGGGCGAGGCCGAGGCTGACCACCTTGTGCGCCGGGACCTTGCGGATGTTCCGGCCGTTGAAGCGGATGGTGCCGCCGGACGGCTTGAGGAGTCCGGACAGGGTCCGCAGGGTGGTGGTCTTTCCGGCGCCGTTGGTGCCGATGAGGGTGACGACCTGGCCGGCGTCGACCTTGAAGGAGATGCCCTTCACGGCTTCGATCTTGCCGTAGGCGACGCGGAGGTCCTCGACCTCGAGGAGTGCGGTCATCGGTCGGTCTCCTTGCCGGGCGCGCTGTCGCCTTCGCCTTCCCGTCCGGGGTGTCCGGCGGCGGCTTCGGCGGCGGCGACTTCTGCTGCTTCTTCGGCGCCGGGGGCGTCCTCGTAGGGTTCGCCGAGGTAGGCGGCGACGACGCGTTCGTCGCTCTGGACGGTGGCGCTGTCGCCCTCGACCAGTTTCTCTCCCTGGACGAGGACGGCGACGCGGTCGCAGAGGTTGAAGATGAACCGCATGTCGTGCTCGATGACGAGGACGGCGATCCCGCGGTCGCGGATGGCGAAGACGAGTTCCTCGGTGGCGCGCGTTTCCTGGGGGTTCATGCCGGCGGTGGGCTCGTCCAGGAGGAGGAGTCCCGGTTCGCTGGCGAGGGCGCGGGCGATTTCCAGCTTTCGCTGCTCGCCGTAGGGGAGATTCCTGGAAAGGTGGTCCCGCTTGTGGGCGAGGCCGACGAATTCAAGGAGTTCCATGGCTCGCGCCTCGGATTCCCTTTCCGCCTTCTTGAAGCCGGGGCCGCGGAAAAGGGCGGACCAGAGTCCTTCCTTGGTGCGGGTGTGGCGGCCGACGAGAACGTTCTCGAGGACCGTCATGTTGCTGAAGAGGCGGATGTTCTGGAAGGTGCGGGCGATTCCGGCCGCGGTGACCTTGAACGGCTTGGGCGGCAGGACGGTGCCCTTGTAGCGGACTTCGCCCTCGGTGGGGACGTAGAGGCCGGTGAGGCAGTTGAAGAAGGTGGTCTTTCCGGCACCGTTGGGGCCGATGAGGCCGACGATCTCGCCGCTGTTGACCTGGAGGTCGACGTCGCGGACGGCGGTGAGGCCGCCGAAGCGCATGGTGACGCCGCGTGCGTCGAGCACGGTCTCGCGCTGCTGCGTGGTGGTCTCGGTGGTCATGGTGGTCAGGCCCCTGTCTTGCCGAGGACTGTGGGAGCTTCGGCGTCCTCATGGAATTCGAGCTTGCGCCGCCGGTCGGCGACGATGCCTTCGGGGCGGAAGCGCATGATGAGGATGAGTGCCACGCCGAAGGCGAGGAGCTGGAACCTGTCCATGAAGGCCAGCTTGTTGGGGATGAGGTAGAGCAGGGCGCCGCCGATGAGGGGGCCGGCGATGGTGCCCATGCCGCCCATGACGACGGCGGCCAGCAGGAACGCCGAGTTCGGCGGCACGTCGTGGGCGAACTGGTACTGCTCGGGCGTGACGACGAAGGTCACGTGGGCCTGGACCGCGCCGGCGAGGCCGGCGAGGGTCGCGCCGAGGGCGAAGGCGACCAGCTTGACGCGGAAGCCGTTGATGCCCATGGCGAGGGCGGCGGTCTCGTCCTCGCGGATGGCGACCCAGGCGCGGCCGATGCGGGAGTCGCCGCTGCGGCGGAAGACCAGCACGACCACCGCGGTGATCAGCAGCATCAGGAAGAAGTAGTTCGAGAAGCGGCCGAGCGTGATGCCGAAGACCTCGTGGGGGACGCCCAGGTCGAAGCCGAGGATCTTGAGGTCGGGGATGCTGGTGATGCCGTTGGCGCCGTTGGTGATGTCCGGGCCGCTGGTGCCGTCCATGTTGTTGACGGCGATGCGGAAGATCTCACCGAAGCCGAGGGTCACGATGGCCAGGTAGTCGCCGCGCAGGCGCAGGGTGGGCGCGCCGATGAGGACGCCGAAGATCATGGAGGCGATGGCGCCCACGATGATCGCCTGCCAGAACGGCAGGTGGAGGCCGGTGGGGCTGGACGGGGAGCCGGAGACCAGGGCCGCGGCGTAGGCGCCGACGCCGAGGAAGGCGACGTAGCCGAGGTCGAGGAGGCCGGCGAGGCCGACGACGATGTTCAGGCCCAGGGCGACCGTGGCGAAGATGAGGATGTTGACGCCGAGGTTGGCGTACTGGTCGTTGGTCTGGGTGAACGGGAAGGCGGCCGCGGCGGCGAAGGCTCCGGCGATGGAGACGTTCTGGTGCCGTGCGGTCAGGGCGCTGAGGCGCTGGAGGAGACCGGACTTGGCGAGCGCGGCGGTGCCGAGGATGGCCGTGATCAGGAAGCCGACGAAGAGTTCGTCGTGGTCCGTGCCGATGCCGTAGGTGAAGACGCCGAGGCCGACGGCGAGGGCTGCGGTGATCAGCAGGATCTCGACGTAGCCGGGCAGCTTCCGGGCGGGGGTGGCGTCGCCGGAGGCGAAGGCGGCCTTGACGACGGCCCAGCGCTGGCCGGCGCGGTGCTTGAACTGGTCCCAGCCGGTGTCCTCGGGGTCGACGGGCTCGCCCTCGGGCCGTGCGAAGGGGAGGGCGAGGGCGCCGAGGAGCGCGAGGAGGCTGGTGGCGGCGACGGCGAAGCCGCCGGGCTCCAGGTTGACCAGGCCGCCGAGGGCCGCGCTGATGGCGAGGACGGTGTACCAGGCGGTCAGGAAGGTGCCGAGGGCCGCCAGGCGGATGGCCGGGTCGGCGCCCGCGGGGGCGAGCCATCGCAGGCCCTTGACGCCGTAGGAGGCCAGGCCGAGGAGCGCGGTGAGGGCGCCCCCGGTGAGGACGAGCCACTGGAGGCCGCCCGGGTAGCCGTAGACGGTGAGGTTGCCGGGGAAGGCGGCGGTCCAGGTCCAGGCCAGGAAGCAGCCGACGACCGTGAGCACGCCGCCGGCGGTGGCCAGGGCGCGGGCTGCGGATTCGGGCAGCGGGACCAGGCGTCCGGTGGGGCGCGCGGTCTCGTCGCCGGAGGTGCTCGGGGTGCTGGTGGTCTGTGTCGTCATTGGTGTCACGCCCTGTCCGCCACGCGCTCGCCGAGCAGGCCCTGCGGCCTGAAGAGGAGCACGAGGATGAGGAGTACGAAGGCCCAGACGTTGGCCCAGGACTGTCCGCCGAGCTGCTCCATGCCGGGGATCTCCGCGATGTAGGCGGTGGAGAGCGCTTCGACGAGGCCGAGGGCGAGGCCGCCGATCATGGCTCCGTAGATGTTGCCGATGCCACCGAGGACGGCGGCGGTGAAGGCCTTGAGGCCGAGGAGGAAGCCCATCTTGGCGCGGACCTCACCGTACTTGAGGCCGTAGGCGACGGCTCCGACGGCGGCGAAGACGGCGCCGATGGCGAAGGCGACCATGATGATGCGGTCGGTGTTGACGCCCATCAGCTTGGCGGTGTCCGGGTCCTGGGCGGTGGCCTGCATGCCGCGTCCGGTGCGGGTGCGCATGACGAACCAGCCGAGGACGAGCATGCACAGGGGCGCCGCGGCGAGGAGGAAGACGTCGCCGGTCTGCAGGGTGACGCTGCCGATGTGGAAGGGGCCGCCCTCGATCTGCGGGAAGGTGATCGACTTGGTGGCTTCGGGGTAGAGCACCTGGACGGCCTGCTGCAGGGCGATGGAGAGGCCGATGGCGGTGATCAGGGGGGCGAGGCGGGGTGCCCCTCGCAAGGGCCGGTAGGCGAGCCGTTCGGCGCCTATGGCCACGAGCACGGAGGCGATCACGGCGCCGATGAGCATGAGGGGGAGCGCTACGGCGAGGCCGGTGCCGTCGGGCAGGATGTAGAGGTAGACGGTGAGGGCTCCGAACCCTCCGATCATGAAGATCTCGCCGTGGGCGAAGTTGATGAGCTGGACGATGCCGTAGACCATGGTGTAGCCGATGGCGACAAGGCCGTACATGGCTCCTAGGAGCAGGCCGTTGACCAGCTGCTGCGGCAGTTCGTTCACCGCATTGCCTCCGAGACTTGGGACGGACAGGGCCGCGCGGGGCGCTGGGTGCAGCGCGCCGCGCGGCCCTGGGTTTGGCGGGTGGGTTGGCGGGGTCAGCCGGTGGTCAGCGTGCCGGACTTCACGGGCGCGTAGGCGCCGTCCTTGACCTGGTAGACGGTCAGCTGCTTGTTGGTGGTGTCACCGAACTCGTCGAAGGAGACCTTGCCGGTCACTCCGTCGAAGCTGATGCCCTGGATGGCCTCGACGACCTGCTTGCGGGCGTCCTCGGGGAGCTTGCCGTCGTTCTTCTCGACGACGGACTTGACGGCCTCGATGATCGCCCAGGCGGCGTCGTAGGAGTAGCCGCCGTAGGCCTCGTAGGCCTCCTTGTAGCCCTCGGCCTCGTAGTTCGAGATGAACTTCTTGGCGGACTCGAGCTCCTCGAGCGGCGCGCCGACGGAGGTGGCGAAGTCACCCTCGCTGCCCTTGCCGGCGAGCTTGACGTACTCGGGGGAGTAGAGGGCGTCGCCGCCGGCGAAGGCGACCTTGGCGCCGGCGTCCTTGATCTGCTTGCTCAGCGGGCCGCCGGCCGGGTACTCGCCGCCGTAGTAGACGACGTCGGCGCCGGAGGACTTGACCTTGGTGGCGACGGCCGCGAAGTCCTTGGACTCGGGGTCGACATGGTCGGTGCCGACGACCTTGCCGCCGAGCTTCTCGTACTCGGCCTTGAAGGTGGCCGCGAGACCGGCGCCGTAGGTCTTCTTGTCGTCGATGATGAAGGCCTTGGTGAGCTTGGCCTCGTTGTAGATGTACTGGGCGGCGAAGGGTCCCTGGATGGCGTCCGTGGTGGCCGTGCGGAAGTAGGAGGCGAAGGGACGCTTCCCCTTCGTCTGCCAGTCCAGGCCCTGGGTGAGCGCCGGGTTGGTGTTGGCCGGGGAGATCAGCGCCAGGTTGGCGTCGTTGAACACCTTCTGCATGGCCTCGCCGACGCTGGAGTTCAGCGGGCCGACGACACCGATGACGTCTTCCTTGCCGACGAACGCGGTGGCGTTCTGCTGGCCGGAGGCCGGCTGGGCCTGGTCGTCGCTGGACTCCACCTTGAAGGTGACGCCTTCGACGTACTTCTCCTTGTTGGCCGTCTTGACCGCCAGGTCGACGGAGTTCTTGATGCCCAGGCCGAGGGCGGCGAGGTCGCCCGTCAGGGGGGCGTCGATACCGATGGTGACGGTGGTGGCTGAGCCGCCGTCGCCGTTGTTGCCCTCGTCGCGAGAGCCACAGGCGGTGAGGGTGAGCGCTCCCGCCGCCAGCGCGGCGGTCAATGCGAGGAGACGTTGACGCACGTTGTGTCCTTTCCCTGGCACGGCCGTTCCGGTCCGGAGCGCGGCCGAGTCGAGGCGCTGGGCGGATTTGCGATTCCCCGGGCGCGGTGACTGGCGGTGACTCTAGGCGCGAGGTGCTTATAGGGAGGAGTGCCTGACCAAGGATGTGACGCTCTTGTTATGACACGAGGTAATGCAGAGCGGTAAGGAGTGGGTGGAAGAGGTTAATTCCGGCAGGTTCAACCGTTTCGCATGGTGAGAAACCGCAGGATGGAGCGGTTCGGCGGTCAGGTGTCTTTAGGTTTTCACTCATTACCTGACAGCGTTGTCATGAGGTGGTTGCGGGAAAAGTGAATGGGACATGCATTTATTTTCCGCGTGTTACACAGCGTTACTCTTCCGGAAACAAAGGGGCGCCCCGGCCGTGGTGTGAGGCCGGGGCGCCCCTTTTGTGCGGTGGCGCGTGCGTGTGCGTATGTGGGTGGCGCGTGGGTGTGGCCGTGGGTGGGGTGCGTATGCGTGGCACGTGGGTGACGCCGGGGCGTGGCGCGCGCGGGCGCGGTGGGTGCGGCGCCGCGTGCGAGGGGTCAGGCGTCGCGCAGGAGGCAGGTCAGGCGGGCGCTGCAGACCCGGCGGTCCTGCTCGTCGCTGATCACGACCTCGTAGGTGGCCGTGGAGCGGCCGCGGTGGACCGGGGTGGCGACGCCGGTGACGAAGCCGGAGCTCAGGCCGCGGTGGTGCGTGCAGTTGAGGTCGACACCGACGGCGATCTTGCCCGGGCCGCCGTGCAGCATGGAGCCGACCGAGCCGAGCGTCTCGGCGAGCACGGCCGACGCGCCGCCGTGCAGCAGGCCGTACGGCTGGGTGTTGCCCTCGACCGGCATGGTGCCGACGACCCGCTCGGCGGAGGCCTCCTTGATCTCGATGCCCATCCGGGTGCCGAGGTGGCCCGCGGAGAAGAGCGCGGGCAGGTCCACGCCGAGACTGGCGTACTCCTCGACGACTTCCTGCGGGAACTTCACGGTGTTCTGCTCGCCCATGGGGCCGGCTCCTCTGTGCGGTCCGTGCTGTCTCTGTCTGTGGCTGAGCAAACGCTCAGTCGGTCGCGGATTGTTCCAGACGGATCACCACCGACTTGCTGGCCGGGGTGTTGCTGACGTCCGCGGTCGAGTCCAGCGGAACCAGGACGTTGGTCTCCGGGTAGTAGGCCGCGGCGCAGCGCCGGGCCGTGGGGTAGTGGACGACGCGGAATCCGGGGGCGCGGCGTTCGGTGCCGTCCTTCCACTCGGAGACCAGGTCGACGTAGGAGCCGTCGGCGACGCCGAGTCCGGCGGCGTCCTCGGGATGGACCAGGACGACGCGGCGTCCTCCGTGGATGCCGCGGTAACGGTCGTCGAGGCCGTAGACGGTGGTGTTGTACTGGTCGTGGGAGCGGAGGGTCTGCAGGAGCAGGCGGCCCTCGGGGATCGTCGGGTACTCGACCGGCGCCGCGGTGAAGTTGGCCTTGCCGGTGGCGGTGGGGAAGCGGCGTTCGTCGCGGGGGGCGTGCGGCAGGGTGAAGCCGCCGGGCCGCGCCACGCGGGCGTTGAAGTCCTCGAACCCGGGGACGACGCGGGAGATGCGGTCGCGGACGGTGGCGTAGTCCTTCTCGAACTCCTCCCAGGGGGTGCTGCTCGCCTCCCCGAGGACGCGCCGGGCGAGGCGACAGACGATGGCCGGCTCGGAGAGCAGATGAGGGCTCGCGGGTGCCAGGCGCCCGCGGGAGGCGTGCACCATGCCCATGGAGTCCTCGACGGTGACGAACTGTTCGCCGCTCGCCTGCAGGTCGCGCTCGGTGCGGCCGAGGGTGGGGAGGATCAGGGCCCGGGCGCCGGTGACGGCGTGCGAGCGGTTGAGCTTGGTGGAGACGTGAACGGTGAGGCGGGCGCGCCTCATGGCGTCCTCGGTGACGTCGGTGTCGGGGGAGGCGGCGACGAAGTTGCCGCCCATGGCGAAGAACACCTTGGCCGTGCCGTCGCGCAGGGCGCGGATGGCGTTGACCACGTCGAGGCCGTGGTGGCGGGGCGGGGCGAAGTCGAACTCGCGTTCCAGCGCGTCGAGGAAGGCGGGGGCGGGGCGCTCGAAGATGCCCATCGTGCGGTCGCCCTGGACGTTGGAGTGGCCGCGGACGGGGCACACCCCGGCTCCGGGGCGGCCGATGTTCCCGCGCAGCAGCAGGAAGTTGACCACCTCGCGGATGGTGGGGACGGAGTGCTTGTGCTGGGTGAGGCCCATGGCCCAGCAGACGATGGTGCGCCGGGAGGCCAGCACCATGTCGAGTGCCTTCCGGATCTCCTCGCGGGTGAGGCCGGTGGCGGCGAGGGTCTCCTCCCAGTCGGCGTCCCGCGCGGCTTGGGCGAACTCCTCGTAGCCGTGGGTGTGTTCGCGGACGAACTCCTCGTCGACGGCGCCCTCGGTCTCCAGGATCAGCTTGTTGAGGAGGCGGAAGAGGGCTTGGTCGCCGCCGATGCGAATCTGGAGGAAGAGGTCGGTGAGGGCCGTGCCCGTGGTGAGGCCCTTGGGGGTCTGCGGGTTCTTGAACCGTTCGAGCCCCGCCTCGGGCAGCGGGTTGACGCTGATGACGCGGGCGCCGGCGGCCTTGGCCTTCTCCAGGGCGGTGAGCATCCGGGGGTGGTTGGTGCCCGGGTTCTGGCCGGCCACGATGATCAGGTCGGCCTGGTACAGGTCCTCGAGGAGGACGCTGCCCTTGCCGATGCCGATGGTCTCCGTGAGGGCGGATCCCGAGGACTCGTGGCACATGTTGGAGCAGTCGGGCAGGTTGTTGGTGCCGAGCTCGCGGGCGAGGAGTTGGTAGAGGAAGGCCGCCTCGTTGCTGGTGCGGCCCGAGGTGTAGAAGACGGCCTGGTCGGGGGAGTCGAGGGCGTGGATCTCCTCGGCGACGATGTCGAAGGCCTCGTCCCAGCCGACGGGCTCGTAGTGGGTGGCGCCCTCGGCGAGGTACATCGGCTGCGTGAGGCGGCCCTGCTGGCCGAGCCAGTAGCCGCTGCGGCCGGCGAGGTCGGCCACCGGGTGCGCGGCGAAGAACTCGGGCGTGACCCGGCGGAGGGTGGCCTCCTCCGCCACGGCCTTGGCGCCGTTCTCGCAGAACTCCGCGGCGTGCCGCTTGTCGCCCTCGGGCCAGGCGCAGCCGGGGCAGTCGAAGCCGTCCTTCTGGTTGACCCGGAGCAGCGTGAGGGCGGTCCGGCGGACGCCCATCTGCTGCTGGGCGACGCGCAGGGTGTGGCCGAGCGCCGGGAGGCCGGCCGCCGCGTGCCGGGGCTCGGTGACGCGGGGGGCATCCTGCGCGGGGTCGGCGGCGGGGGGCTTGCTCGCCATGGCGCTCACCTCTTCTGCACCGGGGGTGCGGCTGTCGGGTCTGCTGTCGGGTTGGCTGTCGGGTCGGCTGTCGGGTCGGCTGCCGTGCGGAATGCGGCACGGCGCGCGCCGCTGATCGTGCGTGGCTCGTCGTTCGTCGTTCGTCGTTCGTCCAAGATCCTTGCACGGGGGTGCCGGGGCGCGGGAGGGCTGTGGAGAAGCCTGCTCGGGACCTGTGGACAACGTCCGCGAACGCGCTCCGGGCGTCACCGCCAGGAGTGACGGGGGAGGGTGCGGGGCGGAGGCCGCCTGTGGGTGGGCGCGGGCTGTCCGTGGGGCGTGGCAGGATCGAGGGCGTGGTGGATACAGCATCGAAGAAGACCGACACGACCCCCGGCGAGCGTCCGCGGCTGATGCTCATGGACGGGCACTCGCTCGCGTACCGCGCGTTCTTCGCGCTGCCCGCGGAGAACTTCACGACGGCGCAGGGACAGCCGACCAACGCGATCTACGGCTTCGCATCGATGCTGGCGAACACGCTGCGTGACGAGTCGCCGACGCACTTCGCGGTCGCGTTCGACGTGTCCCGCAAGACGTGGCGGGCCCAGGAGTTCACCGAGTACAAGGCGAACCGGTCGAAGACGCCGGACGAGTTCCGGGGCCAGGTGGAGCTGATCGGCGAGCTGCTGGACGCGATGAGCGTGCGCCGGTTCGCGGTGGACGGCTTCGAGGCCGACGACATCATCGCCACCCTGGCGACCCAGGCCGAGGCGGAGGGGTTCGAGGTCCTGATCGTGACCGGGGACCGCGACTCCTTCCAGCTGGTGTCCGAGCACACGACCGTGCTCTACCCGACCAAGGGTGTCTCGGAGCTGACCCGGTTCACCCCGGAGAAGGTGTTCGAGAAGTACGGCCTGACCCCGGCGCAGTACCCGGACTTCGCCGCGCTGCGCGGAGACCCGTCGGACAACCTGCCCGGCATCCCCGGCGTGGGCGAGAAGACGGCCGCGAAGTGGATCAACCAGTTCGGCTCGTTCGCCGAGCTGGTGGAGCGCGCCGACGAGGTCAAGGGCAAGGCCGGGCAGAACTTCCGCGACCACCTCGAGTCGGTGAAGCTGAACCGCCGGCTGACCGAGATGGTCAAGGACGTCGAGCTGCCGGTGGGCGTGCCCGCGCTGGAGCGGGCCCCCTACGACCGCAAGTCGGTCGCGATGATCCTGGACACGCTGGAGATCCGGAACCCCTCGCTGCGCGAGCGGCTGTTCGGCGTGGACCCGGGCGCCGAGGTGGACGAGGGCCCCTCGCCCGCCGCGCAGAGCGGCGTCCAGCTGGACGGTTCGGTGCTGTCCACCGGCGAGCTGGGCCCCTGGCTGGCCGAGCACGGGCAGGACGGCCCGCTCGCCGTGACCGCGGTCGGCGCGTGGGCGCTGGGCGCCGGTTCGGTGGCCGAGGTGGCGCTGGCCGCCGCGGGCGGCAAGGCCGCCTGGTTCGACCCGTCGCAGCTCGACGAGGCGGACGAGAAGGCGTGGGCGGCCTGGCTGGCCGACGCCTCCCGCCCGAAGGTGTTCCACAACGTGAAGACCGCGATGCGGCTCTTCGGTGAGCACGGCTGGACGGTCGCGGGCGTCACCATGGACACCGCGCTGGCCGCCTACCTGGTCAAGCCGGGGCGCCGGTCCTTCGACCTGGACGCGCTGTCCCTGGAGTACCTCGGCCGTGAGCTGGCCCCGGCCGCGGCGGCCGGCGGGCAGCTCGCGTTCGGCGCGGACGACGACGCCGAGGCGGAAGCCCTGATGGTCCAGGCCCTCGCCGTGCTGGACCTGGCCGAGGTGTTCGAGGGCCGTCTGGTCGAGGTCGGCGCCGCCGAGCTGCTGCGCGACATGGAGCTGCCGACGTCCGCGCTGCTGGCGCGGATGGAGCGGCACGGCATCGCCGCCGACCGGGAACACCTGCGGGACATGGAGCAGATGTTCGCGGGCGCCGTCCAGCAGGCCGTGCAGGAGGCGCACGCGGCGGCGGGCCACGAGTTCAACCTCGGATCCCCCAAGCAGCTCCAGGAGGTCCTCTTCGGCGAGCTGGGCCTGCCCAAGACCAAGAAGACCAAGACGGGCTACACGACCGACGCGGACGCGCTGGCCTGGCTGGCCGCGCAGACGGAGAACGAACTCCCGGTCATCATGCTGCGCCACCGCGAGCAGGCGAAGCTGCGGACGACCGTCGAGGGCCTGATCAAGACGATCTCCGCGGACGGCCGGATCCACACCACGTTCAACCAGACGGTCGCGGCCACCGGCCGCCTGTCGTCCACGGACCCGAACCTGCAGAACATCCCGGTCCGCACGGACGAGGGCCGGGCCATCCGGCGCGGCTTCGTGGTCGGCGAGGGCTACGAGTCGCTGATGACGGCGGACTACAGCCAGATCGAGCTGCGGGTGATGGCCCACCTGTCGGAGGACGAGGGCCTCATCGAGGCGTTCACCTCCGGCGAGGACCTGCACACCACGGTGGCCTCCCAGGTGTTCTCGGTGGAGCGGTCGCAGGTCGACCCCGAGATGCGGCGCAAGATCAAGGCCATGTCGTACGGCCTGGCCTACGGTCTGTCGGCGTTCGGGCTGTCGCAGCAGCTGAACATCGACGCCGGCGAGGCGCGGGCGCTGATGGACACGTACTTCGAGCGGTTCGGCGGGGTGCGGGACTATCTGCGACGGGTGGTCGACGAGGCCCGGGCGACCGGGTACACGGAGACGATCCTCGGGCGTCGGCGCTACCTGCCGGACCTGAACAGCGACAACCGGCAGCGGCGGGAGGCGGCCGAGCGGATGGCGCTCAACGCGCCGATCCAGGGCACGGCGGCGGACATCGTGAAGATCGCGATGCTGAAGGTGGACGCGGCGCTGCGGGAGGCGGAGCTGGGGTCGCGGATACTGCTCCAGGTCCACGACGAAATCGTGCTGGAGATCGCGCCCGGCGAGCGGGACGCGGTGGAGGAAGTGGTGCGGCGGGAGATGGCCGGGGCGGTCACGCTGCGGGCCCCCCTGGACGTCTCCGTCGGCGTCGGCCCCGACTGGGAGTCCGCGGCGCACTGAACCCCCGCGACACCCCCCGGGGGCAGGGCGCCACGGCCCCGCCCCCGGGCCACGGGGGCGGGGCGGTACCCCTGACCCCTGCGGGGGCCCACGGGGCTCACGCCTGCCGCCTCGCCGCCCCCACCCTGCCTTGCCGGGCGCGGCACTCGTCAGGCGCGCTACTCGGGCGGCGGTGTCCCTCAGGCGTGTCACTCGGGCGGACCCGATGAGGGCGACGCGCACCACGGGCGGGGCGAGGATGCGGGGCATGGATATACGCATGCTCGGCCGGCCTCCGGTGGGAGCGGAAGCGGTCATATCCGCGCTGCGCCCGCCGGTGCGTCCCGTCGCCCCCGCCGCGAGCACGGTCCGTCGTCGCCTCGGCTGGACGGCGGGGATGCGCCGACAAGCCCGCGACCTCTGGGAGACGGTGGCCGGACGTCAGCCCGTGGTCGTCCTCTCCCTCGCGGTGGGTCCCGCCCAGACGGCCGCCCGCCGCACCTGGGGCCTGGTGGTCCGCCTGGTCCGCCCGGGGGCCTCCCGGCGGATAGCGGTCACCGTCGTGCCCCTGTCCGGCTTCCCCTCGCCTCCGGTGCCGCCGGCGCCCCGGCCGCCGCACGCGGATCCCGGGACGGGCGCCGCAGCACCCTGACGGCGACCCCGTACAGGAGCAGCCCCACGGCGAGACCCGCGCCCGCTCCGAAACAGAGCGTGGGGATGATCTCCCAGGGCCGGGCGACGGCCCCCCAGTGGGCCCACCACCGCATCACCCGCGCCGTCGCCGCGACCGCCGCGCAGACCGCCAGCAGCGACCAGGCCGCCCACCGGTCCCGCCGCGACAGCACCGGCAGCCCGTGCCCGGCGCCCCCACCGTGCCCTGCGCCCGCACCGTGTCCGGCGCCCGCACCGTCGTCGGCGTCGGCCCGCCGCAACGCGCGTGCCAGGAACCAGACGATGACCACCGCGGCGACCGCCGACCCGCCGTACTGCATGTACCAGTACAGCGGCGACCCGGCGATCTCCTCGCCCAGCACCGGGAACACCCGCATGCCCCACTGGTCCAGGTGCGTGAAGGCGTCCCACACCACGTGGGTGAGCGCCCCCAGGACCGCCGACAGGTACCAGGCCCCGGCGAGGGCCGGCCGGGGCCGCGCCCGGCGCGCGCCGCAGCGGGTCAACGCGGCCGCCCGTCCGCGGATCCGCCCCGGCAGCAGCGCCACCAGCGGCTCGCGCAGCAGCAGCCACGCGCCGACCAGGAGCCAGGCGATCGCCACGTCGACCGTGAGCACCCCGGCGAAGGAGTGGGTGACGTCGCCGAAGACCATCGCCTCGGGCAGCGCGCTCGCCGCGTAGTACGTCATGTCCGGCGCGAACGACCCGGCGACCAGCACCGAGGGCACCAGCACGGCGGCCCGGCCGGTGCCGTCGCCGCGGATCGCGGGCAGGACGGCGACGGCGTGGCTGATGGTGAACGGCAAGACGACTCCCGATCCCGGTGATCCCGAACGACCCTGGACGACCCCGCAGGGCACGGCACGAAAGGCGCGGCACGCAAGACACGGCACCGCGCGACCGGGCGGAGCCCCGTGGCCGTTCCTGCGGCACACCCCACCCCGCGGTGAGGAGGGACGCCCCCGACCGCACCGCCGGTTCCCCGCACCGCCGGTTTCCCGCCCCGCTCCCGTCCGAATTCCGGGCAGGATCCCGGTCCGATCTCATCGCCAACCACCTGAAATCGGGCAGGAACGGGTAGGCGCGCGACGCGAGTTGTCGTAGGGTCACCTGATCGCGGTATCGAAACTCTGTCCGCGAAGCGGAACGAGGGACCAGCAAGTCGGTCGTCCAAGGGAGGGGAAGGCTCGATGGCGGCGCATATCGGCAGGCACCTGCGCAGAGGAGCGGCGACCACGGCGGTGGCCGCGGTCGCGGTCGCGGCACTGACCGCGTCGCAGGCGCCGGGAGTGGCCGAGAGACCGCGGTCGGAGACGGGCGACTCGCAGCCGATGCCCGATGCCGTGGAGCTCCCGGGCGACGACTCGTACTACACGGACCTGCCGGACCTGAAGTCGCCCGCCCCCGAGGGCAAGGCCTCCGCCGAGGCGGGCATTCCCGCGACCGTCCTCGACGCCTACAAGAAGGCGGAGGCGAGCCTGCGGCAGGCCAAGCCCGGCTGCAACCTGCCGTGGCAACTCCTCGCCGCCATCGGCAAGGTGGAGTCGGGTCATGCCTGGGGCGGCAAGGTGAACAGCGAGGGCGTCACCACCACGACCATCCGCGGCCCGGAGCTCAACGGCAAGGGCTTCGCGCACATCAGTGACACCGACAACGGCGCCTTCGACGGCGACAAGACCTACGACCGCGCCGTCGGCCCGATGCAGTTCATCCCGTCGACCTGGGCCTGGGCCGGCCAGGACGGAAACGGGGACGGAGCCAAGGACCCCAACAACATCTACGACGCCACCCTGGCCGCCGGGCACTACCTGTGCCGTTACAACTGGGACCTCTCCGACACGCAGGACCTCGAGCGGGCCGTCCTCAGCTACAACAACTCCCGCGAGTACCTCAACACGGTGCTGCGCTGGCTGGACTTCTACCGCAAGGGCACCCACGAGATCCCCGACGGCACGGGCACGCTGCCGGTCAACCGCAACAAGCCCGCTCTCATCACCCCCAGCTCCCCGTCGGCGCCGCCCTTCACGCCGCCGGCCGGCGGCGGCAACCCGGGGGGCGGCGGCTCCACGGCGCCCGGCAGTGGTGGTGGCGGTGGTTCCTCGACGCCTCCGCCGACCCAGGAGCCGTCCCCGGAGCCCACTCCGCCGGCCGCGGAGACGCCCACCGACTCCGTGCGCCACCTCGAGCGCGCCACGGCCGCCTCGCTCAGCACGATGGCCGGAACGACCTTCGACGAGGACATCGCGGCCCGGGCGGAGACCGCCGCGGGCGTCGGCGTGGGCAAGGTGCGGATCCGCTTCACCATCGTCGGCGACACGGACACGGTCTTCGCGGGCGGCGAGAGCGTCGCCACCGTGCAGACCGACAGCCGCGGCGTCGCCACCGCGCCCGCGCTGGTGGCGGGGGACAAGGCCGGAACGTTCTCGGTCCGGGCCACCCTCGCCGGCCGTGACCTCACCGCCGTCGAGTGGGACGCCATGGTCACCGTGCGCACCGCGGACGAGGTCCGTCTGGTGGGGAGCGAGCCGCTGGTGTGCGCCGTCGGCGGTCAGTTCGACGAGGCGATCACCCTCACCGCCACCCGCGACGGAGGACCCGCCGCCAAGGTCGGCGCCACCGTCACCCTGATCAAGGCGGAGGCCGACCTCGACCCGAACGACAAGGGGCCTTACTTCAAGGACCTCGAGGGCGAGCCGACCCGGAAGATCCAGGTGACCGCCGGCAACGACGGCGTGCTGGAACTGCCGCCGCTGTTCGCGGGCGACACGGCCGGGACCTACCTGTTGCTGGTGGCGACACCGGGCGGTGGCAAGGAGATCGTGACGCTGACCGTGGAGGACGGTGCGAGCGGCACCACCGGCGAGGTCGCCGGTACCGTCTGAACCGCCTGACCGGAAGAAGAGCGACGAACGGCGAGGGCCGGGGCCACCTCCGCGAGGTGACCCCGGCCCTCGCCGTTCGGCGGCTGCCTCAGCCGCCGTCGCGGCCGCCCTCGCGACGCAGCCGGGCGTTGGTGTGCCGGGTGGGCGTCGCGGTGGAGGGGTCCTCCGGCCACGGGTGCTTGGGGTAGCGTCCCCGCAGCTCGGCCCGGACCCCGCGGTAGCCGTCCCGCCAGAACGAGGCGAGGTCGGCGGTGACCGCGGCGGGCCGCCCGGCCGGGGACAGCAGGTGGACGAGCACCGGCACGCCCGCCACCGTGGGGGACTCGGCCAGCCCGAACATCTCCTGCAGCTTGACCGCCAGCACCGGCTGCCGCGGATCGCCGTAGTCGACCCGGATCCGCGACCCGGACGGCACCTCCAGCCGCTCCGGCGCCAGCTCGTCCAGCCGCGCCGCCTCGCCCGACGCCCACGGCAGCAACCGGGACAGCGCCTGCCCCGCGTCGATCCGTCCCAGGTCGGCCCGGCGCCGGGCCCGCCCCAGCTCGGGCTCCAGCCACTCGTCCGCCCGCGCCATCAGCGCCTCGTCCGACACGTCCGGCCAGGGGCCGCCCAGTCGCCCGCGCAGGAACGCCAGCCGCTGCCGCAGCACCCGGGCGTCCTCGGTCCAGCGCAGCAGCCCGAGCCCCTCCGCCCGCAGGCCGTCCAGCAGCGCCGCGCGAATCCTCTCCGGGGCGGCGTCCCGCAGCGGCCGGACCGCCAGCTCGACCGCGCCCAGACGTTCCACCCGGCGGGCCACCACGTCGCCGTCCGCCCAGCGGACCTCCTCGCCCTCGGCGTGCAGCGGGGCGGCCGCCTGCCGGGCGGTCTCCTCGTCGACCACCGCGGCCAGCCGGATCCGGGCGTGCCCCTGCCCCGCCGGCCGGTCGGCCACCGCCACGGCCAGCCAGGACCCGGCCCGCAGCGGCGAACCCTCCGGCACCTGCGCCCGCGTGCCCCCGGCCATCAGACAGGAACCGCCCTCCACCCGCCCCACCCGCTCCGGGAAGGCCAGCGCGGCCACCACACCGGCCGCGCGGTCACCGGAGGCGCCCTCGGCGCGCATCGGGGACGGGCCCCCTGCCCTGGCCGTGGCCCTGCCGTCCCCACCGTGTCCGGAACCCCCGGAGCCCCCGGAACCCCCGGCGTCCCCCGTGTCCCCGGCCAGGGACCGCAGCCGGCGGGCCTCGGCGCGCCACCGCGCGGCGTAGGCGTCACCGCCCCCGCGGGCCGTCCGCCAAGCGGCGGCGAGGTCGTCGCCGTAGGAGCGCGGCACCTCCTCGCCGAGGAGCGCGACCACCTCGGCGGCCGTCCCCGCGCCGACCAGCGGCGCCGCGTCGAGCAGCGCACGGCCCAGCCGCGGATGCAGCCCCAGCCGGGCCAGCCGGACGCCGCGGCCGGTGGCCCTGCCGTCCTCGCCGACCGCGCCGACCGCGCTCAGCACCGACCGGGCGGCGGCCATCGCCCCGGCGGGCGGCGCGTCTAGCAGGGCCAGCCCCGAGGCGTCCGGGTCGCCCCAGCACGCGGCCTGCAGGGCGAATGCGGTGAGGTCGGCGACCTGGATCTCCGGCGCCGGGAAGGCGGGCAGCCGGACGTCCTCCGCCTCGCTCCAGCAGCGGTAGACGGCGCCCGGGGCCTCACGTCCCGCCCGGCCCGCACGCTGACGCCCGGCGGCCCGGGAGGCGCGCACGGTGGTCAGCGAGCCGAGCCCGCGGGCGTGGTCGACGCGGGGCTCGCGGGCCAGCCCGGAGTCCACCACCACGCGGACGCCAGGAACGGTGAGGGAGGACTCGGCCACCGAGGTGGCCAGCACCACCCGGCGGCGGTCGGCCGGAGTCAGCACGGCGTCCTGGACGGCGGCGGGGGCACGGCCGTGCACCTGGAGGACGTCCACCCCGGCGGCGGGCAGGTCGCCCAGGGCAGCCGCGACCCGGGCGATCTCCCCGACGCCCGGCAGGAAGCACAGAACGTCGCCCGCCCGTTCCGCCAGTGCGCGCCGCACCACGGAGGCGACGTGGGAGAGCAGCGCCGGATCGACGCGGGTGCCGTGCGGCGGGCGGACCGGACGCGGCGGGGGAGCCCAGACCGTCTCCACCGGGTGCGCGGTGCCGTGCGCCTCCACCACGGGCGCGTCGCCGAGCAGCCTCGCCCAGCCCTCCGTGTCGGTGGTGGCGGAGGCGGCGACCAGCCGCAGCTCGGGGCGGAGGGTCTCCCGTACGTCCAGCAGGAAGGCCGCCGAGGTGTCGGCGTCCAGGTGGCGCTCGTGGCACTCGTCGAGGACGACGGTGTCCACGCCGGTCAGCTCCTGGTCCCGCTGCAGGCGCAGGAGGAGCACGCCGGTGGTGACCACCTCGACGCGGGTGCGGGCGGAGACCGCGCGGTCGCCGCGGACCGTGTAGCCCACCGTGCCGCCCACGCCCTCGCCGAGCAGCCAGGCCATCCGGCGGGCCGCGGCACGGGCCGCGATCCGGCGAGGCTCGGCGACCACCACCCGGCCGCCCGCAGGGCCGTCGCCGGTCAGGCCGGCGAGGGCGAGGGGGACCAGGGTGGTCTTGCCGGTGCCGGGCGGCGCGGACAGGACGGCCGCGCCGTGGCCGGCGAGCGCCTCCTCCAGCCGGGGCAGCGCGGAACGGACGGGCAGTTCCCGGGCGGCATCACGCATCACGCATCACCCGCCCAGTCTCCCAGCGGGCCCGGACGGGCCGCGGGTCGGTCCGCGGGGCAGTCCGCCGGCCGGTGCCGCAGGCCGGTGCCGCGGGTCAGTCCCGGTCGCAGACGAAGATCGCCGTGCCGGGGATCAGGCCGCCCCGCAGCGGGGACCAGCCGCCCCACTCGGCGTCGTTCCACACCGGCCACTCCGGCTCGACCAGGTCGGTCAGCCGGAACCCGGCGCCCACCACGTCCCGCACGCGGTCGCCGACGGTCCGGTGGTGCTCCACGTAGACGGCGCGGCCCCGCTCGTCCTGTTCGACGTAGGGCGTCCGGTCGAAGTAGGAGGAGGCCACGCTCAGCCCCTCCGGACCGGGCTCGTCGGGGAACGCCCATCGGATGGGGTGGGTCACCGAGAAGACGAACCGTCCGCCGGGTCGCAGCACCCGGCGCACCTCGCGCAGGACCCGGCCCGGGTCGGCGACGAAGGGCAGCGCGCCGTAGGCCGAGCAGGCCAGGTCGAAGGAGCCGTCGGCGAAGGGGAGGACGGAGGCGTCCGCCTCGACCAGGGGGAAGGGGGACCCGATCCGCAGGGCGTGCTGGAGCTGGCGGTGCGAGAGGTCGAGGGCGACCGGCCGGGCTCCCTGCGCCGCCAGCCACCGGGAGCACTGGGCGGCGCCGGCGCCGATCTCCAGGACGTCCCGGCCCTCGAGGGCGCCGGCCGGGCCGAGGAGGCGCGCGTCCTCCTCGTCCAGGCCCTCGGGGCCCCAGACGAAGCGGTCGTCACCGAGGAAGTCGCCGTGGTCGGTCTGGTACTCGTCGGCGTTGCGGTCCCACCAGCCGCGGTTCGCCCGGGAGCTCTCCGCGTCGGAGGCCTCGCGGCGGGTGGCCTCCGCATCGTCCGCCCCGGTCTGCCCGACCGTCCCGGACGGCCCCCGGGCCCCGTCCGCCCCGGGCGTCAGGACCGGATCCGTGGCCTCGTGAAAACCGTTGGACTCTTGGATGACCGGCTCCTCACCGCTAATCTTCGAACCGTCCGCGAGTCGTCCGCGACGGCTCCAGGAGTCCTTCACAGGCGCCTGCCGGCGGATGCCGCATGTTCGCGGCGACGACCTCGCACGACGAAATTTCTGCCGGGATTGTGGCATTTCGCCCGTGCTGCGCGCTTCGCGCATTGACCCTGCCCGGCTGCCCCCGTATGCTACAAGTTGCGCTGCGGGCCTGCGCACCTCAGACGTAGCAGGTCGCGCTCGCATCTGTTGTATGTCCCCTCGGTTGTCGAGGCGCCCCTTGAAAAAGTGGCGCTTCCTTGGCTGTCCGGCTTCATCAGAGCGAAACGGGCTCCCGGCGTAAGCAGTACCTACGACTTCAATGTCCGTACCGGAGCCCTTTCCCACATGACGAGCAGCACCGAGACCACCGCCACCACGCCGCAGGTAGCGGTCAACGACATCGGTAACGAGGAAGCCTTCCTCGCCGCGATCGACGAGACGATCAAGTACTTCAACGACGGCGACATCGTCGACGGCGTCATCGTGAAGGTCGACCGGGACGAGGTCCTGCTCGACATCGGTTACAAGACCGAAGGTGTCATCCCGAGCCGCGAGCTCTCGATCAAGCACGACGTCGACCCCAACGAGGTCGTCAAGGTCGGCGACGAGATCGAGGCCCTTGTCCTTCAGAAGGAGGACAAGGAAGGCCGCCTGATCCTCTCGAAGAAGCGCGCCCAGTACGAGCGTGCCTGGGGCACCATCGAGAAGATCAAGGAAGAGGACGGGATCGTCACCGGTACCGTCATCGAGGTCGTCAAGGGTGGTCTCATCCTCGACATCGGTCTCCGTGGCTTCCTCCCGGCCTCCCTGGTCGAGATGCGCCGCGTCCGCGACCTCCAGCCCTACGTGGGCAAGGAGCTCGAGGCCAAGATCATCGAGCTGGACAAGAACCGCAACAACGTGGTCCTGTCCCGCCGTGCCTGGCTCGAGCAGACCCAGTCCGAGGTCCGCCAGACCTTCCTCACGACCCTCCAGAAGGGTCAGGTCCGCTCCGGCGTGGTCTCCTCGATCGTCAACTTCGGTGCCTTCGTGGACCTGGGTGGCGTCGACGGTCTGGTCCACGTCTCCGAGCTGTCCTGGAAGCACATCGACCACCCGTCCGAGGTCGTCGAGGTCGGTCAGGAAGTCACCGTCGAGGTCCTCGACGTCGACATGGACCGCGAGCGTGTCTCCCTGTCGCTGAAGGCGACGCAGGAGGACCCGTGGCAGCAGTTCGCCCGGACCCACCAGATCGGTCAGGTCGTCCCGGGTAAGGTCACCAAGCTCGTTCCGTTCGGTGCGTTCGTCCGCGTCGACGAGGGCATCGAGGGTCTGGTCCACATCTCCGAGCTGGCCGAGCGCCACGTGGAGATCCCGGAGCAGGTCGTCCAGGTCAACGACGAGATCTTCGTCAAGGTCATCGACATCGACCTCGAGCGTCGTCGCATCAGCCTCTCGCTGAAGCAGGCCAACGAGGCCTTCGGTGCCGACCCGTCGGTGGTCGAGTTCGACCCGACCCTGTACGGCATGGCCGCGTCCTACGACGACCAGGGCAACTACATCTACCCCGAGGGCTTCGACCCCGAGACCAACGACTGGCTCGAGGGCTACGAGAAGCAGCGCGAGGAGTGGGAGCGCCAGTACGCCGAGGCGCAGACCCGCTTCGAGCAGCACCAGGCCCAGGTCATCAAGTCCCGCGAGGCGGACGAGAAGGCCGCGGCCGAGGGTGGCGAGGCCGCTCCGGCCCCGACCGGTGGCGGTTCGTACTCCTCCGAGGGCGGCGACACCTCCGGTGCGCTGGCTTCGGACGAGGCGCTGGCCGCGCTGCGCGAGAAGCTGGCCGGCGGCCAGAGCTGAACGCGTTCCGCGTGAACTGACGCGAGCCTGAGGAAGGCCCCGTCCACCCCCTCCCGGGGGCGGGCGGGGCCTTTCCGCGTGCGGCCGCGCAACCGTGCGGCCGCGCAACCGTGCGGCCGCACGGCCGTGCGGCCGTGCGGGAAACGTAACGCGGGGAAACGGGTGAGACATGTCCATGACTGACGAGCCGTAACGCGCCGCTGTGAGGATCCGAGTCGATCAAGATCGTCGACGAGAGGGGATCCCCCGTGACACAGACGCAGCCGGGTTCGGGCACCAGCCGCCGCAGCTTCCTCCAGGCCGTGGGGATCAGCGGCGGGGCCGGCGCGATGCTCGCCACCATGGGCGCCCTGGGGCTGGCCCCCACCGCGGCGTACGCCGCCGAGAAGGAGGCCCCGTTCCGGCCGCCGTCCAAGGGCGACTTCACCTTGCAGGGCCGCTCGGGGAAGCCCGCCAGAATCGTGATCATCGGGGCCGGCATCGCGGGCCTGACCGCCGCCTACGAGCTCGGCAAGGCCGGATACGACTGCGTGGTCCTGGAGGCCCGCGACGAGGTCGGCGGCCGCAACCTGACGGTCCGCGGCGGAGACACCCTCACCGACGTCAACGGCGTCCGCCAGACCGCCCGGTTCAGCGAGGGCCAGTACATGAACGCCGGGCCCGGCCGCCTGGCGCAGTGGATGAACACCCTCGACTACTGCCGCGAGCTCGGCGTGGAGATCGAGGTCTTCGCCAACAGCAACGCCAGCGCCCTGATCTACAACGAGCGCTCCGGGATGAAGGCCCCCGTCCAGTACCGCACCGCCAAGGCCGACGTCTACGGGTACGTCTCCGAACTCCTCGCCAAGGCCACCAACGCAGGCGCCCTGGACGCGGAGCTGACCGCCGACGACAAGGAACGGCTGCTGGCCTTCCTGCGCGGCTACGGATCGCTCGGCGCCGACCTCACCTACACGGGCACCGAGCACCGCGGCATGAGCATCGACCCCGGCGCCTCCGGCACCCCCGGCGAGGTCCTCGGCGGCGTGCCCTCCCTCTCCGACGTGTTCTCCTCCAACGTCGGCCGGTACTTCTCCTTCGAGTTCGGCTACGACCAGGCCATGCTGATGTTCCAGCCGGTCGGCGGCATGGACGCGATACCCAGGGCGTTCGCCCGCGCCATCGGCCACGACAGGATCCGCACCGGCGCCCCCGTCACCGGCATGCGGAACACCTCGGAGGGCGTCGAGGTCACCTACACCAGGAACGGCCGGCCGCACACCCTGAAGGCCGACTACTGCATCGCCACCCTCGCCCCCTGGATCCTCGCGCGCACCCCCCACAACCTGGGGCAGTCCGTCCAGACCGCGCTCCAGGCGGTGCGGGCGTCCTCCGCCGGCAAGATCGGACTGGAGTACCGCAGCCGCTGGTGGGAGAAGGACTTCAAGATCTTCGGCGGCATCACCGAGACCGACCTCGACCTCAGCCACATCTGGTACCCGTCCCACGGACACCTCGGCCGGCGCGGCCTGATCATCGGCTACTACAACACCGGCGCCAACGCCGACGCCTACTCGGCGCTCACCCCGGCCCAGCGCACCGAGCGGGCCGTCGCCCAGGGCGTGAAGATCCACGGCGAGAAGTACCGCACCGAGCTCGCGGCCGCCTTCTCCCACCAGTGGAAGCTGGTCCCCCACCTCGAGGGCGCCTGGCACTCGATGCCCGGCGGCCCCGACGCGCCCGCCTTCGCGCCGCTGAACCAGGCTCAGGGCAACGTCTACTTCGCCGGCGACCACCTCAGTCACCTCGACGCCTGGCAGCACGGCGCCATCTCCTCGGCCCGCAAGGTCGTCACCGAACTGCACCGCCGGGTGCTGGCCGGCTGACCGCGGAGTCCTACCGGGGGACGGTGCCCCTGACAGGTCCTCAGCCCGGGGGCGCGGGAATGAGCGCGCCCTCGGACACGTTCTGTCATCAGGAAAGACAGGAGGACCGCCACAGTGCTTGATCCGCAGGGTTTGTACGCATGGGAGCCGAAAGGCCTGGCCGTCGCCGAGATGGCTCTGGCGCAGGAGTCGGCCGGTCTGGTCATGCTCTACCACTTCGACGGATACATCGACGCGGGCGACACCGGCGACCAGGTCGTCGACCGCCTGCTCGACACACTGCCCCACCAGGTCGTCGCCCGGTTCGACCACGACCGCCTCGTGGACTACCGGGCGCGTCGTCCCCTGCTGACCTTCCAGAGGGACCACTGGTCGGCCTACGAGGAGCCCAAGCTGGAGCTCCGCATCCTCCAGGACTCCACCGGCGCCCCGTTCCTGCTGCTGTCCGGCCCCGAGCCGGACGTCGAGTGGGAGCGCTTCGCGGCCGCCGTGCGGGAGATCGTGGAGCGCCTGCGGGTGCGGCTCAGCGTCAACTTCCACGGCATCCCCATGGGCGTCCCGCACACCCGCCCGGTCGGCCTCACCCCGCACGGCAGCCGCGCCGACCTGGTGCCCGCGCCGCGCAGCCCGTTCGAGGAGGCGCAGGTCCCCGGCAGCGCCGCCGCGCTGGTCGAGTACCGGCTGGGCCAGGCCGGGCACGACACCCTCGGCGTCGCCGCGCACGTCCCGCACTACCTCGCCCGCTCCCGCTACCCCGACGCCGCGCTCACCGTCCTGGAGGCGGTCACCTCCGCCACCGGCCTGGTGCTGCCGGCCGTCGCGCACTCGCTGCGCACCGACGCGCAGCGCACCCAGAGCGAGATCGAACGGCAGATCCGGGAGGGGGACGAGGAACTGGTCGCCCTGGTCCAGGGCCTGGAGCACCAGTACGACGCGGCGGCCGGCGCCGAGACGCGCGGCAACCTGCTCGCCGACCCGGCCGATCTGCCGTCCGCGGAGGAGATCGGGCAGGAGTTCGAGCGCTTCCTGGCCGAACGGGAGGGCGGCGAGGGCTGACCCCCGGAACGCCGTCGCCGCGGCCGCCCGTGTACCCGCGCCCTCGGGCTGCCGGGCACGCGGTGCCGGGCGGTGGTGGCCCCCGTTCGGGCGGCCGGGGCCGCGGACTAGGCTGCGGACATGCTGACTGTGGGGCTGACCGGCGGAATCGGCGCCGGCAAGAGCGAGGTGTCCCGGTTGCTCGTGGAGCACGGGGCGGTGCTGATCGACGCGGACCGCATCGCACGGGAGGTCGTCGAGCCCGGCACGCCGGGGCTCGCCGCCGTGGTGGAGGCCTTCGGCCCCGAGGTGCTGGCCGCGGACGGCAGCCTGGACCGGCCGAAGCTGGGCGCGGTCGTCTTCGCCGACCCGGAGAAGCGGGCGGTGCTCAACGGGATCGTGCACCCGCTGGTGGGGGAGCGCAGCCGCGCCCTGGAGGCCGCCGCCCCGGCCGACGCCGTGGTGGTCCACGACGTGCCGCTGCTCACCGAGAACGGACTGGCTCCCCTCTACGACCTGGTGGTGGTGGTCGACGCGAGCTCCGGCACCCAGCTCGACCGGCTCACGCGGCTGCGCGGCATGAGCGAGGAGGACGCCCGGGCCCGGATGGCCGCGCAGGCCACGCGCGACGAGCGGCTGAAGATCGCGGACGTCGTGATCGACAACGACGTGCCGCTGGAGGAGCTCAGGCGGCGCGTGGCCGAGGTGTGGGAGGAACTCGCCCGCCGCGCCCGCCCGGCGGAATAGCGCCACGCGCCGGCGCGTTGAAGCCGTCCACCGAGGGAAGGCTGCTCACCGAGAGAAGGAGGGCAGACGTGCCCGACACCAGTGGCGCGTCCGGGAGGACCCCGGAGACGCATGTCATCGACTTCCGTGCCGCCGAGCAGCTGCTCGCGGCGCGGGATCCGCGGGGCGCGGTGAAGCTGCTCGACGCGGTGATCGCCGCCCATCCGGAGAACACGGCCGCACGGCTGCTGCGGGCCCGGGCGTTCTTCGCCGCGGCGCAGCTCAGGCCGGCCGAGCTGGAGTTCACCGTCGTGCTGGAGCGCGAGCCGGACAACGCCTACGCGCACTTCGCGCTGGGGCGGACCTACGAGCGGCAGGGCCGCCACGACCAGGCGCGGCGGCACTTCCGGCTGGCGGCCGCGCTGGACCCGCGTCCGGACTTCCTGAGCGCCGCCCGCTTCGACCCGCCGGCCGACGGCCCGGCCCGCTGACCTGCCGGACAGCCCTCAGTCGGGGTAGTGGTACGGCGGGATGTCGGGGCCCGGCTGGTAGTGGGGGCCCTGGCGGAGGTGGCGCACCACCATCGCCAGGTCGATCAGGACCACCACCAGAGCGGCCCCGCAGATCAGCGCCCAGCCGGGGTGCCCGCCGAGCGCGAAGAGCACCATGCCGGCCACCGAGGCGGCTACGCCCCACAGGCTGAGCCACAACCGCAGCCGCAGCGCGCTGCGGGCGTGCACCGGTTCGTCTCCCGAACGGCGCATCCTCCTGCACCACCCTCCCGGGACGGCTTGCCGTGACGGACGCCGGGCCCGCGGGGAACGCCAGACCCGCGGCGGACGCCGGGCCCGCGGCGAACGCCAGACCCGCGGCGGAGGTCAGGCCCGCGGCTCGGCGGTCGCGGCGGCCCGGCGGGAGGCCTCCAGACCGCGCAGCCGATCCATCTCACGCCGGTCCCGCTTGGTGGGCCGGCCCGCCCCGCGGTCACGGATCCCGGCCGGCGCCACCGCCTCACGCGGCGGGGGCGGCGGGCTGTTGTCCACGTAGCACTCGACGGCGGCGGGCGCGCCGACCCGCTTGCGGATCAGCTGCTTGACGACGACGACCCGCTCCCGGCCCTCGTGCCGGACCCGGACCTCGTCGCCGGTCTTCAGCGCGTGGGCGGGCTTGACCCGCTCGCCGTTCACCCGGACATGACCGCCCCGGCAGGCCGCGGCCGCCAGCGAGCGGGTCTTGACCAGCCGCACGGACCAGATCCAGACGTCCACCCGAACGCTCTCACTCATGCGGTCGACTCTACTGCGCGGGCCCGGCCCACGGGGCGGCCGGAAGCGCGCCGCTGAACGGACCATCCGGAGTGCGTCCGGCGCCGCCCGGTTCCAGGCTGGGTGGGCGCGAGCGACGCCAGAGGGGAGCAGCCGGCCCATGAGCAGTGCCGTACCGCCGCCGCGGGCGGACGCCGAGCAGCGGCCCCGGCGCCGGTTCGCCTTCCCCAGCGCGCTCACCGTCCTGGTGCTCGTCACCGTGTCGGTCTGGCTGCTGGCCTTCGTCGTCCCCTCCGGCGTCTACGACCGCGACGAGGACGGCGCGCCGGTGCAGGGCACCTACCACCGCGTCGACTCCGGGCTGAGCTTCCTCGAACGGCTGAACGACCTGTTCCTGGCCCCGGTCAACGGCCTGTACGGCGTCCGGGACGGGAACGGGACCGTCGGCCCCGACCTGACGGGGGAGCTGTACGGCGCGGCCGGGGTCTTCCTCTACGTCCTGGCCATCGGCGCGTTCATCACCATGGTGTTCGCGACCGGCGCCCTCGACCACGGCATCGAGCGGCTGGCCCACCGGCTGCGGAACCGCAGCGCGCTGCTGATCGTGGCGATCATGCTGGTCTTCGCGGTGCTCGGCACGGTGTCCGGGTTCGCCGAGGAGACCCTCGGGTTCTACGGCCTGGTCGTGCCGCTGATGCTGGCGCTGGGCTACGACCGGATGACCGCGGTCGGGGTGACCGTCCTCGGCGCGGGCGTCGGCGTGCTGACGTCCACGGTGAACCCGTTCGCCACCGGGGTGGCGTCCTCGGCCGCCGGGATCTCCCTCGGCGACGGGATCGTGCTGCGCTTCGTGATGTGGCTGGCGCTCACCGCGGTGACCGTCGGGCACGTCCTGCTCTACGCCCGCCGGGTGCGCCGGAACCCGGACCGGTCGCTCTCCGGTTTCCTGCCCGGGGACCGGGAACTGGCCGCCGAGTCCCGCCGCGAGGTGCCGCCGCTGCGGGGCACGGAGCGGGCGGTCCTGGCCACCATGGTGCTGGTCTTCGCGTTCATGATCTTCGCGGTGGTCCCCTGGTCCGCCGCGCTCACCGGCGACGCCGACGCCGAGCCCTACGGCTTCGAGCTGGGGTGGTACTTCCCGCAGCTCGCCGCGATGTTCCTCGTGGCGGCGGTGCTGGTGGGGGTGATCGCCCGAATGGGCGAGCGGAAGGTCAGCGACACCGTGGTGCGGGGCGCCGCGGACTTCATCGCCCCCGCGCTGGTGGTGGTGCTGGCCCGCGGAGTCACCGTGATCATGAACAACTCGCGGATCACCGACACCGTGCTGCACGGCGTCGAGGGGGTGGTGCAGGGCACCTCGTCGGGCGTCTTCGCCATCCTGGTGTTCGTGGTGAACCTGCCGCTGGCCTTCCTGATCCCGTCCACCTCGGGGCACGCCACGCTGGCCATGCCGATCGTCGCCCCGCTGGCCGACTTCGCGGGCGTCTCCCGGGCGGTGGCGGTCACCGCATGGCAGGCGTCCAGCGGGATCATGAACCTCTGGGTGCCGACCAGCGCGGTCGTCATGGGCGGCTGCGCGCTGGCCAAGGTGGGCTACAACCGCTACATCCGGTTCGTGCTGCCGCTGCTGGGCCTGCTGTTCATCCTCGTCTGCCTGTTCCTGGCGCTGGGCGCGGCGATCACCTGACGGCTCCACCTGACGGCTCCGCCTGATGGGCTCGACCCGACGGTCCCCGGCCGGCAGGCCCTAGGCTGGGACCGTATGGATCACGACCTCGACCTCCTGGACCGGCGGATCAGCGAGTGCCGGGCCTGCCCTCGGCTGGTCGCCTGGCGGGAGGAGGTCGCCCGCGTCAAGCGCGCGGCCTTCGCCGACCAGGAGTACTGGGGGCGGCCGGTCCCTGGTTTCGGGCCGCCGGACGCGCGGCTCGCGGTGATCGGCCTCGCCCCCGCCGCGCACGGCGGCAACCGCACCGGCCGGATGTTCACCGGCGACCGCTCCGGCGACGTGCTCTACGCCGCGTTGCACGAGGTCGGGCTCGCCTCCCAGCCGGTCTCCACGCACCTGGGCGACGGCCTGGAACTGTACGGGGTGCGGGTGACCGCGCCTGTGCACTGCGCGCCGCCGGAGAACCGGCCCACCCCGCGGGAACGGGACACCTGCCGGACCTGGCTGGTACGGGAACTCACGCTGCTGCGCCCCACGCTGCGCGCGGTGGTGATCCTCGGCGCCTTCGGCTGGCAGGCCGCGCTGCCGGCCCTGGCCGAGTCGGGCTGGACGGTCCCGCGCCCCCGCCCGGTGTTCGCCCACGGGACGCGGGTCCGCCTGGAGCCCGCCCAGTCCGGACGGACCCCGCTGACCGTCCTCGGCTGCTTCCACGTCAGCCAGCGCAACGTCTTCACCGGAAAGCTGACGCCCGCGATGCTGCGCGAGGTCCTCACCGAGGCGGCCGAGGCCGCGGGACTGTCGCCCTGACCCCGCCGCCACGGGTCCCGGCCCGGCGGTCCGCCGGCCGGACTGCGCGGCGTGGACGCCCTGCTCACCGGCGCCGGGGCGGACGACGGCGGGAGGGACGGCACCCGGGCGGACGGCGCCGTGGAGCTCGTGGCGCGGGCCGCCGCGCTGTTCGCCCAGGCCATGTCACCCCACGGCGGCTGACGGGGCGGAGGGGTCCGGGGGCCCCGGCCGGTGCCCGGGACTCCAGACGTACCGCACGTCCGGCTCGCCCTCCTCGTTGCCGGAACCGTCCGTCCGTTCCCGCGCCACGAACCCATGCCGCTCGTAGAACCGCGCGGCCGGCCCGTTGACCTGGAAGGCCCACAGGAACAGCCCCTCGGGCCGCCGCTCCTTCGCCAGCGCCACGAACCGGTCGCCCAGGCCACGGCCCCGCCACCCGGGGTCGAGGTAGAGCTGGGACAGCTCCCCGTCCCCCAGGACCATCACGCCGACCGTCTCCCCGCCGGACTCCGCGACCCAGGTCTCCCGGCCCGGCACCACCACCTCCCGGAACCACTCCCGGACCTCGTCGTCGCCGTGCGCCCGGCGCACCGTCGGCAGCGCCGCGTCGTAGGAGCGCAGGTACACCTCGGCGGCCGGCCCGGCGTCCGCGGCGACGGCCCGCCGGAGCACCACCTCCGGCACCACCGCCGTCGCGGTGATCTCCACCAGCTGCCCGGCGTACCCGAGGCAGGCGACCCCCAGCAGGGTCGACGAGTGCGGTCCGGCCGCGAGCCCGGAGGCGGTCACCACCTCCCAGACCCGCCCCAGCACGGCGGGGTCGTCGCTCACCACGTACACCTCCGTCCGCACCACGTGCGCCGGGCCGCTGCCCACCGCGGCCAGCTGCCGTCGCAGGTTGGCGACGGTCTGCTCCGCCTGCCGGACCGGATCGGCCTCCCCGACGAGCCTCCCCGCGGCGTCCAGCGGCACCGTCCCGGCGAGGAAGGCGAGCCGGGTTCCGGCCTCCACCACGGACACGTGGGAGTAGGAGGGCGGAGGGAAGAGCCCCGGGGCGGTCACGACGCGCTCGATCATGCGGTCTCCAGAGGTGTCGGGTCTGCTCCGGCGTGGAGCACGTCCGATCATGGAGGGCCGCCGCACCCGGCCGCATCCCCTTTCGGCCGCACCCGGACCGGCACGTCACGTGCCCGCAACACCGTTGTCCTCACCGGTTCGCGCGGCCCGGGTACGGTCGGTTCCGTCCCGTTCGGCCGCCGCTGCCCGAAGACCCCACCGCACCTGACGGAGTCTCCGTGTCCGCACGCCCCCGCCGCCCCTCCCTGCCTCCGTGGCTCGCGCACGCGCTGTCGGCCCGGCGGGAACCCGTGCCGTGGGGCGCCGTGGCCCGGGGAGCCTGCGCGGCGGGCCCCCTGCTCGCCGCCGCGCTGCTCGCCGATCGCCCGCCCGCCGGGGTCGCGGCGGCGCTGGGAGCCATGTTCGCGACGATCAACGACCGGCCGGGCGGCCGCCGGGCGTCGGTGCACCGGCTGGGCACGCCCGCGGTGGCCGGGGCGGCCGGACTGGCGGCCGGCACCCTCGCCGGAGACGGCACGGGACCGGTCGTGCTGCCCCTCCTCATGGCCCTGCTCGGACTGGTGGCCGGCGCGGTCAGCGCGGCCGGACCGGTGGCCTCCGCGGCCGGGACCCAGTTCCTGGTGCTGTGCGCGGTCGGCGCCGGCGCCCCGCTGCCCGCCCCCGCCTGGGAACGGGCACTGTGCTTCCTGATCGGCGCGGGCTGGCTGCTGGCACTGCGGTCGGTGTTCCGTCCGGCCGGACTGCGCGCCGCCACCCGCGACCGGCGGGCCGCGGCGGCCGAACGCGCCGCCGTCGCCGCGGTGTACGAGGCGATCGCCGCCCTGCTGGAGGCCGCCGGGACCGAGCGCGCCACCGCCCGCCGGACCGCGCTGACCGCCGCGCTGGACCAGGCGCAGGACGCCCTCGGCGGCCCCCGCCTGCGGAGCAGGGCCAGCTCCGCCGCCGAGCGGCGCCTGCACGCCGGCTACGCCGCCGCGCTGCCGCTCGCCGAGGCCGCCACCGCCCTGGCCTGGGCGGGCGACCCCGTCCCGGCCCGCGCGGTCGGCTCGCTGCGCCGCCTCGCCACCGCCGTGCGCGACGGCGGTCACCCCGGGGCGCTGCCCGCGCCCGAGCGGGCCACCCCGGCGCTGCGCCGCCTCGACGAGGCGCTGCTCCAGGCGGCGCTCACCTTCGACCGGGGCGTCGACCGGCCCCGGCTGCACGCCCGGCGACGCGGCCCGGCCACCGTGGTCCGCACGGCGCTGGGCGCGGGCGGGCGGGAGTACGGCCTGCGGGTCGCCCTCTGCTTCGGCGCCGGTGCCGCCGTCGCGCAGCACCTGCACCACGAGCACTGGTACTGGCTGCCGGCCACCGCGGTGTTCCTGGTCAAGCCCGACCTCGGGCCGCTGGTCTCGCGGGTGCTGTGCCGCGTGGCGGGCACCGTGCTGGGCGCGGCGGTGTTCGCCGCCGCGTCGGCGTCGCTGCCGTCACCCGGCGGCGAGGTGGCGCTGGTGGTGGGCGCCGCCGCGCTGATCCCGCTGGCCACCCGGCACTTCGCCGCGCAGACCGCGGTGGTGACGGTGCTGGTGCTCGCCCTGATGGTGGCCGGCGGGGAACCCCCGGCCGCCGCGGCGCGGATCGGCGAGACGCTGCTGGCCTGCGGCATCGTCCTCCTCGTGGGCCACCTGCCGCTGCCGGGAGGGGCCGGCGGACGCGTTCGGGCCCACCTCGCCGACGCCGGGCGCGCCGCGGAGGCGTACCTCGCCCATGTCCTGGACACGCCCGACGCGCCCCGGACCGCGGGCCACCGGGCGGAGGGCTGGGCGCTGCGCCGGGAGGCCTACCGCACGCTGGCGCAGGCCCGCGCCGCCGCCACCCTCGCCGCGGCGGAACTGCCGTTGCCGGGCCACACCCGCGGCACGGCCGGCGTGGGCCGCACGGCGGTGCTGCTGGAGGAACTGGTCGACACCGTCACCGCCTGCGCGGTGGAACTCGACGACACCGGCCGGCTCACCACCCGTCACACCCGCCGGCTGACCCGTCTCCTGGAGGAGCTGAACGCCCGGCACCGGCCGACGCCCCGTCCGGCCCTCCTCGGCTCCGGCTGAACGGGGCGCAACGGCCCTCCGGAGAAGCGGCGGAAAAAAACCGCCGGGCGGCGATGAGTTTTCCGGTGACCCCCGGTCAGCACCTCCGGACACCGTTCGCACCAGTTCCGGGAGGGGCCTTGAGTCTTCCGCCGATCGTCCCGCGGGAGGAGTGGCGTGCCGCGCGCGAGGCGCTGCAGGCCGAGGAGGACGCACTGCGCAGGGCACGGCACGCGCTGAACGCGCGGCGGCGGAACCTGCCGATGGTGGAGATCCCCGGCGACCACGTCTTCGACGGCGGCGACGGCAAGGTCACCCTGCTGGACCTCTTCGAGGGGCGGCACCAGCTGATCGTGCATCACTTCGTCTTCCCGCCCGAGTGGGAGGCGGGGTGCCCGGAGAGCGCGGCCTTCCTCGACCAGATCGGACCGCTCACCCACCTGTGGGCACGGAACACCACCTTCGCCGCGGTGTCCCGGGCGCCGTTCCGGCGGATCCTGCCGTTCAAGGCGCGGATGGGCTGGGCGGTGCCCTGGTACTCGTCGGCCGGCTGCGCGTTCGAGGCCGACCTCGGCGTCACCGTGGTGCGGGACGGCCGTGCGGTCGACCGGCCGGGGCTCAGCTGCTTCCTGCGGGAGCGTGAGCGCGTCTTCCACACCTACTCGGCGTTCGAGGAGGGCATGGACGGCGTGGGCTCGCTGACCAGCCTGCTCGACCTGACGGCCCTCGGGCGGCAGGAGGAGTGGGAGGAGCCGCGTGGGCGCGCCGACGCGCTGGGCGCGGCGGCCCGGCCGGCGCTGCGGTTCCACGACGAGTACGACTGGTGACGAGCACGACTGGTGGCGAGTACGGCTGGTGGCCAGCACGGCTGGTGAGGACGCCGTCCGGCGCCGGGTCCGAGGCCGGGCATGAGGAGTCGCGGGGCCAGGGGAGACGACGGCCCGGAGTGTCGCGGCCCGCGCGGTCTCAGGCGGTGACCGCGGCCGACCAGCTCGGCACCGCACCCGTCACCTGGCACAGCGCCAGGTACAGCGGGATGGGCGGGGTGTACGGCACGGTGTCCTCGGGGGTGTGGATCAGCTCCGGCACGGTGCGGGGGACCTCCGGGAGCACCGCCCCGCGCACGTACCGGGCCGGCTCCGGCCACTCCATGGCGTAGTCGGAGTCGGCCGGCACGATCCACCACCACTGCGTGTCGTCGGCGTACACACAGCCCACCCGGGGGAGGTGGGGGAGGGCCAGGGACGCCTGCTCGGCCGGGACCACGACGGCGTCGCAGCCCAGCGGCAGGCTCATGCGTTCGGGCACGGCGAGACGCCGGGCCTGAGCCGGTTCGCCGGTTCGGCGGGTCATGCGTACCAGTGTGTCCATGGTCATGCTCCGGCCTCCGGCGAATCCCGTGCTCACACCCATTCGGCCCCCGTTCCCGTGCCGCCCGCCCGGGGACGGGGGACACGGTTGTCGCTCTCGCCCTCGCCGTCGGCGTCCTCCTCCGGCCCGGGCGGCGCTCCCCAGCCGAGGTCGAGATGGGGCACCTCGGCCCACACCAGCAGCCCGGCGTCCTGCCGCCACGCGCCCCAGGCCCGGCACAGCGCGTCCACCAGCAGCAGTCCCCGCCCGTGCTCGCGCTCCAGGTCCGGGGCGCGCACCTGGATCTCCTCGGCCGCGCAGCCCTCGTCGCACACCGTGACGCGCAGCGCCCCGGAAACCGCCCGCACCTCGCAGACCACGCTCCGGCCTCCCGTGTGGATCACCGCGTTGGTGACCAGCTCCGAGATCACCAGCAGCGTGCTGTCGTAGGTGTCTTCCGTGACCCGCCAGCCGGCCAGTCCGGCGCGCGCGAGCCGGCGCGCCCTGGACGGGGCGGAGGTGTGGGCGGGAAGGTGGAAACGCAGCCTCAGCCCGGCGGTGGAGCCGGCCACCGGGGACGGCGTTCCCTCGGCGGGGGCGGCACTTAAGGGCGCGGGCGGAATCACGCATGCCACTATCGCGGTGACAAGAACACTTGGCAAGGGCCACTCTGAAAATTGCAGAGTGCCTGGAGACTCTCCGGGACGGCCATGGCACACTGCTGTTCGATGCCGCGGGGGGAGTGCCCAACGTTCCCAACAGCGGGTTCTCGAGGATGTGTTGGTCAAACCCGCGGGACAGAGTCGCGGGAAAACGGGGGATCACGTGTCGGCCGGTCCGGTGACACCGCCCCTTCAGGAGGAGCGGGATGAGTGAGCCGAGGTCCGCGCCCACCGTCGGGCAGGTGGTGCTCGGGCGGCGCCTGCTCGACCTGCGCGAGCGCGCCGGGATGAAGCGGGAGGAGGCGGCCCGCGTCCTCCACGTCGCCCCCGCCACGGTGCGCCGGATGGAGACCGCCGAGGTCGCGCTGAAGATCCCCTACGTGCAGATGCTGCTCAAGGCGTACGGGGTCGACGACGACGAGGCGGAGGCCTTCGTCCGGCTGGCCGAGGACGCCAACAAGCCCGGCTGGTGGCAGCGTTACCACGACATCCTGCCCGGCTGGTTCTCCCTCTACGTCAGCCTGGAGGGCGCCGCCTCCCTGATCCGTGGCTACGAGCCGCACTTCGTGCCCGGCCTGCTGCAGACCGCGGACTACGCCCGGGGCGTGCTGATGGCCGGCGCCACCGGCCGCGAGGACCCCGAGCAGACCGAGCGGCTGGTGGCGCTGCGGATGCGCCGCCAGGAACTGCTCACCAAGTCCGACGCCCCCCGGTTCTGGGTGGTGATGGACGAGACGGCGCTGCGCCGCCCGGTCGGCGGGCCCGAGGTGATGCGCGCCCAGATCGACCGGCTGCTGGAGGCCGCCGATCTCCCCCATGTGACGTTGCAGGTCGCCGAGTTCTCGGCCGGCCCGCACGCCGGGACGTACGGCCCCTTCGTGCTGTTCCGGTTCGCCGTGCCGGAGCTCCCGGACATGGTCTACAGCGAGTACCTGACCGGGGCCGTCTACCTGGACGCGCGCGCCGAGGTGGCGGCCCACCTGGAGGTCATGGACCGCATGGCGGCTGCCGCCGCCACCGCGCAACGCACGAAGGAGATCCTCCGGGGTCTCCGCGAGGAGTACGCATGACACGCATCTACAACGGGATGCCGGCCGGCCTGCTGGGCAGCGAGGGCTGGCGCAAGCCGTGGAGCGGTCCCAACGGAGGCAACTGCCTGGAGGCGATGAAGCTGGCCGACGGCCGGGTCGCGGTCCGCCAGTCCACCGACCCGGACGGGCCGGCGCTGATCTACACCTCCGCCGAGATGACCGCCTTCATCGAGGGAGCGAAGGCGGGTGAGGCCGACTTCCTCCTGTCCTGAGGGCCGATGACCCGTCACGACGCCGCTGCCGGGCGGCCGTTGAACGCGCAAGGTCCACACCATGCGCACAACTTGCTTATTCTGTCGCTGATTTGATTCTGCTGTTGTTGACGCTTGCCCAACCGATGATGGAGTTGACGATGTCCGGACAGGGACCCGGCGGCGAGGCCGTACGGATCGACACCACCAGGCCGCACCCCGCGCGGATGTACGACTGGTTCCTCGGCGGCAAGGACAACTACCCCGTGGACGAGGCCATGGGGCGGCAGATGCTGGCCGTCGAGCCCACCATCCCGGTGATGGCGAAGATCAACCGTGCGTTCATGCAGCGCTCCGCCCGCTGGCTCGCTCAGCAGGGCGTCCGCCAGTACCTGGACATCGGCACCGGCATCCCCACCGAGCCGAACCTGCACCAGATCGTCCAGGGCGTCGCCCCGGAGTCCCGCGTCGTCTACTGCGACAACGACCCGATCGTCCTCGCCCACGCCGAGGCCCTGCTCCGCGGCACCCCCGAGGGCGCCATCGACTACGTGCAGGCCGACGCGCGCGAGACCGACCTCATCCTGGAGCGGGCCGGGAAGGTCCTGGACTTCGGCCGCCCGACCGTGGTCTCGCTGATCTCCGTGCTGCACTTCGTCAAGGACGAGGACGGCGCGTACGAACTGGTGGACCGGCTGATGGACGCGCTCGCCCCGGGCAGCTACCTGGTGATCTCGCACCTCACGGCCGACTTCCACCCGGACGCCGCCGCCAAGGTCGACGAGATGTACCGGAACAACGCGCTGAACCTGGCCCCGCGGACCCACGACGAATTCGCCCGCTTCTTCCAGGGCCTGGAGATCGTCGAGCCCGGCATCGTGGCCGCCGAGGCCTGGCACCCCGAGCTCGGTGAGCCGGTGCCGGGGCAGGACGACATCGTCAGCGGCGGCTACGTCGCAGTGGCCCGCAAGGCCTGACCGCACCGGGCGGGGGCCCACCGGGCCCCCGCTACGGTGGGGGAGTGCGACTCGAAGCGATCACCTGGGAACGCCTCGCCGACCGCCTCGCGGACCGCCTCCTCGACCTGGAACCCGCCGACGGATCGCCCTGGCCGCGGGTCGCCCTCGACGGCGCCCCCGCCGCCCGGCCCGGCGACCTCGCCGCCCTGACCGCCGAGGCCCTGCGCCCCCGCGGCCGCGCCGCCCTGGTGGTCGGCACGGAGGGCTTCCTGCGCCCCGCCTCGCTGCGGTACGAGTACGGCCGCCGGGACGTGGACACCTACTACGACGGCTGGTTCGACACGGGCGCCCTGTGGCGTGAGGTCTTCGGCCCGCTGTACCCCGGCGAGGACGGGCGCGTCCTGCCCGACCTGTGGGACCCCGCCACCGACCGGGCCACCCGCACCCCCGCCGTCGCCCTGCCGCCGGGCTCCCCGCTCCTGCTGCACGGCCCGTTCCTGCTGCGGGAAGGGTTCCCCTTCGACCTCACCGTCCACCTCTCGCTCTCCGCCGGCGCGCTCCGCCGCCGCACCGCCGAGGAGGAGCGGTGGACCCTGCCCGCCTTCGAGCGCTACGACCGGGAGGCGGAGCCCGCCGTCTCCGCGGACGTCCTGGTCCGCGCCGACGACCCCCGCCATCCGGCGTGGAACGGCATGCCCCAACCGGGCAAACTGGGATGATTCCGTCATGACGACTCTCGACGGCTACCAGCTCGACGACCCGCCCGACGACCGGACCGACGACCGGACCGACCCCGGCCAGGCCCCACGACACCAGGACGGCCCGCGGCAGGAGGCGCTCGGCGCCCGCCGTCGCGCGGTGGCCGCCCTCTTCGACCCCGTCACCTGCCGGCACCTGGAGGAGTTGGGCGTCGGGCCCGGCTGGCGCTGCTGGGAGATCGGCGCGGGAGGCGCGACCGTCGCCGCCTGGCTGGCCAAGAAGGCCGGCCCGACGGGGAAGGTCGTCCTCACCGACACCGACGTCTCCTGGGCCGAGGCCGTCACCAGGCCGGTGGAGACCCGGGTCCACCGGCTGGGCCGCGACGAGCCGCCGGGCGAGGGCTTCGACCTGGTGCACGCCCGGCTGGCCCTGGTCGGCGCGCCGGACCGGGAACGCGCGCTGCGGACCATGATCCGCGCGCTGCGGCCGGGCGGGCGGCTGCTGGTGGAGGACGCGGACCTGGAGCTCCAGCCGCTGCTGTGCCCCGAGGAGTCCGGCCCCGAGCAGCAGCTCGCCAACCGGCTGCGGCTCGGGCTGCGCAGGCTCCTCGCCGAGCACGGCGTGGACCTCGCGTACGGGCGCCGCCTGCCGCGGCTGCTGCGGGAGGCGGGGCTGCGGCGGGTCGAGGCCGACGTGTACTTCCCGCTCGCCTCCGAGGCGTGCGGGGAACTGGAGGCGGCCACGGTCGGGCAGCACCGGGAGGCGTTGGTCGCGGCGGGGGTCGCGACGGCGGAGGAGATCGACCGCCACCTGGCCCACGTCGCCACCGGCACCATGGACCTCGCCGCCACCCCCCTCGTCTCCACCCGAGCCCGCCGCCCCTGACCCTCCCGCGCGGCCGGCCCGCGGAACGCCGGACCGGGCGCGCGGCAACCGTGCCCCTACCCCGCGGACCGTCGTGCCGCTGGGCGGCCCGGGCGACGGACAGCGCTGTTCGCCCGGGCCGCGCCTGTGCCTCGCCGCGATACAGGTCCCGTGCGGAGCGCCAGGTCGGGCGGAAGGTGCCCCGGCATTGCCCGGCGCGGGACCGGCGGAGGGCCTCCGTGGGGGTGTGCGGCGGCGTGCGGCGGTGGGGTCAGAAGAGGGGTTCGGGGAGGACGCCCTCGAGGGCGAGGAGGCGGCGCTTGGTCTCCAGGCCCCCCGAGAACCCGCCCACCCCTCCGTCGCTCTCGACGACCCGATGACACGGAACGACCACCGGCAGCGGATTCGCCCCCATCGCCATCCCCACCGCCTGCGCCCCGCCGGGCCGCCCGACCCGCCGGGCCAGCTCCCCGTACCCCACCACCGAGCCGTACGGCACCGACGCCGCCAGCTCCCGCAGCACCCGCCCGTTGAACCCCTCCGCGCCCCCGGGCAGCAGGGACCAGTCCAGCGGCAGCGAGAACGTCCGCAGCTCGCCGGCGAGGTACCCGGTGAGCTGGGGTATCGCCTCCGCCAGCACCGGAGAACCGGCGTCCCGCTCCGGCCGCGCGCCCAGCCGACCCGCGGCCCGGTCGAGGAACCGTTCGCACACCTCGGGCCGGGCGTGGAACACCACTCCCGCGAGCCCCCGGGGCGTGGCGAGGAGAAGCAGCGGCCCGATCGGCCCGTCGACGAGCTCCCAGCTGTCCATGCGCCCACCGTACGACCCACCACCGACAACGACCGCCGACCGCCCGTCTCCCCGCCCCCGCGGGCCCGTCAGAAGACCGACAGCGCCCGCCGCACCACGTCCGGCCGGTTGGTGATCAGGCAGTCGACCCCGTAGCCCGCCGCGAGCAGGGTGTCGACCGGGCGGTCCACGGTCCACGCGCACACCTCGACCGGCCGCCCGTGCGGCCCGCGCAGCCTCTGCACGGCCGCGACATAGCCCACCGTGAGCTTCAGGTGCTGCGGGTTGATCTGGTCGGCGAACCGCGCGTACTCCCGCAGCCGCGCCACGGAGGGCGAACCCAGCACCCCCGTGCGGACGGCCGGCCGCAGCCGGTGCACCGCGCGCACGGTCGGCGCGTCGAAGCTCTGGACGACCAGCCGCTCCAGGTGCCGCCGGTCCAGCCACCCGGACCGGCCCAGCTCGTTCAGCACCTGCCGGGCGATGCCCGGGTAGAGCCGGGGGTTCTTGATCTCCAGCAGCAGGCTCTGCCGGTTGCGCTCCACCCGGGCCAGGTACTGCCGCAGCGTCGGCACCCGCGCCCCCCGGAACCTGCTGCCGAACCAGCCGCCCGCGTCCAGCCGCGCGATCTCCGCCGCCGTGAAGTCGCGCACCCGCCACGGCGCGCGGCCGGGGAAGACCCGCTCCACGTCGGTGGTGCGCGCCAGCCCGGCGTCGTGCATGACCACCAGGACGCCGTCCTTCGTGCGCTGGACGTCGTTCTCCACCCAGGTGAAGCCCAGGCGGTGGGCCCGGTCGACGGCGAGCAGCGTATTCTCGGGCGCCAGGGCCGAGGCGCCCCGGTGGGCGATGACCGAGGGCCGTCCGGCCTCCTGGTCGGCGCGTGCTCCGGAGACGGGAAGCAGCAGGGCGGCGAGGCCCAGGAGCGCCGAGGCGGTCGCGGCGACTGCGCGGGCGTGCATGCGTTCTCCTCGCGTCGACTGTCACGGACGGTTCCAGAGTGACAGCAGTGCGTGCACGGTGGAGGGATGCCGGAATGCGCGTGGATTGACGTGGAGTGCCCAAGTCCGCTCGTCGGTGCCCCACAAGTGGGTCGACGATGTGATTCTTTGACGCAGAATCGTTGGTCCCATCAGGTGAGAGTCATACTCTCCCCACCGGTACCGGGCCGCTTCGGCGGGTACCGGGCACGACGGACGCGACGCACCGACACGGACGACACGGGGCGGAAGGGAAGCCGCGCATGCAGGGCACGGTCGACGGTTTCAGCCACGGGATGATCACTCCGGTGGCGGCTTTTGTGATGGCCTGCCTCGGTGGCGCGCTCGGACTGCGCTGCACCACCCGGGCGCTGCTGGTCGGCCGCCGCCGGGCCGCCTGGCTGGCACTGGGCTCCGCGGCCATAGGCTCCGGGATCTGGACGATGCACTTCATCGCCATGTCCGGGTTCTCCGTCGCCGAGACCCCGGTCAACTACGACCTGCCGACCACCTTCGCCAGCCTGGCGGTGGCGGTGGTGATGGTCGGCATCGGCACCTTCCTGGTGGGCTACTGGAACGCCACCGGCGCGGCGCTGTTCACCGGCGGCACCCTGACCGGACTGGGCATCGCCTCCATGCACTACCTGGGCATGGCCGGAATGCGACTCAACGGCGAGCTGCGCTACGACACCGTCACGGTGGCCCTGTCGGTCCTCATCGGCGTCGTCGCCGCCACCACCGCCCTGTGGGCGGCGAGCCAGGTGCGCGGACTGCTCTGGAGCGTGGGCGCCAGCCTGGTGATGGGCCTCGCGGTCACCGGCATGCACTACACCGGGATGGCCGCCGCCAGCGTCCACCTGCACACGGACGTCGCGGCGGTCCCGCCGGGCGACGCGGCGGACACCCTGCTCGGCCCCATGCTGGCCGGTCCGCTGGCCTTCCTGCTGCTGGCCGGTGTCGTGGTGATGTTCGACCCGCAGATGGTGATGAGCCACCCCGCCCCGAAGCGGGACCCCGAGGACCCGTACGCCCCGATGCCCCGGAGCGTGCCCGCCGCCCGCCCCGGCCGGCACCCGGCGCCCCGCGGCGCCCGCCGGGGCTCCCCGGCCGGAGCCCGGCACGAGGAGCGCAGCGCCGCCCGGCACGGCTGACCGCGCGACCGCGGCCCCCGCCCGTCGCCGCGGTCCGCGCCCGTTGTCGGTGGCGGGTCGTAACGTGGAGGCATGCGGCCCGTTTCCCACATCGAACGCACGGTGGCGCCCTTCGAGGTCGTCAGTCCCTACCAGCCGAGCGGTGACCAGCCCACCGCGATCGCCGAGCTGTCCCGGCGCATCAAGGCCGGTGAGAAGGACGTCGTGCTGCTCGGCGCGACCGGCACCGGCAAGTCCGCCACCACCGCCTGGATGATCGAGCAGCTCCAGCGGCCGACGCTGGTGATGGCGCCCAACAAGACCCTCGCCGCCCAGCTGGCGAACGAGTTCCGCGAGCTGCTCCCGAACAACGCCGTCGAGTACTTCGTCTCGTACTACGACTACTACCAGCCCGAGGCCTACGTCCCGCAGTCGGACACCTACATCGAGAAGGACTCCTCGATCAACGAGGAGGTCGAGCGGCTGCGCCACTCCGCGACGAACTCCCTGCTGACCCGCCGCGACGTGGTCGTGGTCGCCTCCGTCTCCTGCATCTACGGCCTGGGCACGCCCCAGGAGTACGTGGACCGGATGGTGCCCCTGAAGGTCGGCGAGGAGATCGACCGGGACGAGCTGCTGCGCCGCTTCGTGGACATCCAGTACACCCGCAACGACGTGGCGTTCACCCGCGGCACCTTCCGGGTGCGCGGCGACACCATCGAGATCTTCCCGGTGTACGAGGAGCTCGCCGTCCGCATCGAGATGTTCGGCGACGAGATCGAGGCGCTGACCACGCTCCACCCGCTCACCGGCGAGATCATCAGCGACGAGCGGCAGCTCTACGTCTTCCCCGCCTCGCACTACGTCGCCGGTCCCGAGCGCCTGGAGCGCGCGGTCCGCGACATCGAGGCGGAGCTGGAGCAGCGCCTCGCCGAGCTGGAGAAGCAGGGCAAGCTGCTGGAGGCCCAGCGGCTGCGGATGCGCACCACCTACGACATCGAGATGCTCCGCCAGATCGGCACCTGCTCCGGCGTGGAGAACTACTCGATGCACTTCGACGGCCGCAGCCCCGGCACCCCGCCGAACACCCTGCTGGACTACTTCCCGGAGGACTTCCTCCTGGTCATCGACGAGTCCCACGTCACGGTCCCGCAGATCGGCGCCATGTTCGAGGGCGACGCCTCCCGCAAGCGCACCCTGGTCGACCACGGCTTCCGGCTGCCCTCCGCGCTGGACAACCGGCCGCTGAAGTGGGAGGAGTTCCAGGAGCGGATCGGGCAGGCGGTCTACCTGTCCGCCACCCCCGGCGCCTACGAGCTCTCCCGGTCCGACGGGCAGGTCGAGCAGATCATCCGCCCGACCGGCCTGGTCGACCCGGAGGTCGTGGTGAAGCCCACCGAGGGCCAGATCGACGACCTGGTGCACGAGATCCGCGAGCGGGTCGAGCGCGACGAGCGCGTGCTGGTCACCACCCTCACCAAGAAGATGGCCGAGGACCTCACCGACTACTTCCTGGAGCTCGGCATCCAGGTCCGCTACCTGCACAGCGACGTGGACACCCTGCGCCGCATCGAGCTGCTGCGCGAGCTGCGCGCGGGCGAGTACGACGTGCTGGTCGGCATCAACCTGCTCCGTGAGGGCCTCGACCTGCCCGAGGTGTCCCTGGTGGCCATCCTGGACGCCGACAAGGAGGGCTTCCTGCGTTCCGGCACCTCGCTGATCCAGACCATCGGCCGCGCGGCGCGCAACGTCTCCGGCCAGGTCCACATGTACGCCGACAAGATCACCCCGGCGATGGCCAAGGCCATCGACGAGACCAACCGGCGCCGGGAGAAGCAGGTCGCCTACAACAAGGCGAACGGCGTCGACCCGCAGCCGCTGCGCAAGAAGATCAACGACATCGTGTCGCAGATCGCCCGCGAGGAGATCGACACCGAGCAGCTCCTCGGCACCGGCTACCGGCAGTCCGGCGGCAAGGCCGCCGGCACGGCGCCGGTCCCGTCCAAGCCCGCGAGGGCGACGAAGAAGGGCAAGGGCGCCAAGGCCGGGGCGGACGGCGCGGTCACCGACCGCCCGGCGGCCGAGCTGGCGCAGCAGATCGAGGAGATGACCCAGCGGATGCGGGCCGCCGCGGCCGACCTCCAGTTCGAGGTCGCCGCCCGGCTGCGCGACGAGGTGTCCGAGATGAAGAAGGAGCTCCGGCAGATGAAGGAGGCCGGGGTGGCCTGAGGGTGGACGGGCCGGGGCCGCTGTGTTGCAGGACCGACACAAAACCCGCAAGGGGCGGGCGCCGTGGTGGCGCCCGCCCATAGGGTCGTAGCGCCTGCGGGGGGCCGCGGGTGAGGGGATCAACGGGGACTCATGTCCCGAGAGGGGACCGCGCGTGACCGTCAACATGACCAAGGGCCAGGCGATCAGTCTGCAGAAGGACGACGGTGGCAGTCTCACCGCCGTCCGCATGGGACTGGGCTGGCAGTCCGCCCCGCGCCGCGGTCTGTTCGGCCGCCGCGTCCGGGAGATCGACCTGGACGCCTCCGCCCTGCTGTTCGCCGGGGGCCAGCTGAGGGATGTGGTGTTCTTCCGCCACCTCGTCAGCGACGACGGCTCGGTGCGGCACACCGGTGACAACCTGGTCGGCGGAGCGGGCACCGGAGGGGACGACGAGGCCATCCTGGTCGACCTCCAGCGTGTCCCCGTGCACGTGGACCAGATCGTGTTCACGGTGAACTCCTTCACCGGGCAGACCTTCGAGGAGGTCGCCAACGCCTTCTGCCGTCTGGTCGACGAGACCAACGGCCGCGAGCTCGCCCGCTACACGCTCGCCGGCGGCGGCGCGTACACCGCGCAGATCATGGCCAAGGTCCACCGCAGCGGCCAGGGCTGGAGCATGACCGCGATCGGCACGCCGTCCAACGGCCGCACCTTCCAGGACCTGCTGCCGGACATCGCACGGCAGCTCTGACCCAGGCGGCGGCCCCGGCGGGCGTCCGGGGCGGGCACACGAAAGGGAAACACCGCGATGACGGCCGAGCTGGTGCGGGGCCAGAACCATCCGCTCACCGAGCCCCGACCGGAGGTCCGGGTGTCGGTCGGCCGCCCGGTCACCGTGGGCGCGGTCCTGACCGACGAACAGGGACGCCTCTCCGGCGTGGAGGGCGTCGTCCTGCCCGGAGGGCCCGCAGGGCCGCCCGGGGTGGGCCTGCCGCATCCGGCCGGCGACGGTGACCACCGGGTCGCCGTGGACCTCGCGGCCCTGCCGGAGACGGTCCACCGGGTCGGGATCCTGCTGGCCCTGCCCGCCGGGCAGCGCTTCGGGGGCGGTCCCGCGCCGGTCACGGTCGTGGCCGGCGGGGTCTCGGGGCCGCCGCTGGTCAGCTACACGATCACCGGGCTGGACAGCGAGTGCGCGGTCGTCGCGCTGGAGCTGTACCGGCGGCAGGGCGGCTGGAAGGTCCGCGCGGTGGGCCAGGGATACGCCGCGGGGCTGGAGGCCCTGCTGGCCGACCACGGCCTGACCGCCGCCGACGCGCGGCGCCTCGCCGCTCCGGCCGTCGCGGACGGCGACTGGCTCCTGCCGTCCCCGGGCGCCGCTGCCTCCTACTCCGTCGCCGCGGGCGGCCCGGCAGAGCCCGCCCCGGCGCCGGGCGGGACCGTGGCCGCGTCCGGCGGTGTCCCCGCCGCGGGCCCGGCGGCCACCGGCTCCGCCACGCCGCAGCCGTACCCGCCGGGCGGCACCGGCACCGGTGTCCCGGCCGGTGTGGCGCACCTCGACGACGGCGCGGCGGCGCGGACCGTCCCCTCCCCGGACCCCGGTGCGCCGCCGGTGGAGTCCTCCGCGGGCACCGGGGGCCACGGGGCGGTGGAGTCCACCGCCGGCACCGGTGGCCACGGGGTCGACTACCGGCACCCCGGCCGCGGCGGCACGGACGGCGCCGGCACGACGGCCGTCCCGGGCGGGCAGCCGTTCACGGACACCGGCACCACGCCGCACGCGGCGCCCGCCGGGCCGACAGCGCCCGCCGGGCCGACGCCGCCCCTGCCGCCGGCCGGGCCCCCGGCGCCCGCCGGTCCGACGCAGCACGCGGCGCCCACGGCGCCCGCCGGAGCCGTCCCCGGGACCCCGGACGCGCCGCCGCCGGTGACCCCCGGTGGCGGGCAGCGGGTCGACTACCGGCATCCGCGCCGCGAGGACGACCGGCCCGGCGGCCCCACGGCGGAGGACGCCCCGGTGGCGGGGGACGCCGCCGGATGGTCCATGGACGAGCGGCTCTACAACCAGGTCTGGGGCATGTTCGAGGACCTCGCCCGGGCCGTGGCCGCCCACCGCAACGCCGTCGAGTTCGCCGACGAACGGCTCGACCAGGAGCTCGACGGGGTGCTGGGCGACTACCGCTCCCGGGCCGACGGCACGGTCGACCGGGTCCGCAGGGAGGCCAGGGCCCGCCGCGAGGACCTCGTGCAGCGCGCCCAGCAGGTGCTCGACCAGCAGCTCGGCCAGCTCAGGGCCGAGTCCGCGGTGGTCGAACCGGCCCTTCCCCCGGCGTACGCGCGCTGGGAGAGCCCGGTGTGGGCCGCCTACCGCGCCCCCGAGGAACAGCCGCAGGCGCTGCGCCTGGGCGACCTCAGCCTCCCGGAGAGCGGCGACCTGCGCATACCCCTGCTGCTCAAGCTGCCGCTGGAGCGCGGCCTGTGGATCGACAGCGGCCAGGGCCGGGGCGCCGAGAGCCTTCTCGTCGCCCCCGAGGAACGGCGCCGCCTCGCGCTGGACATGGCCGTCGCGCTGGCCACCCGGCTGCTCGCCACACACCCGCCCGGCGACTTCACCGTCCACGTCATCGACGCCGCCGGAGCGGGCGCCCGGTCGCTGACCCCGCTCTCCCGCGGCGGTGTGCTCGCCGAACCCCCCGCCGTCGGCCCCGGCGGCGTCTCCGGGCTGCTCACCCGCCTCGCCGGTCACGTCGACCTGGTGCAGATGGCCGTCCGGGCCGGCGCCGCCGAGTCGCTGCCGCCCGGCACCGACCTGTCGCAACGGCTGCTGATCGTCCACGACTTCCCGCACGCCTTCGACGACCGGGCGGTCACCGCGCTGCGCTACCTCGCCGACGAGGGACCGCGGGCCGGCGTCCACCTGCTGATGGTGGCCGACCGGGAGGACGCCGCCGGGTTCGGCGCCCTCCTCGATCCGCTGTGGAGGTCGCTGCTGCGCCTCACCCCGGTGCCCGAGGACCACCTCGCCGACCCCTGGGTCTGCCATGCCTGGACCTACGAGCCGTCCCTGCCGCCCCGGGACGGCGCGACCCTGGAGCGGGTGCTGGACGGCGTGGCCGCCGCCCGCCGACGGTGACTCCCCGTAGGCAAAGCGGCACCAAGGAAAGGTAAAGACGCCCTTTACCTTTCCTTGGTCGTTGGTGTACCTTCGAGCAGACGGAGGGGAGTACTCCCTGTCTGCTGCGGCGTTCCCGTCAATACGGCTCGGGCCAGAAGTCCCGAGCCCGGGGCGTCGGCCCGTGGTCCAGGCCGCGGGTGGAAGAGACCTCCGGTTTCTCTCTGTGACCGGAGGTGTCTGTGGAAGTTTCCATGTCTCTGTGGGTTGCCACGGTGGCCGTGCTGGCCATCTTCATCGGCGCCGACTTCTTCATCGGCCGCAAGCCGCATGACGTGTCGATCAAGGAGGCGGGCATATGGACCGCCGTCTGGATCGGCCTCGCGATCCTGTTCGGCCTCGGTCTGCTCGTCTTCGCCGGCGGCGCGCCCGCCGGTGAGTTCTTCGCGGGCTTCGTGACCGAGAAGTCGCTCAGCGTCGACAACCTGTTCGTCTTCGTCCTGATCATGGCGAAGTTCGCGGTTCCGTCGCAGTACCAGCAGCGGGTGCTGCTGATCGGTGTGCTGATCGCCCTGGTGCTGCGGGCCGTGTTCATCGCGGCCGGCGCCGCGATCATCAGCAGCTTCTCCTGGGTGTTCTACATCTTCGGCGCGTTCCTGATCTACACCGCCTGGAAGCTCATCCAGGAGGCGCGGGCCAAGGACGAGGAGGAGGAGTTCGAGGAGAACCGTCTCCTCAAGGCCGCCGAGCGCCGCTTCGGCGTGGCCGACCGCTACCACGGCACCAAGCTGTGGATCCGTGAGAACGGCAAGCGGGTCATGACGCCGATGATGGTCGTCATCCTGGCCATCGGCACCACCGACGTGCTGTTCGCGCTGGACTCGATCCCCGCGATCTTCGGCCTGACCCAGGACCCGTACATCGTCTTCACCGCCAACGCCTTCGCCCTGATGGGTCTGCGTCAGCTGTACTTCCTGATCGGCGGACTGCTCGAGAAGCTGGTCCACCTGTCGTACGGCCTGTCCGTGATCCTCGGCTTCATCGGCGTGAAGCTGGTGCTGCACGCGCTGCACGAGTCCGGGGTGCACGTCCCGGAGATCTCCATCCCGGTCTCCCTGGGCGTCATCTGCTCCGTCCTGGTGATCACCACGATCACCAGCCTGATGGCCAACCGGAAGAAGGCGAAGGCGGAGGTCGCGGCCGACACCACCGGCTCCTGAGCGCGGGTCCCGGCCGACGGACACCCCGCCGGCCGGGACCCGGCTCACGGTGCGGACCTGACCAACGATTGAGAGGATCGGCGCATGAAATTCCTGTCTGCCCGCAAGCGGCCCTCCGGGTCGATCTGGGCGACAGCCGCGCCGGTCCTCTCCGTCGTTCTGCTGATCCTCACCTGGGGGCGTTCGGTCCCCGGGGTGATGGTCGCGCTGATGACCCTGGCGCTGGCCGGCGCGGTGCTCGCCGCGGTCCACCACGCCGAGGTGATAGCCCACCGGGTGGGCGAGCCGTTCGGCTCGCTGATCCTCGCGATCGCCGTCACCATCATCGAGGTCGGCCTGATCGTCATGCTGATGGTGGGAGGCGGGGAGCAGAGCGCCACCCTCGCCCGCGACACCGTCTTCGCCGCCGCGATGATCACCCTCAACGGCATCGTCGGCATCAGCCTGCTGGTCGCCTCGCTGCGGCACCGCACCGCCATCTTCAACTCCGAGGGCACCGGCGCGGCCCTCGCCACCGTGGCCACCCTGGCCACCCTCAGCCTGGTCCTGCCCAACTTCACCTCCAGCGCCCCCGGCCCGGAGTTCAGCGGCGCCCAGCTGGTGTTCGCCGCCGTCGCCGCGCTCGTGCTCTACGGTCTCTACGTCGCCACCCAGACGCGGCGGCACCGCGACTACTTCCTGCCGGTGGCCCGCGAGGGCGGCGTCCTCACCGAGGACGACCACGCCGACAGGCCCTCCGCCCGGACGGCCCTGATCAGCGTCGGTCTGCTCCTGCTGGCCCTGATCGGCGTGGTCGGACTCGCCAAGGGCGTCTCGCCCACCATCGAGAGCGGCGTCGAGGCCGCCGGGATGCCGCACGCGGTCGTCGGTGTGGTCATCGCCCTGCTGGTGCTCGCGCCCGAGACCATCGCCGCGGTGCACGCCGCCCGCCGGGACCGGGTGCAGACCAGCCTCAACCTCGCCCTCGGCTCCGCCATGGCCAGCATCGGCCTGACCATCCCGGCCGTTGCCGTGGCGTCGATCTGGCTCAGCGGGCCCCTGGTCCTGGGCCTGGGCGCCACGCACATGGTGCTGCTCGCGCTGACCGTCCTGGTCGGTGCCCTGACCATCGCCCCGGGGCGGGCCACACCGCTCCAGGCGGGCCTGCACCTGGCGATCCTCGCCGCGTATCTGGAACTGTCCGTCATCCCCTGAGCGGGCCGTGATAGACCCTTCGGAGCCGATCACAGAAGATCCACGCACCGGAGGTCCGCCCATGCCCCGCACGCTCGCCGACGCCCCCGTCATGATCCTCAACGGGCCGAACCTGAACCTGCTCGGCCAGCGCCAGGTGGACGTGTACGGCACCGGCACCCTCGCCGACGTGGAGGCGATGTGCGCCGAGGCGGCGGCCGCCCACGGCGGCACCGTCGACCTGCGCCAGTCCAACCACGAGGGCGAGCTCATCGACTGGATCCACGAGGCCCGGCAGAACCACTGCGGCATCGTGATCAACCCCGCGGCCTACTCGCACACCTCGGTCGGCATCCTCGACGCCCTCAACACCTGTGACGGCCTGCCGGTGGTGGAGGTCCACATCTCCAACATCCACCGCCGCGAGGAGTTCCGGCACCACTCCTACGTCTCGCGGCGGGCGGACGGCGTGATCGCGGGCTGCGGGCTCCAGGGCTACGTCTTCGCCGTGGAGCGCGTCGCCGCGCTGGCCGGGGCGGGCGTCGCGAAGGCCTGAGGTCACCAGCCGCGGGCGCGCCACTCCGGCAGGTGCGGGCGCTCCGCACCGAGGGTGGTGTCGTCGCCGTGGCCCGGGTACACCCAGGTCTCGTCGGGCAGGACGTCGAACAGCTTGGTCTCGACGTCGTGGATCAGGCTGGCGAACGCCTCCGGGTCCTTGCGCGTGTTGCCCACGCCGCCCGGGAACAGGCAGTCGCCGGTGAAGACGTGCGGGTGGCCGTGCGGGTCGTCGTAGACCAGCGCGACGGAGCCGGGCGTGTGCCCCACCAGGTGACGGGCGACGAGCTCGACCCGGCCCACCCGGACCACGTCGCCGTCGTCCAGCGGCACGTCGGTCGGGACCGGGATGCCCTCGGCGTCCTCCCGGCCGGCGTAGGTGAGCGCCCCGGTGGCGGCCACCACCTCGGCGAGCGCCTGCCAGTGGTCGGGGTGGCGGTGGGTGGTGACGACCGAGGCGATCGAGTCGTCGCCGATGCTGCCGAGGAGGGTCCGGGCGTCGTTGGCCGCGTCGATCAGCAGCTGCGCGTCCGTGGCCCGGCAGCGCAGCAGGTACGCGTTGTTGTCCATGGGGCCGACCGCGATCTTGGTGATCATCAGGTCCTGCAGCTCGTGCACATCGGCCGGGCCGCCGACCTTCACCGCTCCGGTGTACGTCATGTTCGCAGCCTATAGCGGCCCGGTCCGACACGTTCGGGTGAAGCGGGAAGGGATCGCCTCAGAATCGAATGCGCGTGCTATAAGCTCGGTAGCCCACACCGGGAACGCCGGAAGCGTCCGATTTGTTGTAGAGGGCGGAAACCGGTGAAGCCCCCGGTGTTGTCAGAGGCTCCCCCTACGCTGAAAAGGGACGGGGGTCCCGCCCCTGTCCTCTCCCCCCAAGAAAGGTGCGGAACGGCGTGGCCGACCGTCTCATCGTCCGTGGCGCGCGCGAGCACAACCTGAAGAACGTCTCGCTCGACCTGCCGCGCGACTCGCTCATCGTCTTCTCGGGTCTGTCGGGTTCCGGCAAGTCCTCCCTGGCCTTCGACACGATCTTCGCCGAGGGCCAGCGGCGCTACGTGGAGTCGCTCTCCTCCTACGCCCGGCAGTTCCTGGGCCAGATGGACAAGCCGGACGTGGACTTCATCGAAGGCCTGTCCCCGGCGGTCTCCATCGACCAGAAGTCGACCTCGCGCAACCCGCGTTCCACGGTCGGCACCATCACCGAGGTCTACGACTACCTCCGGCTGCTGTTCGCGCGGATCGGCAAGCCGCACTGTCCCGAGTGCGGCCGCCCCATCTCCCGCCAGTCGCCCCAGGCCATCGTGGACCGGGTCCTCGAGCTGCCGGAGGGCAGCCGGTTCCAGGTGCTGTCCCCGCTGGTGCGCGAGCGCAAGGGCGAGTTCGTCGACCTGTTCGCCGACCTCCAGACCAAGGGCTACAGCCGCGCCCGGGTGGACGGCGAGACGGTCCAGCTCTCCGACCCGCCGAAGCTCAAGAAGCAGGAGAAGCACACCATCGAGGTGGTCGTGGACCGCCTCACGGTGAAGAGCTCCGCCAAGCGCCGCCTCACCGACTCCGTGGAGACGGCCCTCGGCCTCTCCGGCGGCATGGTCGTCCTCGACTTCGTCGACCTCCCGGCCGACGACCCCGAGCGCGAGCGGATGTTCTCGGAGCACCTGTACTGCGCGTACGACGACCTCTCCTTCGAGGAGCTGGAGCCCCGCTCCTTCTCCTTCAACTCGCCCTTCGGCGCCTGCCCCGACTGCTCCGGCATCGGCACGCGCATGGAGGTCGACCCCGAGCTGATCGTCCCGGACCCGGAGAAGACGCTCGAGGAGGGCGCGCTCCACCCGTGGTCCGCGGGGCACGCCAAGGAGTACTTCGGCCGCCTGGTCGACGCCCTCGCCGACGCCCTGGGCTTCCGCACCGACATCCCCTTCGCCGGGCTGCCCGCCCGCGCCAAGAAGGCCCTGCTGTACGGGCACAAGACCCAGATCGACGTCCGCTACCGCAACCGGTACGGGCGCGAGCGCCGCTACACCACGCCGTTCGAGGGCGCCATCCCGTTCGTCAAGCGCCGGCACGAGGACGCGGAGACGGACAACAGCCGCGAGCGCTTCGAGGGCTACATGCGCGAGGTGCCCTGCCCCACCTGCGAGGGCGCGCGCCTGAAGCCGATCGTCCTCGCGGTCACGGTCAGCGGGAAGTCCATCGCCGAGATCTCCTCCCTCTCGATCAGCGAGTGCGCCGAGTTCCTGGCCGCCCTCAAGCTGACCGGGCGCGAGAAGAAGATCGCCGAGCGGGTCCTCAAGGAGGTCAACGAGCGCCTGCGCTTCCTGGTCGACGTCGGCCTGGACTACCTCTCCCTCAACCGCGCCGCCGGCACGCTCTCCGGCGGCGAGGCCCAGCGGATCCGCCTCGCCACGCAGATCGGCTCCGGCCTGGTCGGCGTGCTCTACGTGCTCGACGAGCCGTCCATCGGCCTCCACCAGCGGGACAACCACCGCCTGATCGAGACCCTGGTCCGGCTCCGCGACATGGGCAACACCCTGATCGTGGTGGAGCACGACGAGGACACCATGAAGGCGGCCGACTGGATCGTCGACGTCGGTCCCGGCGCCGGCGAGCACGGCGGCACGGTGGTGCACAGCGGCTCCCTCGAGGAACTGCTGGCCAACGCCACGTCGGAGACCGGGCAGTACCTCTCCGGCCGGAAGTCCATCCCGGTGCCGGACCTGCGCCGTCCGCTCGACGCCGCGCGGCAGCTGACCGTGCGCGGGGCCCGCGAGAACAACCTGAAGGACGTCGACGTCTCGTTCCCGCTGGGCGTCTTCACCGCCGTCACCGGCGTCTCCGGCTCCGGCAAGTCGACGCTGGTCAACGACATCCTCTACACCCACCTGGCGCGCGAGCTCAACGGCGCCCGCCGGGTGCCGGGCCGCCACACCCGGGTGGAGGGCGACGACCTGGTCGACAAGGTCGTGCACGTCGACCAGTCGCCCATCGGCCGCACCCCGCGGTCCAACCCGGCGACCTACACCGGCGTCTTCGACCACATCCGCAAGCTGTTCGCCGAGACCACCGAGGCGAAGGTCCGGGGCTACCTGCCCGGCCGCTTCTCCTTCAACGTCAAGGGCGGCCGCTGCGAGAACTGCTCCGGCGACGGCACGATCAAGATCGAGATGAACTTCCTCCCGGACGTGTACGTCCCGTGCGAGGTGTGCCACGGGGCCCGGTACAACCGGGAGACCCTCGAGGTGCACTACAAGGGGAAGAACATCGCCGAGGTCCTCAACATGCCGATCGACGAGGCGCTGGACTTCTTCGAGGCGATCCCCGGGATCTCCCGTCACCTGCGCACGCTCAACGAGGTCGGCCTCGGCTACGTCCGGCTCGGACAGTCGGCCACCACGCTCTCCGGCGGCGAGGCGCAGCGCGTCAAGCTGGCCACGGAGCTGCAGCGCCGGTCCAACGGGCGGACGGTGTACGTGCTCGACGAGCCGACCACCGGCCTGCACTTCGAGGACATCAGCAAGCTGCTGAAGGTGCTCAACGGCCTGGTCGAGAAGGGCAACACGGTGATCGTCATCGAGCACAACCTCGATGTGATCAAGACCGCCGACTGGGTCGTCGACATGGGCCCCGAGGGCGGCGCCGGCGGCGGCACGGTCGTCGCCGAGGGCACGCCGGAGGAGGTGGCCGGGGTGCCGGCCAGCCACACCGGCAAGTTCCTCCGGGAGATCCTCGGGGACCGGGTCAGCGACGCGTCCCCGGCGGCCAAGCCGCGCAAGCGCGCCGCCTCCCGCGCCTCCGCCCGCAAGTCCTGACGCAACCACCCCGCGGCCCCCGCTCCTCCCGGAGCGGGGGCCGTTCCCCTGCCCGGCCCCCGCCGGACGGCACCCGTGCGGGACACCGCGCCCGGAAGCACCTTCAGAGGCCCAGCTCCGCGGCGGTCGGGGGCTGGGCGCCGGGGCGGGTGCAGGTGAAGGCCGCGGCGCGGGTGGCGAGGCCGAGCAGGTCACGCCAGTCCTCGCCGTCGAGCGCGGCGAGATGCGCGGGCGAGAGCGCCCCCCGCAGCGTCAGCCCGTGCAGCAGCGCCGCCGTGACCGTGTCGCCCGCCCCGATCGTGTCGGCCACCGGCACCCGCGGCGCCGGCGCGGACAGCTCCAGCCCCTCCCTCGTCACCACCGTGAGCCCCGCCGCGCCCCGGGTGAGCACCACCGCCCCCGGCCCGGCCGCCGCCCACTCCCGCGGCGTGCCGCCCAGCCACCGCGCGTCCTCCTCGGACAGCTTGAGCAACGACACCGACCCGAGCCAGGACCGGAACCGTTCCCGGTAGGCCCCGGGGGAGGGGATCAGCCCGGGCCGGACGTTGGGGTCCAGCACGGTGAACAGGCCCCGCGCCGCCGAGTCCCGCAGCAGTTCCTCGTAGGCGCTCGCCCCCGGCTCCAGGACCAGGGAGCAGGTGCCGAAGGACACCGCCCGCGTCCCCGCCGACAGGGCACGGGGCGCCTCGAACAGCCGGTCCGCGGTGCCCTCCACGTAGAACGCGTACGAGGCCGAACCGGTCTCGTCCAGCCGGGCCAGCGCCAGCGTGGTCGGTTCCGGTCCCCGCTGCACCGGCCCCGTGTCCACGCCGGAGGCCCGCAGCGCGTCCAGCAGCGCCTCCCCGTACCCGTCCGTGGAGATCCGCGAGCAGAACGCCACCTCGGCGCCCAGCCGGCCGAGCGCCACCGCCGTGTTGAACGGCCCCCCGCCCGGCACCGGCCGCAGCGGGGAGAGCGGGCCCGGCTCGTGGGGCACCAGGTCGATCAGGGCCTCACCGGCGACGACGATCACGGGCGGCTCCTTCGGCGGAGGGACACGGCAGGGACGGGCCCACGCTCGCACACCCGAGGGCCCCCGGTATCGTCGGGCGCGGCCAGACTCCACGCCGACCACGGGAGCTTCGCATGTCCGGCAGTGACGACCTCCGCCGCCGTACCGTTCTGCGGGGCGTCGCGCTGACCCCCGTGGCGGGCCTCGCCCTCGCGGGCTGCGCCGGGGCGGGGGAGAACCGCGACACCTCGGCCGCGACCCCCGAGGCCGGCACCGAGCTCGGGCCCGAGGGCGACGTGCCCGCCGGCACGGTCAAGCTCTACGCGAAGCAGAAGGTCGTCGTCACCCGGACCGACGACGGAGCGCTGAAGGCCTGGAGCACGGTGTGCACCCACGCCGGCTGCGCGATGACCAGGCTGGAGAAGACCACCCTCACCTGCGCCTGCCACGGCAGCCGGTTCGACGCCGAAAGCGGTCAGGTGCTCAACCCGCCGGCGACGGTTCCGCTCACCGAAGTGCCCGTCGAGGTCGAGAACGGCAAGATCGTCACGGGCAAGGCGTCCTGACAGAGGCCCCCAGTAGGGTTGGGGGCATGGCCGACCCCTCCAGCTACCGCCCCCGTCCGGGGGAGATTCCGGACACCCCCGGGGTGTACCGCTTCCGCGACGAGCACCGCCGGGTGATCTACGTCGGCAAGGCGAAGAGCCTGCGCCAGCGGCTGGCCAGCTACTTCCAGGACCTCGCCAACCTGCACCCCCGGACCCGGAGCATGGTCACCACGGCCGCGTCCGTGGAGTGGACCGTGGTCTCCACCGAGGTGGAGGCCCTGCAGCTCGAGTACACCTGGATCAAGGAGTTCGACCCGCGTTTCAACGTCAAGTACCGCGACGACAAGAGCTACCCCTACCTCGCGGTGACGATGAACGAGGAGTTCCCGCGCGTCCAGGTGATGCGCGGGCAGAAGAAGAAGGGCGTGCGCTACTTCGGGCCGTACGGCCACGCCTGGGCGATCCGCGACACCGTCGACCTGATGCTGCGCGTCTTCCCGGTGCGCACCTGCTCGGCCGGCGTCTTCAAGAACGCCGCCCGCACCGGACGGCCCTGCCTGCTCGGCTACATCGACAAGTGCTCCGCGCCGTGCGTCGGCCGGATCACGCCGGAGGACCACCGGGACCTCGCCGAGGAGTTCTGCGAGTTCGTGGGCGGCCGCACCGGCACCTACCTGCGCCGCCTCGAGCAGCAGATGGCGGCCGCCGCCGAGGACATGGAGTACGAGCGCGCCGCCCGGCTGCGCGACGACATCGGCGCGCTCCGCAAGGCCATGGAGAAGAACGCGGTGGTGCTCGCCGACGCCACCGACGCCGACCTGGTGGCCGTCGCGGAGGACGAGCTGGAGGCGGCCGTCCAGATCTTCCATGTGCGCGGCGGCCGGATCCGCGGCCAGCGCGGCTGGGTCACCGACAAGGTCGAGGCCGTCACCACCGGGGACCTGGTCGAGCACGCGCTGCAGCAGCTCTACGGCGAGGAGGCCGGCGACGCCGTCCCCCGCGAGGTGCTGGTCACCGCGCTGCCCGAGCCGCTGGAGCCGGTGCAGGACTGGCTCACCGGCCGGCGCGGCGCGAACGTCTCGCTGCGGGTGCCGCAGCGGGGCGACAAGAAGGCGCTGATGGAGACGGTGACGCGGAACGCCGGGCAGGCGCTCGCGCTGCACAAGACCAAGCGGGCCTCCGACCTGACCACCCGCTCCCGCGCGCTGGAGGAGATCGCCGAGGCCCTCGGCCTGGACAGCGCTCCGCTGCGGATCGAGTGCTACGACATCTCCCACCTCCAGGGTGAGGACGTGGTCGCGTCGATGGTCGTCTTCGAGGACGGCCTCCAGCGCAAGAGCGAGTACCGGCGCTTCGAGATCAAGGGCTTCCAGGGGCAGGACGACGTCCGCTCCATGCACGAGGTGATCTTCCGGCGGTTCCGGCGCTACCTGGTCGAGAAGGAGCGGACCGGCGAGTGGGCCGACGGCGCCGTCGGCGGCGAGGTGACGGCCTCCGCCATGGAGGAGGACGGGCGGCCGCGACGCTTCGCCTACCCGCCGCAGCTGGTGGTCGTCGACGGCGGGCGCCCGCAGGTCGCCGCGGCGCGGCGGGCGCTGGACGAGCTCGGCATCGACGACGTCGCCGTGTGCGGGCTGGCCAAGCGGCTGGAGGAGGTCTGGGTCCCCGACGAGGAGGACCCGCTGGTGCTCCCGCGCAGCAGCGAGGGGCTGTACCTGCTGCAGCGGGTGCGCGACGAGGCGCACCGGTTCGCGATCACCTACCAGCGGGGGAAGCGGGCCAAGCGGCTGCGGTCCGGGCCGCTGGACAGCGTCCCCGGCCTCGGGGAGACCCGCAAGCAGGCGCTGCTCAAGCACTTCGGGTCCGTGAAGCGGCTGCGGGCGGCCACGATCGAGCAGATCCAGGAGGTTCCGGGGATAGGCCGCAAGACGGCGGAGACGGTCGCCGCGGTGCTCGCCGCCGCCGAGCCGGGCGGTCCCGCCGTCAACATGGCGACCGGCGAGATCCTGGACGACACGGCCCCGGCCCCGGCCCCGGCACAACCGGCGGCACCATCCGCACCGGGCCCCGAGCCGGAACCCGCGCGAGGACCCGCGCCGGAACCCGCGCGAGGACCCGCACCGGAACCCGCGCGAGGACCCGCACCGGAACCCGCGCGAGGACCGGAGTCGGGGGCCGCGCAAGGACCCGCCCCGGCACGCGAGCCGGAACCCGAACCGGAACTCGCGCCCGAGCCCGCGCAAGGACCCGCCCCGGCACGCGAGCCGGAACCCGAACCGGAACTCGCGCCCGAGCCCGCGCAAGGGCCCGCACCGGCACGCGAGCCGGACCCCGGGCCGCGGAACGCGGCCCCGGCGTCCGGCGGGGCGGACACGCCCGCCGCGCGGGAGCCGGGCGCGGTGCCCGCCGCGGACCCGGCCGGCGGGGCGGCGCGGTATCACCCGGGCGGCCGGGGTGAAGGCTTGGCAGAGGACGCGGGCGGGAAGGCGCGCGGCGGGGACCCGGAAGGGGCCCCGGACAGCAAGGACGAGAGACGGGGGCAACACGCATGACGCAGCAACAGCCAGGGCAGACCGCCCGGACGGACGACGGAGCGGCCGAGGTGACGACGGCGGAGGACACGCCCCAGGTGGCGGCCGAGCCGGCCACCCCCGAACTGGTGATCATCTCCGGCATGTCCGGCGCGGGCCGGTCCACCGCCGCGAAGTGCCTGGAGGACCTCGGCTGGTTCGTCGTCGACAACCTGCCGCCCGCGCTGATCCCCACCATGGTGGAGCTCGGCGCCCGCAGCCAGGGCAACGTCGCGCGGATCGCCGTGGTCGTCGACGTCCGCGGACGCCGCTTCTTCGACAACCTCCGGGAGTCCCTCGCCGAGCTGGACGCCCGCCAGGTCAAGCGGCGCTTCGTCTTCCTCGAGTCCTCCGACGACGCCCTGGTGCGCCGCTTCGAGTCGGTGCGCCGCCCGCACCCGCTGCAGGGCGACGGCCGCATCGTCGACGGCATCGCCGCCGAGCGCGAACTCCTGCGCGAGCTGCGCGGCGACGCCGACCTGGTGATCGACACCTCCGGCCTCAACGTGCACCAGCTCCGCGCCAAGATGGACGCCCAGTTCGCCGGCGACGAGGAGCCCGAGCTGCGGGCCACCGTGATGTCGTTCGGCTTCAAGTACGGCCTGCCCGTCGACGCCGACCTCGTCGTGGACATGCGCTTCCTGCCCAACCCGCACTGGGTGCCGGAGCTGCGCCCGTACACCGGCCTCAACGAGGAGGTGTCCTCCTACGTCTTCTCGCAGCCAGGAGCCAAGGAGTTCCTCGACCGGTACACCGAGCTGCTGCACATGATCGCGGCCGGCTACCGCCGCGAGGGCAAGCGCTACGTCACCGTGGCCGTCGGTTGCACCGGCGGCAAGCACCGCTCCGTCGCCATGTCGGAGAAGCTCGCCAAGCGCCTGGCCGCCGACGGGGTCGAGACGGTGGTCGTCCACCGGGACATGGGACGCGAATGAGACACCACACCCCGCGCCTGCGGGGCCTGCGCCGCACGGCCGCACCCGCCTTCCGCCGGGAGGCCGGGAGCGCCGTGCGCGCACCCGCCGAGGTCAGGGGAGCCCGCCCCCGCCGACGCGGCGCCCAGCCCAAGGTGGTCGCCCTGGGCGGGGGCATGGGTCTGTCCGCCTCGCTGGCCGCGCTCCGCCGGATCACCGGCGACCTGACCGCCGTGGTCACCGTGGCCGACGACGGCGGCTCCAGCGGCCGGCTGCGCCAGGAACTGGGCGTGCTGCCGCCCGGCGACCTGCGCAAGGCGCTGGCCGCGCTGTGCGGGGACGACGACTGGGGCCAGACCTGGGCCAGGGTCATCCAGCACCGCTTCCAGACCGAGGGCGACCTGCACGGCCACGCCGTCGGGAACCTGCTGATCGTGGCCCTCTGGGAGCAGCTCGGCGACCACGTGCAGGCGCTCGACCTGGTGGGCCGGCTGCTCGGTGCGAACGGCCGGGTGCTGCCGATGTCGGCGGTGCCGCTGGAGCTCCAGGCCCTGGTGCGGGGCCACGACCCGGCGCGCCCGGACGACGTGGACACCGTCCGCGGGCAGGCCACGGTGGCGCTGACCCCCGGCGAGGTGCAGTCCGTCCACCTGGTGCCGCACGACCCGCCGGCCGTCCCGGAGGCCGTGGAGGCCGTGCTGGACGCCGACTGGGTGGTCCTCGGACCGGGCTCCTGGTTCTCGTCCGTGATCCCGCACCTGCTGGTGCCGGAACTGCTCGAGGCGCTGACGCAGACCCGCGCGCGCCGGGTGCTCTCGCTGAACCTCGCGCCCCAGCCGGGAGAAACCGAAGGCTTCTCCCCGCAGCGTCATGTGGAGGTTTTGGCACGACACGCCCCTAAACTCGCCCTGGACGTGGTGCTGGCCGACGAGGCCGCCGTGCCCGACAGCGCAGCGCTCGCCGCGGCCGCCAAGCGGGTCGGCGCGGCGGTCGAGCTGGCCCCCGTGGCCCGGACCGACGGAACCCCCCGGCACGATCCGGAGCTGTTGGCAGCCGCGTACGACCGTATTTTTCGGATGCATGGAAGGATCGGCCCATGGCGATGACGCCGGCTGTGAAGGACGAGATCTCACGGCTCCCCGTCACCAGGACCTGCTGCAGAAAGGCGGAGGTCTCCGCCCTGCTGCGGTTCGCCGGCGGCCTTCACCTGGTGAGCGGGCGCATCGTGATCGAGGCCGAGCTGGACACCGCCATGGCGGCCCGGCGCCTCAAGCGCGACATCCTGGAGATCTTCGGCCACAGCTCCGAACTGATCGTGATGGCTCCCGGCGGCCTGCGCCGCGGCTCGCGGTTCGTGGTGCGGGTGGTCGCGGGCGGTGACCAGCTCGCCCGGCAGACGGGACTGGTCGACGGCCGCGGCCGCCCGATCCGCGGACTGCCCCCGCAGGTCGTCTCCGGCGCCACCTGCGACGCCGAGGCGGCCTGGCGCGGCGCCTTCCTGGCGCACGGGTCGCTGACCGAGCCCGGCCGCTCCTCGTCGCTGGAGGTCACCTGCCCCGGTCCCGAGGCGGCCCTCGCCCTGGTGGGCGCGGCGCGGCGGCTGTCCATCGCGGCCAAGGCCCGCGAGGTGCGCGGCGTCGACCGGGTCGTCGTCCGTGACGGTGATGCCATCGGCGCGCTGTTGACGCGGCTCGGGGCGCACGAGTCGGTGCTCGCCTGGGAGGAGCGGCGGATGCGCCGCGAGGTCCGCGCCACCGCCAACCGGCTGGCCAACTTCGACGACGCCAACCTGCGCCGCTCGGCCCGCGCCGCGGTGGCCGCCGGGGCCCGGGTGCAGCGCGCCCTGGAGATCCTCGGCGACGAGGTGCCCGAGCACCTCGCGGCGGCCGGACGGCTGCGCATGGAGCACAAGCAGGCCTCCCTGGAGGAGCTCGGCGCGCTCGCCGACCCGCCGCTCACCAAGGACGCGGTGGCCGGCCGGATCCGCCGCCTGCTGGCCATGGCGGACAAGCGCGCCTCCGACCTCGGAATCCCTGGTACGGAGGCCGGTCTGTCCGAGGAACTGGCGGACAACCTCGCAGGCTGACGCGTGATCAAAGGCTGAACGGGGACGCGGAATCCGACCGCGTCCCCGTCGTCATGTGTGCGCCCGCCTGCACGGAAGAGCGTGTTCCGTCCGGCTACCGGTGGGTAAGGAGGTCGCTGCCGGGTATGGGCCATCTCAATGTCACTTCCGCGCCCTGCGAGCGGTAGGGTCGGAGGCGGTCGGGGACAACTCATACAGCTCGCCGGACGGTGGCTTTGCCGTACCGGCGCACCAACAAGGAGATGGGTTCGTGACGATCCGCGTAGGCATCAACGGCTTCGGCCGCATCGGTCGCAACTACTTCCGGGCTCTGCTCGACCAGGGTGCGGACGTCGAAGTCGTGGCTGTCAACGACCTTGGTGACACCGCGACCACCGCACACCTGCTCAAGTACGACACCGTCCTGGGCCGCCTGGCCGAGGAGGTCACCCACACCGACGACTCGATCACCGTCGGCGGGAAGACCGTCAAGGTCCTCTCCGAGCGGAACCCGGCCGACATCCCCTGGGGCGAGCTCGGCGTCGACATCGTCATCGAGTCGACCGGCATCTTCACCAAGCGCGAGGCCGCCGCCCAGCACCTCGAGGGCGGCGCGAAGAAGGTCCTGATCTCCGCCCCCGCCAAGGGCGAGGACCTCACCGTGGTGATGGGCGTCAACGAGAACCAGTACGACCCGGCGAATCACCACGTCATCTCCAACGCCTCCTGCACCACCAACTGCGTGGCGCCGATGGCGAAGGTGCTCGACGAGAACTTCGGCATCGTCAAGGGCCTGATGACGACGGTCCACGCCTACACCAACGACCAGCGCATCCTGGACTTCCCGCACTCGGACCTGCGCCGGGCGCGCGCCGCGGCCGTCAACATCATCCCGACGACCACCGGCGCCGCCAAGGCCACCGCCCTGGTCCTCCCGCAGCTGAAGGGCAAGCTGGACGGCATGGCCATGCGCGTCCCGGTCCCCACCGGCTCGGTGACCGACCTGGTCGTGGAGCTTTCCCGCGAGACCACCAAGGAAGAGGTCAACGCGGTCTTCCAGAAGGCCGCCGAGGGTCCCCTGAAGGGCATCCTGGTCTTCACCGAGGACCCGATCGTCTCCTCCGACATCGTCTCCCAGCCGGCCTCCTGCACCTTCGACTCCTCGCTGACCATGGTTCAGGAGGGCAAGTCCGTGAAGGTCATCGGCTGGTACGACAACGAGTGGGGCTACTCCCACCGCCTGGTCGACCTGACGGTCTTCGTGGGCAACCAGCTCTGAGTTCGAGCCGTAACGTATAGATCCACCGATGTGCGAGCAGGGCTTGGACGGCGCAGTGCGGCGCCGTCCGGGCCCTGCTGCACGTGCGATCCAGCTCAGTCACCGAGGAGTCCCTGTATGAAGACGATCGACGAACTGCTCGCCGAGGGAGTGAACGGCAGGCGCGTGTTCGTCCGTGCCGACCTCAACGTGCCGCTGGCGGAGGGCCGCATCACCGACGACGGCCGCATCCGGGCCGTGCTGCCGACCGTGAAGGCGCTCGCCGAGGCCGGCGCCAAGGTGGTCGTCGCCTCGCACCTGGGCCGTCCCAAGGGCGCCCCGGACCCCGCCTTCACGCTGCGGCCCGCCGCCGAGCGGCTGGGCGAGCTGCTGGGGGCCCCGGTGGCCTTCGCCGAGGACACCGTCGGCCCGTCGGCGCAGGCCGCCGTGGAGGGCCTGCGGGACGGCCAGGTCGCCGTGATCGAGAACCTGCGGTTCAACGCGGGCGAGACCTCGAAGGACGACGCCGAGCGCGGCGCCTTCGCCGACAGCCTGGCCGCCCTCGCGGACGTCTACGTCGGCGACGGCTTCGGCGCGGTCCACCGCAAGCACGCGTCGGTGTTCGACCTGCCGACCCGCCTGCCGCACTACGCCGGCTACCTGATCGCCGCCGAGGTCGAGGTCCTCAAGAAGCTCACCGACGAGGTGGCCCGCCCCTACGCGGTGGTCCTCGGCGGCGCCAAGGTCTCCGACAAGCTGGCCGTGATCGACCGGCTGCTGGACAAGGCCGACCGCATCCTGATCGGCGGCGGCATGGCCTTCACCTTCCTCAAGGCCAAGGGCTACGAGGTCGGCACCTCCCTCCTCCAGGAGGACCAGCTCGCCACGGTCACCGAGTACATGGAGCGGGCCGAGAAGAGCGGCGTCGAGATCGTGCTGCCGGTCGACGCGCTCGTCACCCCCCAGTTCCCGGACCTGAGGACGAAGGCGCCCGCGAACCCGGACACCGTCGCCGCCGACGCCATGCCGGCCGACCAGGCGGGCATGGACATCGGCCCGCGCAGCGGCGAGCTCTACGCCGAGAAGCTGGCCGACGCCGCCACCGTCTTCTGGAACGGCCCCATGGGTGTCTTCGAGCACCCCGACTTCGCCCAGGGCACCCGCGCCGTCGCCCAGGCGCTGACCGAGTCCAAGGGCTTCACCGTGGTGGGCGGCGGAGACTCCGCCGCGGCGGTCCGTACGCTTGGCTTCGACGAGAACGCTTTCGGCCACATCTCGACCGGTGGCGGCGCCTCCCTCGAATACCTCGAGGGCAAGACGCTCCCCGGCCTCGCCGCACTGGAGGACTGACCCGATGACCACCCGCACGCCGCTGATGGCCGGCAACTGGAAGATGAACCTCAACCACCTCGAGGCCATCGCCCACGTCCAGAAGCTCGCCTTCGCCCTGGCGGAGAAGGACTACGAGGCCGTCGAGGTCGCCGTGCTGCCGCCCTTCACCGACCTGCGCTCCGTGCAGACGCTGGTCGACGGCGACAAGCTGAAGGTCAAGTACGGCGCCCAGGACATCTCCGCGCACGACTCCGGCGCCTACACCGGCGAGATCTCCGGCGCCATGCTCGCCAAGCTGAAGTGCTCCTTCGTGGCCGTCGGCCACTCCGAGCGCCGCCAGTACCACAACGAGACCGACGAGATCGTCAACGCCAAGGTCAAGGCCGCCTTCAAGCACGAGCTGACGCCGATCCTGTGCGTCGGCGAGGAGCTCGAGGTCCGCCAGGCCGGCCGGCACGTCGAGCACACCCTCGCGCAGGTCGAAGGCGGCCTCAAGGACGTCCCGGCCGAGCAGGCCGAGACCGTCGTCGTCGCCTACGAGCCGGTCTGGGCCATCGGCACCGGCCAGGTCTGCGGCGCCGACGACGCCCAGGAGGTCTGCGGGGCGATCCGCGGCAAGCTGGCCGAGCTGTACTCGCAGGACGTCGCCGACAAGATCCGCATCCAGTACGGCGGCTCCGTGAAGTCGGGCAACGTCGCCGAGATCATGGCGAAGCAGGACATCGACGGCGCCCTGGTCGGCGGCGCCTCGCTGGACGTCGACGAGTTCGTGAAGATCGTCCGGTTCCGCGACCAGTGACCGGCCGTGCCCGGTGGGTGATGCCTGCCGGGAGCGAGTAGGCGGCGGAGGCGATCCGTCGTACCCTTGCGGGGTCCGGTGTCCTGACCAGCGTGTCGCCTGCGGCGCGCGGGTCGCCAGGGGCGCCGGTGCCCCGTCGTCCCATCCGAATCCGAGGAAGTTGGTCCAGCCGTGGTTATGGGGTTCCAGATCGCCCTGATCGTCTTCAGCCTGCTGCTGATGCTGCTGGTGCTGATGCACAAGGGCAAGGGCGGCGGCCTCTCCGACATGTTCGGTGGCGGTATGCAGTCCTCCGTCGGCGGCTCCTCGGTCGCCGAGCGCAACCTGGACCGCATCACCGTGGTGGTCGGTGTCCTGTGGTTCGCCTGCATCGTGGTGCTCGGCATCCTGACGAAGGTCGCCAACTGACCGGAAATCGACGCTGATCGACCGTCGACGGCCGAAAGACAGAGGCACGACGGCCACGATCCGGATCCACTCCGCGCGCAAGGCCCCATGACGGGTGCGCCTCCTGGGAGGCGGCCTATCATGGGGCCTGCGTCCGTTCGGGGGTCCGCAACTCCCGTCACTGGACGCGCGTTGGGCCTTACGTAGACTGACCGGGCCTACTGAGGGCGCTCGCGGCGAAGCGCTGCGCCGACCAGCTTCGCGGACCATCACGCAGGGAGTTACGACCGTGGCAAGTGGCAACGCGATCCGAGGAAGTCGGGTCGGGGCGGGGCCGATGGGCGAGGCCGAGCGCGGTGAGTCCGCGCCCCGGCTGCGCATCTCCTTCTGGTGCTCCAACGGGCACGAGACCCAGCCGAGTTTCGCGAGTGACGCGCAGGTCCCCGACACCTGGGACTGTCCGCGCTGCGGCTTCCCGGCCGGGCAGGACCGGGACAACCCGCCGGACCCGCCGCGCACCGAGCCCTACAAGACCCATCTCGCCTATGTGCGCGAGCGGCGCAGCGACGCCGACGGCGAGGCGATCCTCGCCGAGGCACTGGCCAAGCTGCGCGGCGAGATCTGAGACGGCGTCAACGGCCGGACCCCGAACGGGCGTCCGGCCGTTCGGCGTGCCCGGGCCCGCACCGGCGGCGGTGCGCGACGGACGGCCGGGACGCGATTTCGGCCTGTGGACGATCGCGCCGTTCCGGGACTGATCAACTAGGTTGGCAGGGGCCGCACCACGGGTACGCGGCCCGCAGACCCGGCAGGACGAAAGAGGGCAGATCCGATGAACGCAGAGAGCCGTCCGAGGCTCAACCGGCTGCCGGAGTGGAACGCTCTGGCCAAGCACCGCGAGGCGCTCGGCGAGGTGCGGCTGCGCGAACTGTTCGACGCGGAGCCGACCCGCGGCACCGCCCTCACCCTGCGCGTGGGCGACCTCCACATCGACTACTCCAAGCACCTGGTCACCGACGAGACCCTGCGGCTGCTGCGGGACCTGGCGGCGGCCCGTGACGTCTTCGGCCTGCGCGACGCCATGTTCCGCGGCGAGAAGATCAACATCACCGAGGACCGGGCCGTCCTGCACACCGCGCTGCGCGCCCCGCGCGACGCCTCGATCGAGGTCGACGGCGCCGACGTGGTGCCAGCGGTGTACACGGTCCTGGAGAAGATGGCCGGCTTCGCCGAGCGGGTCCGCTCCGGCGGCTGGACCGGGCACACCGGCCGGCGCATCCGGAACATCGTCAACATCGGCATCGGCGGCTCCGACCTCGGCCCCGCCATGGCCTACGAGGTGCTGCGCTCCTACACCGACCGCTCGCTGACCTTCCGGTTCGTCTCCAACGTCGACGGCGCCGACCTCCACGAGGCGCTGCAGGGGCTGGACGCGGAGGAGACGCTGTTCATCGTCGCCTCCAAGACCTTCACCACGATCGAGACGGTCACCAACGCGACGTCGGCGCGCACCTGGCTGCTCGGGCAGCTCGGCGCCGGCCAGGAAGCGGTGGCCAAGCACTTCGTGGCGCTGTCCACCAACGCCGGCAAGGTCGCCGAGTTCGGCATCGACACCGAGAACATGTTCGCGTTCTGGGACTGGGTCGGCGGCCGCTACTCCTACGACTCGGCGATCGGCCTGTCGCTGATGATCGCGATCGGCCCGGACCGCTTCCGCGAGATGCTGGACGGCTTCCGGCTGGTCGACGAGCACTTCCGCACCGCCCCGCCGGAGGCCAACGCCCCGCTCCTGCTGGGCCTGCTGGGCATCTGGTACAACAACTTCCACGACGCCCAGTCGCACGCGGTCCTGCCGTACAGCCACTACCTCTCCAAGTTCACGGCGTACCTGCAGCAGCTCGACATGGAGTCCAACGGCAAGTACGTGGCCCGGGACGGGCGGCCGGTGGAGTGGCAGACCGGGCCGGTGGTCTGGGGCACGCCCGGCACCAACGGGCAGCACGCGTACTACCAGCTGATCCACCAGGGCACCAAGCTGATCCCCGCCGACTTCATCGGCTTCGCCCGGCCGGTCGAGGGGCTCAGCCGGGAACTCGAGGCGCAGCACGACCTGCTGATGGCCAACTTCTTCGCGCAGACGCAGGCGCTGGCCTTCGGCAAGACGCCGGAGGAGGTCCGCGCGGAAGGCGTCGCCGAGGACCTGGTGCCGCACCGCACGTTCCTGGGGAACCACCCGACCACCACGATCCTCGCGGAGTCGCTGACGCCGTCCGTGCTGGGGCAGCTGGTGGCGCTCTACGAGCACAAGGTGTTCGTGCAGGGCGCGGTGTGGGACATCGACTCCTTCGACCAGTGGGGCGTCGAGCTGGGCAAGGTCCTCGCCAAGCGCGTGGAGCCGGCGCTCACGGAGGGGGCGGACGTGCCGGGGCTGGACGGGTCCACCAAGGCGCTGGTCGCGAAGTACCGCGAGCTGCGGGGGCGGTGACCCCGTTCCCGCACCGCGGGCGGGCCGTGCCCACCGCGGGGCGGGAACGGCGAAGCCCCCGGTACCGGGAACGGCACCGGGGGCTCCGGCCGGGGCTACAGCTTGGACGCCGCCGCCGCGTCGAGGAGCCAGAGCGTGGCCTCACGCCCGTGGACCCCCGCGGCGGGTGCCCGGGCGGGCTCGGGAGCCCCGCGCAGCACCGTGGCGACCGCGTCGGCCTTGTCCTCGCCCGCCGCGAGCAGCCACACCTGACGCGCCGCCCGGATCGCCGGCAGCGTCAGCGACACCCGCACCGGCGGCGGCTTCGGCGCCTCGCGCACCGCGACCACCGTGTGCTCCGTCTCCCGCACCCCCGGAAGCCCGGGGAAGAGGGAGGCGACGTGCGTGTCCGGCCCGACGCCCAGCATCAGCACGTCGAACTCCGGCACCGCCGCGCCGTCCCCGGCGGCCAGCGCCAGCTCCCGTGCGTAGGCGACCGCGGCCGCCTCGACGTCGTCGCCGTGCGGCCCGTCGGAGGCCGGCATCGCGTGCACCCGGGCGGGGTCCACCGGCACGGCGTCCAGCAGGGCCTCGCGGGCCTGCGTGACGTTGCGGTCCGGATGCCCGGACGGCAGGTACCGCTCGTCGCCCCACCACAGGTCCAGGCGGGCCCAGTCGACGGCGTCCCGCGCCGGCGACCCGGCCAGCGCGGCCAGCAGCCCGTTGCCGTTGCGGCCGCCGGTGAGGACCACGGAGGCGTGCCCCCGCTCGGCCTGCGCGTCGACCACCGCGGTGATCAGCCGCGCGGCCGTGGCCCGGGCCATGAGGTCCTTGTCGCGGTGGACCAGCAGCCGCGCCTCGCCCCCGCTCACTTGGCCGCCGCCCGCTTCACGGCGGGACCCCGCTTCGCGGCCCGCTTGGCGGGCCCCTTCGCGACGTCCTCCTCCGGCACCGCCTCGGCGACGGGCTCCGACGCCTGCGCCGGGCCCTCCTCCGGGACCGCGGAGGCACCCTCGGCCCCGGACGACGCGTCCGCGGCGTCGGAGGCGTCGGAGGATCCGTCCGTGAAGGTCTCGGCGGCGTCCGCCTCCGCGTAGAGCCGGTCCACCCCGTACTGGAGGGTGGACGCGTACGTCTCGTCCGGGTCCAGCCGGCGCAGTTCCTCGGCGATCAGCTCCGAGGTCTCGCGCCGCTTGAGGGCGACCTGGCGGTCCGGCTGGTCCTCGATGGCGAGGGTGGCCAGGGTGCCGTCGGCCCGGTCGAGGGTGATCCGGCCGCACGTGGTGTCCATCCGCACCCCGGTCAGACCGGGCCCCGCGGACGACGTGCGGCGCACCGGCACGTCGAGCCGGTCGGCGAGCCACATGGCCAGCAGCTCGCAGCTCGGGTTGAACTCCTCGCCCTCGACCTCGACGGCCTTGACCTCGCAGACCACCTGGTCGAGCGCGGCGGCCAGCATCGACCGCCACGGGGTGATCCGGGTCCACGACAGGTCGGTGTCGCCGGGCGTGTAGGCGTCGGCCAGCGCGCGCAGCTCGCCGACCGGGTCCTCGGCCGCGTAGGTGTCCGTCACCCGGCGCTGGGCGAGCGCGCCCAGCGGGTCCTTCGCCGGGTCCAGCGGCGCGTTGACCGGCCACCAGACCACCACCGGGGCGTCCGGCAGCAGCAGCGGCAGGACCACCGACTGGGCGTGGTTGACCACCTCGCCGTAGAGCCGCAGCACCACCGTCTCGCCGGCCCCGGCGTCCGCGCCCACCCGCACCTCGGCGTCGAGGCGGGACTGGGTGCGGTCGCGGGGGGAGCGGGCGTGGCGCTTGATGACCACCAGCAGCCGCGAGGGGTGCTCGTGCGACGCCTCCGCCGCCGCCTTCATGGCGTCGTAGGCGTTCTCCTCGTCGGTGACGACGACCAGGGTGAGCACCATGCCGACGGCGGGGGCGCCGAGTGCGCGGCGCCCCTGGACCAGTGCCTTGTTGATCTTGCTGGCCGTGGTGTCGGTGAGGTCGATCTTCATGGCCGGCGCCAGCTCCGTCCGTCTCGTGCGAGCATCTCGTCCGCTTCTGCGGGTCCCCAGGTTCCGGCCGGATATTGGGCGGGCGCGCCGTGGGCGTCCCAGAACTGCTCGATCGGGTCGAGGATCTTCCAGGAGAGCTCCACCTCCTCCGTGCGCGGGAAGAGGTTGGCGTCGCCGAGCAGCACGTCGAGGATCAGCCGCTCGTAGGCCTCCGGGCTGGACTCGGTGAACGACTCGCCGTAGGCGAAGTCCATCGAGACGTCCCGGATCTCCATGGAGGTGCCCGGCACCTTCGAGCCGAACCGGACCGTCATGCCCTCGTCCGGCTGGACGCGGATCACCATGGCGTTCTGCCCCAGCTCCTCGGTGGCCGTGTGGCCGAAGGGGGAGTGCGGGGCGCGCTGGAAGACCACCGCGATCTCGGTGACCCGGCGGCCCAGCCGCTTGCCGGTGCGCAGGTAGAAGGGGACGCCCGCCCAGCGGCGGTTGTCTATCTCCAGCTTGATCGCGGCGTAGGTGTCGGTCCGGGAGGACGGGTCGATGCCCTCCTCCTCCAGGTAGCCGACGGCCTTGGCACCGCCCTGCCAGCCCGCCGTGTACTGGGCGCGCACCGTGGAGGCCCCCAGGTCGGAGGGGAGCCGTACCGCGCCGAGCACCTTGGTCTTCTCCGCGGCGAGCGCGTCCGCGTCGAAGGAGGCGGGCTCCTCCATCGCCGTGAGGGCGAGGAGCTGCAGCAGGTGGTTCTGGATGACGTCCCGGGCCGCGCCGATGCCGTCGTAGTAGCCGGCCCGGCCGCCGATGCCGATGTCCTCGGCCATGGTGATCTGGACGTGGTCGACGTACGACCGGTTCCAGAGCGGCTCGAACATCTGGTTGGCGAAGCGGAGCGCCAGGATGTTCTGGACGGTCTCCTTGCCGAGGTAGTGGTCGATGCGGAAGACCTGCTCCGGCTGGAACACCTCGTGGACCAGGGAGTTCAGCTCCTCGGCCGACTTCAGGTCGTGGCCGAACGGCTTCTCGATCACCGCGCGTCGCCAGCAGCCGTCGCGCTGGTCGGCCAGCCCGTGCTTCTTGAGCTGCTGGATGACCACCGGGAACGAGCCGGGCGGGACGGAGAGGTAGAAGGCGAAGTTGCCGCCCGTGCCCTGGGCGCGGTTCAGTTCCTCGATGGTGTCGCGCAGCGACTCGAAGGACGCGTCGTCGTCGAAGGAGCCCTGGACGAAGCGCATGCCCTGGGCGAGCTGCTGCCAGACCTCCTCACGGAACGGCGTGCGCGCGTGTTCCTTGACCGCGTCGTGGACCACCTGGGCGAAGTCCTCGTCCGCCCACTCACGGCGGGCGAAGCCCACCAGGGAGAAACCCGGCGGGAGCAGACCGCGGTTCGCGAGGTCGTACACCGCCGGCATCAGCTTCTTGCGGGACAGGTCGCCCGTGACGCCGAAGATCACAAGGCCCGACGGCCCCGCGATGCGCGGGAGCCGTCGGTCCAGGGCGTCACGGAGCGGGTTGGCTCCGGTGACAGGGGAGGGTGACAAGGCCTAGCCCTCCGACGGGGCGAGCCGCTCGAGCTCGGCCTTGGTCGAGTTCAGCAGGTCGTTCCAGGCGGCCTCGAACTTGTCGACGCCCTCCTTCTCCAGCAGCTCCACCACCTCGTCGTACGAGATGCCCAGACGCTCCACGGCGTCCAGGTCGGCGCGGGCCTGCTCGTACGTGCCGGTGACCGTGTCGCCGGTGATCTGCCCGTGGTCGCCCACGGCCTCCAACGTGCCGCCCGGCATGGTGTTCACCGTGTTCGGCGCGACCAGGTCGTCGACGTACAGGGTGTCCTTGTACGCCTTGTCCTTGACGCCGGTGGAGGCCCACAGCGGGCGCTGGCGGTTGGCGCCGGCGCGCTCCAGGGCGTTCCAGCGCTCCGAGGAGAAGACCCCCTCGTACGCCTGGTAGGCCAGGCGGGCGTTGGCGAGGGCGGCCTTGCCGCGCACCGCCTTGGCCTCGTCGGTGCCCAGGGCGTCGATCCGCTTGTCGATCTCGGTGTCCACGCGGGAGACGAAGAAGGAGGCGACGGAGTGGATCTTCGACAGGTCCAGGCCGCGCTCCTTGGCCTTTTCCAGGCCGGCCAGGTAGGCGTCCATCACCTGGCGGTAGCGCTCCAGGGAGAAGATCAGCGTGACGTTGACGCTGATGCCCAGGCCGATGACCTCGGTGATCGCGGGCAGGCCGGCCATGGTCGCCGGGATCTTGATCAGGGTGTTCGGGCGGTCGACCAGCCAGGCGAGCTGCTTGGCCTCGGCGACCGTGGCCCGCTCGTCGTGGGCCAGACGGGGGTCGACCTCGATGGAGACCCGGCCGTCGCGGCCGTCGGTGGCGTCGAAGACCGGGCGCAGCACGTCGGCGGCGTCGCGGACGTCCGCCGTCGTGATCATCCGGATCGCCTCCTCGACCGTCACCTTGCGGGCGGCGAGGTCGGTGAGCTGGGTGTCGTAGCCGTGTCCCTCGGAGATCGCCTTCTGGAAGATCGAGGGGTTGGTGGTGACGCCCACCACGTGCTGGTCGTCGATCAGCTCCTGGAGGGCGCCGGAGGAGATCAGCGTGCGGGACAGGTCGTCCAGCCAGATCGCCACACCCTCGTCGGAGAGGCGCTTGAGTGCGTCTGTCATGTGTCTTGCATCTCCTACTGGTCGTGTAGCAGCGTCAGCGCTGCGTGGAGGCGAGGGATTCCCGGGCCTGGGCGGCCACGTTCTCCGCCGTGAAGCCGTATTCGCGGAACAGCACCTTCGCGTCGGCCGACGCGCCGAAGTGCTCCAGCGAGACGATGCGGCCGGCGTCACCCACGAAGCGGTGCCAGGTCAGTCCGACGCCGGCCTCCACGGCGACGCGCGCCTTCACCGACGGCGGGAGGACGCTGTCGCGGTAGGCCTGGTCCTGCTCGTCGAACCACTCCACCGACGGCATGGACACCACGCGGGTGGGGACGCCCTCGGACTGCAGGGCCTCGCGCGCCTCGACGGCGAGGTGCACCTCGGAGCCGGTCGCGATCAGGATCACCTGCGGCTCGCCACCGTCCGCGTCGCGCAGGACGTAGCCGCCGCGCGCGGCGTCCTCGTTCGCCTCGTAGACCGGCACGCCCTGGCGGGTGAGCGCCAGACCGTGCGGGGCGCCCTTGCCGAACTCCTTGGTCCAGCGGCGCATGATCTCGCGCCAGGCGATCGCCGTCTCGTTGGCGTCGGCCGGGCGCACGATGTTCAGGCCCGGGATGGCGCGCAGCGAGGCCAGGTGCTCCACCGGCTGGTGGGTCGGGCCGTCCTCGCCGAGACCGATCGAGTCGTGCGTCCACACGAAGGTCACCGGCAGGTGCATCAGGGCCGACAGGCGGACGGCGTTGCGCATGTAGTCGGAGAACACCAGGAAGGTGCCGCCGTAGACGCGCGTGTTGCCGTGCAGGGCGATGCCGTTCATCTCGGCGCCCATGGAGTGCTCGCGGATGCCGAAGTGGATGGTCCGGCCGTACGGGTCGGCCTCCGGCAGCGGGTTGCCCTCGGGGAGGAACGAGCTGGTCTTGTCGATGGTGGTGTTGTTGGAGCCCGCCAGGTCGGCGGAGCCGCCCCACAGCTCGGGGACGACCGAGCCGAGCGCCTGCAGCACCTTGCCGGACGCGGCACGGGTGGCGATCGAGGTGCCCGTCTCGAAGACCGGGAGCTTCTCCTCCCAGCCGGCCGGCAGCTCGCCCGCGGCGATCCGGTCGAACTCGGCGGCCCGCTCCGGGTTGGCCTCACGCCACGCCTGGAACTGCTTCTCCCACTCCGCGCGGGCGTCGCGGCCGCGGTCCAGGGCCTTGCGGGTGTGGCCGATGACCTCGTCGGAGACCTCGAAGGTCTGCTCCGGGTCGAAGCCCAGCACGCGCTTGGTGGCGGCCACCTCGTCGTCGCCGAGCGCCGAGCCGTGCGCGGCCTCGGTGTTCTGCGCGTTCGGGGCGGGCCAGGCGATGATGGAGCGCATCGCGATGAACGACGGCCGGTCGGTGACCGCCTTCGCGGCCTGGACGGCCTCGTAGATCGCCGCCGGGTCGAGGTCGCCGTCCGCCTTCGGCTCCACGCGCTGGACGTGCCAGCCGTACGCCTCGTAGCGCTTGCAGACGTCCTCGGAGACCGCGGTCTCGGTGTCGCCCTCGATCGAGATGTGGTTGTCGTCCCACAGCAGGACCAGGTTGCCCAGCTTCTGGTGGCCCGCCATGGAGGACGCCTCGGCGGCGATGCCCTCCTGGAGGCAGCCGTCACCGGCGACGCAGAACACGAAGTGGTCGAAGGGCGACTCGCCCGGCGCCGCCTCGGGATCGAACAGGCCGCGCTCGTAGCGGGAGGCCATCGCCATGCCGACGGCGTTGGCGACGCCCTGGCCCAGCGGGCCGGTGGTGGTCTCCACCCCCGTGGTGTGGCCGTACTCCGGGTGGCCCGGGGTCTTGGAGCCCCAGGTGCGGAAGGCCTTCAGGTCGTCCAGCTCCAGGCCGAAGCCGGCCAGGTAGAGCTGGGTGTAGAGGGTCAGGGACGAGTGCCCCGCCGACAGGACGAAGCGGTCACGCCCCACCCAGTCGGCGTCGGACGGGTCGTGGCGCATCACCTTCTGGAACAGCGTGTACGCCGCGGGCGCGAGGCTCATGGCCGTACCGGGATGGCCGTTGCCGACCTTCTGTACGGCGTCAGCGGCCAGGATGCGGGCGGTGTCCACCGCGCGCTGGTCCAGCTCTGTCCACTCGAGGGCTGTGGTGGTCGGCTTGTTGCTCACCCTGGGTCAGGGCTCCTCTCCACATGTCAGAAGCCGGTGAGGTGTGCGCTCACCGGTGCCACCGGCGGGTTCCGCGCCGCCGGCGGGTCGAGCCTATCCCGTGCAAACACGGCGTTCCCCCCTGTGACCAGAGTGTGGCCACAGCCCACTTCGTCTGCGTTCGCACCCGCTCACATGGGCGTTCCGCATGAGGCCGCGTCCCCTCGGACGGGCGCGCCGCGAGACGTCCGTGGACCGCGCCGCTCCGCGCGGCGTCCTCCGGCGACGGGTTCCCCGGAGGGTGCGGCCAACACGAGAGCACCCCCGCGAATCGCGGGGTCTGGGCAACGTCTAGAGTGGCGTGGTACGCGCGAGCCTTCGCCGGACCTTTCCGACAGGTCCGATTCGGCGGGGGCTCGCTGGGATGTCTCTGTCAGGGGTGTGCGTGACGGCCGTTGAATCCCGTCCAGCGGCGGTATTCGGGACGAGCAGCCCGAGGCCGCACCGCCGGCCGTTCCGGGCCCGGGCCATGGCGTTCGTGGCGCTGACCAAGCCGCGGATCATCGAACTGCTGCTCATCACCACCGTGCCGGTGATGTTCCTGGCCGAACAGGGCGTTCCCGATCTCTCGCTCGTCCTGCTGACCTGCTTCGGCGGATACCTCTCCGCCGGCGGGGCCAACGCGCTGAACATGTGGTACGACCGCGACATCGACGCGCTGATGGACCGCACGTCGCAGCGGCCGCTGGTCACCGGCATGGTGTCGCCGCGCGAGTGCCTCGCCTTCGGCATCGCCCTCGCCGTCGGGTCCACCCTGCTCTTCGGGCTCACGGTGAACTGGCTGTCCGCCTGGCTCGCGCTGGGCGCGCTCCTCTTCTACGTGGTCGTCTACACGATGATCCTCAAGCGCCGCACGGCGCAGAACATCGTCTGGGGCGGCATCGCCGGCTGCATGCCGGTCCTGATCGGCTGGTCCGCGGTGACCAACTCGCTCTCCTGGGCGCCGGTCGTCCTCTTCCTCGTCATCTTCTTCTGGACGCCCCCGCACTACTGGCCGCTGTCGATGAAGGTCAAGGAGGACTACGCCCGCGCGGGCGTGCCGATGCTGCCGGTGCTGGCGAGCAACAAGGTCGTCGCCCGGCAGATCGTGATCTACAGCTGGGTGATGGTCGCGGTCTCGCTGCTGCTGACGCCGCTCGGCTACACCGGCTGGTTCTACACCGCGGTCGCCCTGGCGGCGGGCGGCTGGTGGCTGTGGGAGGCGCACGCGCTCCAGAGCCGGGCGAAGTCGGAGGTCACGGGGGCGAAGCTCAAGGAGATGCGGCTGTTCCACTGGTCGATCACCTACGTCTCCGTCCTCTTCGTCGCCGTCGCCGTGGACCCCTTCCTGCGCTGAGCCGAGGCGCGGTTCTCCTTCGACGCGAGGGGCGGGTGGCCAACGCCACCCGCCCCTCGCGTCGCCGCGTCCGCTACCCGTCGGTAGCATCCTGACCATGGCAGACACGCAGCAGGTTGACGAGGCGAGCGCGCCGATGGACGCGCGGGATGAGCGGCGTGCCGCGAAGCTCGCCCAGCAGATCGGTTCCTTCGCCGCGGCGCACGGCGGTGCGGAGAGTCAGGTGGCCCACCTCGGCCGCAAGGGCGCGCGCATCGTCCTGGTGGGCGAGGACGGCAACTGGGGCGACCTGGTCGCGCCCACGTACGAGGTGGCCGTGGCGGCCGTCGCGAAGGCGGGGGTCACCGTGCACGAGGAGTTCGACGGGGAGTTCGCCGCGAAGGTGAAGACGGGGCCGTACGAATGGTCCCGCATGGCCGGCATCCAGCTCGGCGGCCCCAAGAACCCCTGACCCCCCGCCACCCCCGCACCTCCGGAGCCGCCTCCCGCCCCCTCCCGGGCCGAGGCGGCTCCGCCGCATCCGCGGGGCGGCTCCGCCACATCCGCAGGGGAACGCGGCAACGGGGCCGCCCCCGGCGCAGGGGCTGCGGCCGGGGGCGGGGGAGAGGAGGGGAAAGGGGGAGAGGGTCAGGCGGGGACGGTCTCCGGGGTGGTGGGGACCGGAGGGGCGGTGTCGAGGGGGCGTTCGCGGGTGGCCAGGAGGACCCGGAGGGTGTAGATCCACACCATCGCGGAGCCGAACATGTGGAGCCCCACCAGCACCTCGGGAAGGTCCGTGAAGTACTGGACGTACCCGACCAGCCCCTGCGCCAGCAGGACCACGAACAGGTCCCGCGTCCGCGCCAGCGCCGCCGGGGGCGAGTCGAAGACCTTCAGCCCGACCCACAGGGCGACGGTCAGCAGCACCGTCAGCCACGCCAGCACCGCGTGCGCCCGCGTGACCGCCTCCCAGTCCACCGGCATCCGCGGCACGTCGCTGGAGTCGCCCGCGTGCGGCCCCGCCCCCGTGACCACCGTGCCGACGGCGATCAGCAGCGCGGTCACCACGACCAGCGCCAGGGTCAGCCGCCGCAGCGACGGCGCCACCAGCGGCCGCGGGGCGGTGTCGCCCTCGCCGGCCCGGTGCCACATCACCGTGGCGGCCGCGATGAGCGCGGAGGAGAGCAGGAAGTGCGCGGCCACCGTGTACGGGTTGAGGCCGACCAGCACCACGACGCCGCCGAGCACCGCGTTGCCCATCACGATCCAGAACTGCAGCCAGCCCAGCCGGGTGAGCGCACGCCGGTACGGCTTGGTGGAACGGGCCGCGACGATCGCCCAGCCCACCGCCGCGCACAGCACGTACGTCAGCAGCCGGTTGCCGAACTCGATGACGCCGTGCCAGCCCATCTCGCGCGTCGTGGCGATCGAGTCCGCCGTGCACTTGGGCCACGTGGGGCAGCCCAGGCCGGAGCCGGTCAGGCGGACGGCGCCGCCGGTGACCACGATGACCACCGACATGACGAGCGCGGTGAGCGCCGCGCGGCGGACCGTCCGGGGGTCCGGGGTCCAGCGGGCGGCGATGAAGGCAAGGGGGTTGCGGACCGCTGCGGCGGCCCCGCGAGGCATCTCGTTCGGCACGGGAACCATCGTAGGGCCGGGCTTGTGCACGGTTTCACGAGGGGGTGCCGTGCGCCCTGTGACGTTACTCCCAGCGGAAGAAACGCCCGGCCGCGGCGAGCCCCGCGGCCGCCCAGGCGGCCAGGACGCCGAGGTTTGCCCACGGCACGCCGGCGCCGTCCTGGAGGACGTCCCGCAGCCCGCCGGAGAGCGCCGAGATGGGCAGCAGCCCCAGTACCGCCTGCGCGGCCTCGGGGAACTTCTCCAGCGGCACCACCACGCCGCCGCCGACCAGCAGCAGCAGGAAGACCAGGTTCGCCGCGGCCAGCGTGGCCTCGGCCTTCAGCGTGCCCGCCATCAGCAGGCCCAGCCCGGAGAAGGCGGCCGTGCCGAGGACCAGCAGGAGCAGCACGGTCAGCGGGTTGCCCCGGGGCGACCAGCCCAGCGCGAACGCGATCACGGTGAGCAGCACGATCTGCAGGACCTCGGTCACCAGCACCGACAGGGTCTTGGCGGTCATCAGCCCCCAGCGGGGCAGCGGCGAGGCGGCCAGCCGCTTGAGGACGCCGTAGCGGCGCTCGAAGCCGGTGGCGATGGCCTGCCCGGTGAACGCCGTCGACATCACCGCGAGCGCCAGCACGCCCGGCGCGAGGAAGTCGACGGCCCGGCCCTCCCCGGTGTCCACGACGTCGACGGAGCTGAACAGCACCAGCAGCAGCGTCGGGATGACCACGGTGAGCAGCAGCTGCTCGCCGTTGCGCAGCAGCATCCGGGTCTCCAGGGCGGCCTGCGCGGCGATCATCCGCCCCAGCGGGGCGGCGCCGGGCGCGGGGGAGTAGGTCCCGGTGGCGGTCATGAGCGCAGCTCCTTGCCGGTGAGTTCCAGGAAGACGTCCTCGAGCGTGTGCCGCTCGACGGCGATGCGCTCCGGCATCACGCCGTGCTGCGCGCACCAGGAGGTGACCGTGGCCAGCAGCTGCGGGCCGACGTCGCCGGTGACCCGGTAGGAGCCGGGCACGACCTCCGCCGCGGTGGCGTCGGAGGGCAGCGCCTTGAGGAGCGAGCCCACGTCCAGGCCGGGGCGGCCGGAGAAGCGCAGGGTGTTCTCGGCGCCGCCGCGGCACAGCTGCTCGGGGGATCCCTGGGCGATCACCGTGCCGGCGTCGACGATGGCGACGTCGTCGGCGAGCTGCTCGGCCTCGTCCATGTGGTGGGTGGTGAGGATGACCGACACGCCGTCGTCGCGCAGGTCGCGGACCAGTTCCCAGGTGGCGCGGCGGGCCTGCGGGTCGAGGCCGGCCGTCGGCTCGTCCAGGAAGACCAGCTCGGGGCGGCCGACGACCGCCATGGCCAGGGCGAGCCGCTGCTGCTGGCCGCCGGAGAGGCGGCGGTAGGAGGTGCGGCCGCAGGAGCCGAGGCCGAGCCGCTCGATCAGCGCGTCGACGTCCAGAGGGTGGGCGTGGAGCTTCGCCACGTGGCGGAGCATCTCCTCGGCGCGGGCGCCGGAGTAGACGCCGCCGGACTGGAGCATCACGCCGATCCGCGGGCGCAGCGCGGCGGCGTCGCGGACCGGGTCGAGGCCCAGGACGCGGACCGTGCCGGCGTCGGGGCGGCGGTAGCCCTCGCAGGTCTCGACGGTGGTGGTCTTGCCGGCGCCGTTGGGTCCCAGGACGGCGGTGATGCCCGCCCGGGCCACCAGATCGAGGCCGTTCACCGCGGTCTTCGCCCCGTACCGCTTCACCAGGCCCTGGACGTGGACGACCGGGACCGCGGGTTTGCTGTGCATGGGACCCGAGTCTAGGTTCGCGCGGCGCCCGCCCCGCCCCCGGGTGGCCCTCAGGCGGCGGGAAGCGGGCGGTGCTCCCGCAGCCAGCCCTCCGCGAAGGCGACCGCCTCCGCGAGCGGGAAGAGCCGGAGCCCGGCCGCCCCCGCGGCGCCCCGGGCGACGAGGGCGGGCCGCTCGGTCTCGAACGCCTCGCCGAGCCGGTCGAAGTCGTCCGAGTCGAGCAGGACGTCGGTCACCTGCTCCCACCCGTCGGGCCCTGGCCGCCCCCGCGTCCCGACGACCGGGGAGGGCACCCGGTACTCGGCCAGGTGGAAGGCGGTGCAGGCCCCGTAGCCGGCGCCCAGCAGCAGGACGCGCGCGCCGAGCTCCTCCAGCCGGGCCAGCGGGCTGCGGTCGCCGAGCGCGCAGTCCGGGGCGTGCCCGTCCGTGATCTCCCCGGCGCGCGGGCCGAGGGCGGCGAAGGAGGTCTGCGGGTGGGCGCTGCGCCGGGCGCCGGGCCAGGTGCGGACCGTCTCCGCGACCACTCCCATGTACGCGGAGGGCGTGGACGCCGGGTCGAAGGCGGGCATCGTGGCGCGGACGGTCTCCCACCACTCCCGGGGCACCGGCGGGTTCTCCCAGTGCGCGGGGTCGGAGTGTCCGCCGGTCTGCGTGGGGACCACCAGGGTCCCGGCGGGGCCGAGCGCGTCCAGCAGCGCCCGCACGACGGCCACGGCGCCGCCGTTCACCCAGCCGAGTGAGCTGAGGGAGCTGTGGACCAGGAGGACGTCGCCCGTCCGGACGCCCAGCGAGCGGAGGTCGGCGGCGAGCGAGGGACGGGTCACGAGGGGGCCGGCGGGCGGCGCGGAGGGCATGGCGGGAAGGGTCGCGCAGCTCTCGCGCGGTCCGCAAGCGATTTCGCCGCCGGGGCCGTCCGGCGTCGGCCGGTGACGTCCGGGAGCTTTCCGCAGGTCAGGTTAGGTGTACCTAAGTGATGAAAGGCACCGTCGGCCCCGATGGGCGCGGCTTGTCCGCTCCCCGGCAATTACGCAACAATGGCGTTGTGAAAAACGTCGGCCAGGAAGAAACCGCGACCGGGGAGCGTTCCACACGTACCCGGGTCGCGCGCTCGATCCTGGACCACGGCCCGTCGACCGTCGCGGAACTCGCCGGGCGGCTGCGGCTCACCCAGGCCGCCGTCCGCCGGCATCTGGACGCGCTGGTCGCCGACGACGTGGTCGAGGCACGGGAGCGCCGGGTGTACGGCGCCCGCACGCGCGGGCGTCCCGCGAAGGTGTTCGTGCTGACCGACGGCGGTCGCGACGCCTTCGACCAGTCGTACGACCAGTTGGCCAAGGACGCGCTGCGCTGGATCGCGCAGCAGGAGGGCGGTGAGCGGGCGGTGGCTGCGTTCGCCAAGGCCCGGCTGGCCGCCCAGGCCGGTGCGTACCGCAAGGCCCTCGAGGCCGTACCGCCGGAGCGCCGGGCGGAGGCGCTGGCCCGGGCGCTGTCCGCGGACGGGTACGCTGCCAGTGCGCGCAGCGCTCCCTCCCCGCAACTCGGCGAGCAGCTCTGCCAGCATCACTGCCCGGTCGCCCATGTCGCTGAGGAGTTCCCCCAGCTGTGCGAGGCGGAGACGGAGATCTTCTCCGAGCTGCTCGGCACGCACGTCCAGCGGCTGGCGACGATCGCGCACGGTGACGGCGTCTGCACGACGTACATCCCCAAGATTTCCACGATCGACAACGATCACTCATCATCTGCGAGCACGGCCGGGAGGAACCCCGCATGACTCTCCCCACGGAGACTGCCCACCCCGAACTCGAGGGTCTGGGTAAGTACGAGTACGGCTGGGCGGACCCCGACGCGGCCGGCGCCTCCGCCAAGCGCGGCCTGAACGAGGACGTCGTCCGGGACATCTCGGCGAAGAAGTCCGAGCCGGAGTGGATGACCAAGCTGCGCCTCAAGGGTCTGAACCTCTTCGAGAAGAAGCCCATGCCGAACTGGGGCTCGGACCTGTCGGGGATCGACTTCGACAACATCAAGTACTTCGTGCGGTCCACGGAGAAGCAGGCGACCTCCTGGGAGGAACTGCCCGAGGACATCAAGAACACCTACGACCGGCTGGGCATCCCGGAGGCCGAGAAGCAGCGCCTGGTCGCCGGTGTCGCCGCCCAGTACGAGTCCGAGGTCGTCTACCACCAGATCCGCGAGGACCTGGAGGAGCAGGGCGTCATCTTCCTGGACACCGACACGGCCCTGAAGGAGCACCCCGAGCTCTTCAAGGAGTACTTCGGCACCGTGATCCCGGCCGGCGACAACAAGTTCGCCGCGCTGAACACGGCCGTGTGGTCCGGCGGCTCCTTCATCTACGTGCCGAAGGGCGTGCACGTGGAGATCCCGCTCCAGGCCTACTTCCGTATCAACACGGAGAACATGGGCCAGTTCGAGCGGACCCTGATCATCGTCGACGAGGGCGCCTACGTGCACTACGTCGAGGGCTGCACGGCTCCGATCTACCAGTCGGACTCCCTGCACTCCGCGGTCGTCGAGATCATCGTCAAGAAGAACGCCCGCTGCCGCTACACGACCATCCAGAACTGGTCGAACAACGTCTACAACCTGGTCACCAAGCGCGCCGTGGCGTACGAGGGCGCGACCATGGAGTGGATCGACGGCAACATCGGCTCCAAGGTGACGATGAAGTACCCGGCCGTCTACCTGATGGGCGAGCACGCCAAGGGCGAGACCCTGTCCATCGCCTTCGCGGGCGAGGGCCAGCACCAGGACGCCGGCGCGAAGATGGTCCACATGGCGCCGAACACGTCGTCGAACATCGTGTCGAAGTCGGTGGCGCGCGGCGGCGGCCGGACCTCCTACCGCGGTCTGATCGAGATCGGCGAGGGCGCCCCGGGCTCCAAGTCGAACGTCCTCTGCGACGCGCTGCTGGTCGACACCATCTCCCGCTCCGACACGTACCCCTACGTGGACGTGCGCGAGGACGACGTCTCCATGGGCCACGAGGCGACCGTCTCGAAGGTCTCCGAGGACCAGCTCTTCTACCTGATGAGCCGCGGTCTCTCCGAGTTCGAGGCGATGGCGATGATCGTGCGCGGCTTCGTGGAGCCGATCGCCAAGGAGCTCCCCATGGAGTACGCCCTCGAGCTCAACCGGCTGATCGAGCTCCAGATGGAGGGCGCGGTCGGCTGACGCCGGCCCGCCGTCCCTCCCGTCAAGTCCCTGAAGCAACGAAAGCGAGCATGACGACAGCCATGGCTGACGCTCAGAACACCCCGGTGGGCTCCACCACCGCCGGATCGATCGCGGTGGCCGCCGAGTCGACCGTCGCCACGCGCATGAGCGCGCCGCCCTCCTTCGACGTGTCGGACTTCCCGGTCCCGCACGGCCGCGAGGAGGAGTGGCGGTTCACCCCGCTGGCGCGCCTGCGCGGTCTGCACGACGGCACGGCGACCGCCTCCGGCGACGGCGTGAAGGTCACCGTCGACGCCCCCGAGGGCGTCACGGTGGAGTCCGCGGGCCGTGACGACGCCCGCCTCGGCCGGGCCGGCAAGCCGGTCGACCGGGTGGCCGCCCAGGCCTACTCGGCGTTCGAGCAGGCCACGGTGGTGACCGTGCCGAAGGAGACCGTGCTGGGCGAGCCGGTCCGCATCTCCGTCGCCGGCCAGGGCGGCACCTGCTTCGCCCACACCGTGGTGGAGCTGGGCGCCTTCGCCGAGGCCGTCGTCGTGATGGACCACAGCGGCGACGCCGTCTACGCCGGCAACGTCGAGTTCGTGCTGGGCGACGGCGCCAAGCTGACCGTGGTCTCCGTGCAGGACTGGGACGACAAGGCCGTCCACGCCGGCCAGCACAACGCGCTGGTCGGCCGGGACGCCACCTTCAAGTCCGTCGTCGTCACCTTCGGCGGCGACGTCGTGCGCCTGCACCCGCGCGTCGAGTACGCCGCCCCCGGCGGCGAGGCCGAGCTGTTCGGCCTGTACTTCACCGACCAGGGGCAGCACCAGGAGCACCGCCTCTTCGTCGACCACAACATCCCGCACTGCAAGTCCAACGTGGTCTACAAGGGCGCCCTCCAGGGCGAGCAGGCCCACGCGGTGTGGATCGGCGACGTGCTGATCGAGGCCGCCGCCGAGGGCACCGACACCTACGAGATGAACCGCAACCTGGTTCTGACCGACGGCGCCCGCGTGGACTCCGTGCCGAACCTCGAGATCGAGACCGGCGAGATCGTCGGCGCCGGCCACGCCAGCGCCACCGGCCGCTTCGACGACGAGCAGCTCTTCTACCTGATGGCCCGCGGCATCCCGGAGTACGAGGCCCGCCGCCTCGTCGTCCGCGGCTTCTTCGCCGAGCTGGTCCAGCAGATCGGCGTCGCCGACATCGAGGAGCGCCTCCTCGCCAAGATCGACGAGGAGCTGGAGGCCGCGGTCGCATGACGGCCTTCGTACGTGCCTGCGCGCTGAGCGAGCTGGAGGAGGACACCCCGAAGCGGGTGGAACTCGACGGCACGCCGGTCGCCGTCGTGCGCACCGAGGGCGAGGTGTTCGCGATCAACGACATCTGCTCGCACGCGAACGTCTCCCTCTCCGAGGGCGAGGTCGAGGACTGCCGGATCGAGTGCTGGCTGCACGGATCCGCCTTCGACCTCCGCACCGGCAAGCCGTCCGGCCTTCCCGCGACGCGCCCCGTCCCCGTTTACCCCGTAAAGATCGAAGGGGACGACGTACTCGTCTCCCTCACCCAGGAGTCCTGAGGCCACCATGGCAACGCTTGAAATCCGAGACCTGCACGTCACCGTCGAGGCCGACAACGCCACGAAGGAGATCCTCAAGGGCGTCGACCTGACCGTGAAGCAGGGCGAGACGCACGCCATCATGGGCCCCAACGGCTCCGGCAAGTCGACTCTCGCCTACTCCCTGGCGGGTCACCCGAAGTACACGATCACCGGCGGCACCGTCACCCTCGACGGCGAGGACGTCATCGAGATGTCCGTCGACGAGCGCGCCCGCGCCGGCCTCTTCCTCGCCATGCAGTACCCGGTCGAGGTCCCCGGCGTCTCGGTGTCGAACTTCCTGCGGACCTCCGCCACCGCCATCCGCGGCGAGGCCCCCAAGCTGCGCACCTGGGTGAAGGAGGTCAAGGAGGCCATGGAGCGCCTCAACATGGACCCCGCCTTCGCCGAGCGCAACGTCAACGAGGGCTTCTCCGGCGGTGAGAAGAAGCGCCACGAGATCCTGCAGCTGGAGCTGCTCAAGCCGAAGATGGCGATCCTCGACGAGACCGACTCCGGTCTGGACGTCGACGCCCTGCGCGTCGTCTCCGAGGGCGTCAACCGCGTGCGCGAGACCGGTGAGGTCGGCACCCTGCTGATCACGCACTACACGCGCATCCTGCGCTACATCAAGCCCGACCACGTCCACGTCTTCGCCAACGGCCGCATCGTCGAGTCCGGTGGTCCGGAGCTCGCCGACAAGCTGGAGGACGAGGGCTACGAGGCCTACACGAAGGGTGGCGCTTCCGAGTGACACAGCTGCCGGGCCTCCTCGACGACCTTGAGGCGATCCGCAAGGACTTCCCCCTCCTGGACCGCGAGGTCCACGACGGCAAGAAGATCGTGTACCTGGACAACGCGGCGACCTCGCAGAAGCCGCGCCAGGTGCTCGACGCCCTCAGTGCCTATTACGAGCGACACAACGCCAATGTCCACCGCGGGGTGCACGTGCTCGCCGAGGAGGCCACGGCGCTGTACGAAGGCGCGCGGGACAAGGTGGCGGCGTTCGTCAACGCCCCCAGCCGCGACGAGGTGATCTTCACCAAGAACGCCTCGGAGTCCCTCAACCTGGTCGCCAACATGCTCGGCTGGGCCGACGAGCCCTACCGGGTGGACAGCGACACCGAGATCGTCATCACGGAGATGGAGCACCACTCCAACATCGTGCCGTGGCAGCTGCTGGCGCAGCGCACGGGAGCGAAGCTGAAGTGGTTCGGCCTCACCGACGACGGCCGTCTCGACCTGTCGAACATCGACGAGGTCATCACCGAGAAGACGAAGATCGTCTCCTTCGTGCTGGTCTCGAACATCCTCGGCACCCACAACCCGGTCGAGGAGATCGTGCGGCGGGCGCAGGAGGTCGGCGCGCTGGTCTGCGTCGACGCCTCGCAGGCCGCCCCGCACATGCCGCTGGACGTGCAGGCGCTGGGCGCCGACTTCGTGGCCTTCACCGGCCACAAGATGTGCGCCCCGACCGGCATCGGCGTGCTCTGGGGCCGCCAGGAACTCCTGGAGGACCTGCCCCCGTTCCTCGGCGGCGGCGAGATGATCGAGACGGTGTCCATGCACTCCTCGACCTACGCGCCGGCCCCGCACAAGTTCGAGGCGGGCACCCCGCCGATCGCCCAGGCGGTCGGCCTCGGCGCGGCGATCGACTACCTCTCGGCCATCGGCATGGAGAAGATCCACGCGCACGAGAGGGCGATCACCGAGTACGCGGTCAAGCGCCTGATCGAGGTCCCCGACCTGCGGATCATCGGCCCGGCCACGGCCGAGGACCGCGGCGCGGCGATCTCCTTCACGCTCGGCGACATCCACCCGCACGACGTGGGCCAGGTCCTCGACGAGCAGGGCATCGCCGTCCGGGTCGGGCACCACTGCGCCCGGCCGGTCTGCCTGCGGTACGGAATTCCCGCGACCACGCGAGCGTCGTTCTATCTGTACTCCACTCCGGCCGAGGTCGACGCCTTGGTCGAGGGCCTGGAGCACGTACGGAACTTCTTCGGCTGAGAGGACGCGGCAGAGCCGTGAAGCTGGATTCGATGTACCAGGACGTCATCCTGGACCACTACAAGAACCCGCACGGGCGTGGTCTGCGCGATGGCGACGCCGAGGTGCACCACGTCAACCCGACCTGCGGCGACGAGATCACCCTGCGGGTGAAGTACGACGACGGCAAGGTCACCGACGTGTCGTACGAGGGGCAGGGCTGCTCCATCAGCCAGGCCTCCGCGTCCGTGCTCAACGAGCTGCTGGTCGGCAAGGAGCTGGACGAGGCGCGGAAGATCCAGGAGACCTTCCTGGAGCTGATGCAGTCCAAGGGGAAGATCGAACCCGACGACGCCATGGAGGAGGTGCTGGAGGACGCGGTCGCGTTCGCCGGCGTCTCCAAGTACCCGGCCCGCGTGAAGTGCGCCCTGCTGAGCTGGATGGCGTGGAAGGACGCGACCGCCCAGGCGCTGGGCGGCACCGAGAAGGAGACCACGGCATGAGCGAGACCGTGCAGATGAAGCCGGCCTCCGAGGAAGAGGTCCGCGAGGCCCTGATGGACGTCGTCGACCCCGAGCTGGGCATCGACGTCGTCAACCTGGGCCTGATCTACGGCATTCACATCGACGACGCGAACATCGCGACGATCGACATGACGCTGACCTCGGCGGCCTGCCCGCTGACCGACGTCATCGAGGACCAGGCCAAGTCCGCCACCGACGGACTGGTCAGCGAGCTCCGGATCAACTGGGTCTGGATGCCGCCGTGGGGCCCGGACAAGATCACCGACGACGGCCGCGAGCAGCTGCGGGCGCTGGGCTTCAACGTCTGACGTTCACGTCCACGTCCACGGGCGACGCAGGACGCTTCACGGCCCCCCTCCGACCGCCGGTCCCCACGTGGGACCCGGCGGCGAAGGGGGGCCGTCGTCGTGACCGGGGCGCGCCCGGACCGCTCAGACGGCGCCGCCGCGGAGGATGGAGGTCATCTTCTTGCCGCGGGCCAGTTCGTCGACCAGCTTGTCCATCCAGCGGATCCGCCGCATCAGCGGGTCCTCGATCTCCTCGACGCGGTGGCCGCAGATCACGCCGGTGATCAGCGTGGCGTTCGGGTTCATCGCGGGGGCCTCGGCGAAGAAGGTCTCCATACCGACCTCGTCGGCGACGGCCTTCCGCAGCCCGGCGTCGTCGTACCCGGTGAGCCAGGTGATGACCTGGTGGAGTTCCTCCACCGTGCGGCCCTTGCGCTCCACCTTGGTCACGTAGTGCGGGTACACGGCGGCGAAGGGCATGCGTCGGATGCGGTCGGTGGCCACGGGTGTCTCCCTCGTCGTCGGTCACGTCGTCGGTCACGTTCACGGTAGGGCAGGGCTCGGACGCGCGGGGTCAGAGGGGAAGGGTGGCGTCGGGCGCCGGGGGGCCGGGCGACGGGGCCGCCGAGGCCAGCAGGGCCTCGGCGAAGTTCTCCCGGCGGATGCGCTGGTCCACGTAGAGCAGGCCGATGCTGTAGATGCCGAGGGTGAAGGTCAGGGCCTGGACGGCGCTCATCACCAGGCCCAGGACGACGACGACCACGATCGCGGCGATTCCCAGGGACGCCCCCTGGTCGGCGCCGCCGAAGCTCGCCGAGGCGAAGAGGGGGAAGAGGACCAGCCCGCCCGCCAACGCCAGGAGCATCATCGCCAGGTAGCCGATGCCACCGCCGATCATGCCCATCAGGTACGAGATGCCGAAGATCCGCCACCAGTCGCCCTTCACCAGCGCCGCCGAGCGGCGCAGGGCGGCCACCGGGCCCAGGCCCTCCAGGACGGTGACGGCCGGGGCGAAGATCAGCCGGTAGGTCGTCCAGACGGCGCCCACGAAGCCCGCGCAGAGGACCAGGAAGCCGAGGAGTCCCAGCGCCACGCCGCCACCGCCCTCCAGGTGGACGCCGCCCGCGATGCCGGCCACTCCGAGACCGATCACCGCGACGAACGGCAGCGCCACGCACGCGGTGAGCAGCACCGTGGCGAGCACCCGGAGCGAACGCGAGCCGAGCCGCTCCCACAGCACCGACCAGGTGACCTTGCGGCCCAGCACCGCCTCCCGCAGCGCGGTCAGCGGAGCGGCCAGCGCCACGGCGGGGACCAGCACGAAGGCGGCCATGACCCAGAAGGGGCCGACGGCGACCAGGCCGAACCCGGCGGACTCCCCTTCGCCGGCCGCGACCAGCAGCACCGGCGCCAGGAACACCACGGCGAGCGCCACCGTGGCGAGCAGGTAGAGCCCGACCAGCTGCGGCCAGGACCTGCCGAGCGCCAGGAAGGAGCCCTTGAGGATGTCGCCCACCCCGAGCGGGCGCAGCGGGACGACACCTGGCTGCGGGGCCCAGGACCGCGCTCCGTACGGTTGCCCGCCGTACGGTTGCCCGCCGTGCGGAGGCGGGCCGTAAGGCGGCGGGTCGTAGGGCGGCGGCTGGTTGTACGACATGAGGGTTCTGCTCCCACCCCTGGGCGCCGCGGGGGCGGCTGCCGCCGCGGCGCGTCTCCTGCGTGAACGTGGACTGCCTGAACGTGGACTGCGTGAAGCTGCGTGAACATGGCGAACGTTAGTTCGCCTCCCGGTACGCGGGCATGCCGGGTCCCTCGCCGGCCGCCACCGGAAGGAAGGACGCCGATCCGTGGACACCGGTTCGCCTCCCGGCCGAGGCTCCGGATAGCGTTTCCCCATGACCGACACGACTGCCACCCGCACCACCGGCGCCGTCGCCGCGGGTCTCGCGACCATCGCCGCCGACGGCACCGTCCTCGACACCTGGTTCCCCGCCCTCGAGCTCGCCGACGCCCCCGGGCCGACCGGCACCGAGCGGCTCTCCGCCGAGCGCGCCGTCGAACTCCTCGGCGAGGGCGCCGCGAAGGCCGTCGGCCCGGACACCCGCCGCGGCGTCGAGGTGGTCGCGGTCCGCACGGTCATCGGCTCGCTCGACGACAAGCCGGTCGACGCGCACGACGCCTACCTGCGCCTGCACCTGCTCTCCCACCGCCTGGTCAAGCCGCACGGCCAGAACCTGGACGGCATCTTCGGCCAGCTCGCCAACGTCGCCTGGACCTCGCTGGGCCCGGTCGCCGTCGACGACATCGAGAAGGTCCGGCTCAACGCCCGCGCCGAGGGCCTGCACCTCCAGGTCACCTCGATCGACAAGTTCCCGCGCATGACGGACTACGTCGTGCCCAAGGGCGTGCGCATCGCCGACGCCGACCGGGTCCGCCTCGGCGCCCACCTCTCCGCGGGCACCACCGTGATGCACGAGGGCTTCGTCAACTTCAACGCCGGCACACTGGGCACCTCCATGGTCGAGGGCCGCATCTCCGCCGGTGTGGTCGTCGGCGACGGCTCCGACATCGGCGGCGGCGCCTCCACCATGGGCACCCTCTCCGGCGGCGGCAACGTCATCATCTCCATCGGCGAGCGCTGCCTGGTCGGCGCGGAGGCGGGCGTGGGCATCGCACTGGGCGACGAGTGCGTCGTCGAGGCCGGCCTCTACATCACCGCGGGCACCCGGGTCACCATGCCCGACGGCGAGGTCGTCAAGGCCCGCGAGCTGAGCGGCGCCTCCAACATCCTCTTCCGCCGCAACTCGGTCACCGGCACGGTCGAGGCCCGCCCCAACAACGCGGTCTGGGGCGGCCTCAACGACGTCCTGCACAGCCACAACTGACCCTTCGAAGGCACCGCGGCCGCCGCCCCGGCCGGGCTCCACGTACCGCGTGGTGACCCGGACCGGGGCGGCGGTCGTGTCGGCCCAGGAAGAAGCCCCGGAGAAGCCCCGGAAGAAAGGCGCGGCGCGGAGGCATAGCGGCGGTGGCCCGCAGGCGTCCGACAGGGGGAGGGGCGGGGCATCGGGTGCCGCCGGGAGGAAGGTGACGATGGATGCCGAAGACGCGCGCGGCTTCCGCGAGTTCGTGGACCACCGGTCGTCCGCGTTGCTGACCACGGCCGTGCTGCTCTGCGGCGGCGACCGGCACGCGGGGGAGGACCTGCTGCAGACCGCGCTGGTCAAGGCCGCGGGCAAGTGGCGGCGGATCGAGGACCCCGAGGCGTACGTACGCCGCATCCTGTACCGGCAGCAGATCAGCCGCTGGCGGCTGAAGTGGCCGCGCCGCGAGGTGACGGTCGCCGAGCTTCCGGAGGGCCGGCCGCGGGGCGGCGACACCGAGAGCGTGGTGGAGACCCGGCTGCTGGTGCGCCAGGCGCTGGCCGCGCTCACCGACCGGCAGCGCACGGTGCTGGTGCTGCGCTACTACGAGGACCTCCCGGAGGGTGAGGTGGCCCGGCTGCTGGGCTGCTCCGTGGGCACCGTGCGCTCCACCACCCACCGTTCCCTGGCGAAGCTGCGCGGGCTCATGCCGGAGGCCGTGAAAGGCCCGGCGCGACAGGCCACCACCGACTGCTCCGCCGTGGAGGTGCGACCGTGAACGGGGTCGAGGAACTGGTGCGTGACGCACTCCGCGAGCAGGCGGCCGCGCAGCGGCCCGGAGACCCCCGGCTGGCCGAACGGGTGCTGGCGGCGCACCGGCGCCGGGCGCGACGCAGGGTCGGGGCGGCGGCCACGGCGGTCGCCGCCGTGGTGGGGCTGGCCTTCTGGGGCCCGCTGCCGGGAGGACCGGCCCCCTCGGGAGGGATCCGGTCGTCCGCGCCCGAGATCTCGGCCCATCCGGACCAGTCGCCGCCGAGGGACGTCATCGCGGCGGGGAACGTGGTGATGGCCGCGTACGAGGAGATGGACCAGGTGAACTTCGGCGGGGCGAAGGGAGGCGAATCGCGGCGCACCTACTGGCTGCTCGACCCGGACTCCCAGACGTACGAGAAGGACGAACGCTGGTCGGAGGTCGCGGTGGCCCCCGGCGGGCGGCGGGCCGTGGTGCTGGAGAGGGAACTGCCGACCCGGCGGATCGGCGTGCTCGACCTGCGGACCCGTGAGGTCGAGCGCTGGATCGAACTCGACGGGGACGAGCGGCAGGGCGTGGCGGGGCTGGCCCTCTCGGCGGACGGCACCTCCCTGCTGGCCACCACCTACCGCGACAACCCCGACCGCCTGGAGCAGTTCACCGGGGAAAACGGCGAGGTCGAGCTGACGCCGCCGCGGGAGTCGGCCCGTACGGGGTTCTGGGTGGTCGACGTCGCGTCGGGCCGGGGCAGCTGGAGTGCGGTGGAGACGCCGACGGTCGAGGACGCGGTGATGCCGGGGATGTCCGCGATCAACGCGCGGCAGGACTTCGAGTTCACCCGGGACGGCCGGGCCGTCAAGGGCGGGCTGGTCAGCGAGGCGCGGAGGGAGTTCCACGACCTGCGAGGGCGCCCGGTCGAACCGCCGGCGGGCGAGGCGCACTGGGAGTGGTCGGTGGACGCCGGTATCTCGCCGGACGGCAGGCGGGTGGCGGGACCGTTCGCCGGGGTGAGCCGGAAGACCTCGTCGTGGATCCTGGACGCCCGCACCGGAAAGCAACTCGCCGAGATCCCCGGGCAGCAACTGGTCGCCTGGGCGGGGAAGGACCAGCTGGTGGCCTGGGACATGAGCAAGGGCAGCACGTCCGAGTACGCCACCCGGCTGGTGCTGGTCACCATCGGCAGCGACAGGACGGTCCCGCTGAGCGGTCCGCGCAGCGCCAAGGGGGACGACAACGGGCGGTGGAAGCCGCTGTTCGTCCGCCGCTGACGCGAGGCGAGGCGGAGGGGGGCGCCGCCCCGGGCCCGTCGCCCCCCGGGCCCGCCCCGTTTCCGTCCCGCCCCGGGCCGCCCCGGCCTGGGCCCGTCCCCGGCCTGGGCCCGTCCCCGGCCTGGGCCCGTCCCCGGCTGGGCCCGTCCCGGCCCGGGGCCGCGCTCGCCGCTCGGGCGCGGGAGAGGCGGGTGGGCCTCGGTCAGGCTCCGGTCAGCCTCCGGGCAGGCGCCGCGCAGGCGCGGGACAGGTGCTGCTCGGGCTCCGGTCAGGTGCGGGGAAGGTACCGATCAGGGGCGGGTGCCGGGCAGGTGCCGGTCACGCGCGCGGTAGGTGCCGGTCAGGTGGTGGGCAGTGCCTCGTACCGGGTGCGCAGGTCCGCGGTGGCCTCCGCGGAGGCGGGGCGGAGTGGGGCGCGGACCGGGCCGGAGGGGAGGCCGAGGGAGGCGAGGAGGGCCTTGGCGGTGACCGTGCCGGGGAGGCCCGCGGACATCATCGCCTCGATCAGCGGCACCGCCGCCCGCTGCAGGCGCGCCGCCCGCCCCGTGTCCCCGGCGTCGAACGCGTCCACGATCGCCCGAAAGTGCGCGGGCGCCACGTTCGCCACCGTGCCGACGTAGCCCGCGCAGCCGATCGCGTAGGAAGCCAGAACGTACTCGTCGCAGCCGGTGTAGACCGCGAGGTCGGACTCCGCCAGCAGCTTCTGCGTGCCGAGCAGGTCGTAGGCGCAGTCCTTCACCGCCACCACCCGCGGATGCCCGGCGAGCCGCAGCATCGTCGCCGTCTCGATCCGCACCCCGGTGCGGCCGGGGATGTCGTACACCATCACCGGCAGCCCCGACGCGTCCGCCACCGCGCGGAAGTGGTCCTCCAGCGCGTCCTGCGGCGGGCGGCTGTAGTACGGGGAGACCACCAGCAACCCGTCCGCGCCCGCCTCCTCCGCCTGCCGGGCCAGCTCGCGGGAGTGGGCGGTGTCCGCGGTGCCCACGCCGGCCAGCAGCGCGGGCCCGTCGCCCACCGCCGCGCGCACCGCGCGGATCACCGCGGCCTTCTCCGCGTCGGAGGTGGTCGGGGACTCGCCCGTGGTGCCGCCCAGCACCAGCCCGTCGCACCCGCCCGCGACCAGCCGCTCGGCGAGGACGGCCGCGCCGTCCAGGTCCAGGGCGCCGTCGGGGGTGAAGGGCGTGACCATCGCGCACAGGGCACGACCGAAGGGATGTGTCGTCATGCCTGGAGTGTCGGCCGCCGCACGGTGAAGGTCCACTTAAAAGTTCTGCCCGGTACCGGTCAGCGGAACTGAAACGTGGGGAGGGCAGCCGGCCCTCCAGGCCGACGCAAGGCCGACGCAAGGCCGACGCAAGGCCGGCGAAGGCCGGACGCCGCGTCAACGACTTCCCGGGGCTTCCCCCGCAAGAGGGACATGCCGTCCCGGGGCCCGTGGTCACCCGTCTAGGCTGGTCGTCCGCCCTGCGCGACCCGCGCGGCGCCACCAGATCCGCGCAGACCCTGCGACCCCGCCTCACGCGGCCCCGTCCGGAGGAGAACCCACCCGATGTCAGACAGCACCCCCCTGCCGCCGGTACGGCTGCCCTCCGAGGCGGAGCTGGCGCGGGACGCGCTCGCCACCCCTCTGCTGTCCCGGGCGGCCCGGCTGGCCCGCTGGGCGGGCCCGGACACCCGGGTGGATTCCGGCGGCGGCCTGGCCGAGGAGCAGCTCCCCGCCGCGGCCGGGACGCTCGGCCTGCCCGTCTCCGACACCGACCCGGAGACCGCCGAGGACGCCCTGGCGGAGGCGAGCGAGGCGTGGCGGGCCGCCGTCGACACCGGCCTGGTGGAGGTCGTGGACGAGGAGGAGGGCACCGTCCGCGCCGGCGAGAACCTGGCGCTGCTCACCGCCGGCGCGCCCGCCGACGTGCTGCGGATCTGGCTGGACGCGCTGGACGCCGCGATCGCCGACGCCACCGTCCCCGACCTGGACGAGCTGGTCGACGCGATGGACGAGGGCGGCGAGATCGACTTCTCCACGCTGGACTGGGACCCGGAGGCCGAGGCCGAGTTCCTGGAGGGGGTCCTCGCCAACCTCTACCTGCTCACCGCCGACGAGCGGGCCCCCGAGGGCGCCCCCGTGCCGCTGCCCGCGCTGGCCGCCTCGGTGATCGTGCCGTCCGACGTCGCCGAGCCGACCGACGCGATGATGGAGGAGGTCTCCACCGCGATGATGCGGCTGGACGACCAGTTCCGGATCCTCCGGTCGACCGGCCTGGCCGACTTCCGGCCGGTCGACGAGGCGCTGCTCGTCGAGGAGGGCGAGGCGGCCCCCCAGGCGCGGGACGAGGAGATGCTCGAGGACCTGGAGCGCTACGGCGTCGTCCGCCTCACCCCGCTCGGCCTCTACGGGCTCCGCGTCCGGCTCCTCGACGCCGGCTACGCCGCGCCCACCGTGGGCGAGCTCGCCGACAAGGGCGCCGACGCGCTCCTCGACGGCACCGCCCACTACGGCCCCGCCGCCGCCCGCTCGGAGACCGAGCTGTGGCTGGCGAGCCGCGCACCGCTCGACGCCGCACGGGAGCTGCTGGCCGCCGCGCGGGGCGCGGACCCGGCCGCGCCGCTGCGCCGGCTGCACTGCCAGCAGGCGCTGTCGCTGGTCGGCACGGAGGCGGAGCCGGCGCTGCGCGAGGTCCTGGACGACCCGGAGCTCGGCGGTCTGGCCCGGGTCTGGCTGGCCGAGCACGGAGCGGCGGACATCCCGGCGCCGTCCCAGGACATGGTCTTCTGGCTCACCGTCGACACCCTCGCCGCCCAGCTCGCCGCCGAGGGCAACAGCGTGGAACTGGTGGCGTTGGTCGAGGGCCTGGCCGCCCAGCACAGCGGGTTCTTCGACACCGCCTGGCGGGTCGACCACCCGGCCACCGCCGAGGTGCTGGAGGCCATGGGCAGGCTCCACCCGGACAAGAGGATCGCCAAGGAGGCCCGGAAGGCCGCCTTCAAGGCACGGTCCCAGCAGGGCGACTGACCCACGGCCGGACACCGGGGACGCGCGGGCCGTCCGCGCTTCACGCAACGGAACTCCCCCCGCACCCCTGGTGTTCAACGGGCGTTCAGACATGGGCGCGACGGTGTGGCCGCGTCGTGGCAGCGGCCACGGCGGCGGCACGGCACGGCACCACCGTCCTCTCCGTCCTCACCGTCCAGGAGAACCCATGTCACTCTCGCGCAGGGACTTCGCCAGACAGTCGGCCCTCAGCGGTGCCGGGATCGCGCTCGCCGGCAGCGTCGGCGTGTTCGCCAGCGCCCCCAACGCGCTGGCCGCCGAGGACATCACCACCCCCGACGGCGAGGCCGTCGGCCCCGGCTACGGCCCCCTGCTGCCCGACCCCGAGGGACTGCTGGCGCTGCCCGCCGGGTTCTCCTACCGGGTCCTCACCCGCACCGGCGAAACACGCCTGGAGTCCGGGGAGTTCACGCCGTCCAACCACGACGGCACGGCCACCTTCGACGGCGGCCGCGGCACCGTCCTGCTGGTCAACAACCACGAACTGGGCGGCCCACGCTCCCGCTGGGAGCACCCCGTGCCGCTCACCGAGGGACTGGTCTACGACCCGGCGGCGGCCGGCGGCTGCACGGTCGTCGAGGTCCGCCGCGACGGACACGTCACCGAGTGGGTGGGCATCGCCGGCACCGCCACCAACTGCGCGGGCGGCAGCACCCCGTGGGGCACCTGGCTGACCTGCGAGGAGACCGAGGACAAGGCCGGCGAGAACGGCATGACCAAGGACCACGGCTACGTCTTCGAGGTCGACCCCCTCGACGAGCACGCCAACCGGGACCCGCAGCCGATCAAGGCGCTGGGCCGCTACGCCCACGAGGCCGTGGTGGTCGACCCCAGGCGCGGCCACCTCTACCTCACCGAGGACGCCTCCAAGCCCAACGGGCTGTTCTACCGCTGGACCCCGCCGGAGGGCTTCCGGCACGGCCGCGGCCGGCTGGCCACCCTCGCCGACGACGCCGGCAGGCTCCAGGCGCCCCGCTGCTTCGACTCGGCCGGCCGGTTCGTCGACGACCTCTCCCGCGCCACCCGCATCGGCACCGTCTACGGCGTCGACTGGATGGACGTCCCCGACCGCGACGCCCGCACGGTGCCGGTCCGCAAGCAGTTCGGCGAGGGCGAGGTGACGCGCGCCCGCAAGCTGGAGGGCATGTGGTGGGGCGACGGCGGCGCCTACCTGGTCTCCTCCTACGCCCGCTCGGAGAGCCCCGGCGCCGCCCACGACGGCGCCGTCTGGTTCTACGACCCGAAGCGGCGGACCCTCACCCTCAAGGTGCTCATCGGCGTGAACCCCGACCCGGAGGCCGAGGGCCACTTCGACGGCCCCGACAACATCACCGTGTCCCCGTACGGCGGCCTGGTCATCGCCGAGGACGGCGAGGGCCTCAGCCACCTCTTCGGCGCCACCGACACCGGCCGCACCTACCCCATCGCCCGCAACGAGCTCAACGACAGCGAGTTCACCGGCGTGACCTTCTCCCCGGACGGCCGCACCCTCTACGCCTGCATCCAGACCCCCGGCATCCTGCTGGCGATCACCGGCCCCTGGAAGCGCCAGCGGCGGAAGGGCTGACCTCCGGGGGCCCTCCGCCCCGGTTAATCGGCTCGCGCGACCCGCGGCCGTCCTCCTAGAGTCATGCCCGTCCAGGTGCGACAGGCAGGACCTACTTCCACTCATCATGGGGCGGTCGCGGGTTCGAGTCCCGTCACCGACTTCGGGTCGGTGTAGCTCAGTTGGCAGAGCACCAACACGGTTCCGCCGATGTGATCTCTGGACACCCAGGCGTCATCCGCACCTCCCGGTGCGCAGGCCGCGGCTACTTCCCTTTCCAGGACTCCGTGCCGCTGCCGATCTTGATCTCGGGAGGCGTGGCGGACGGTGCGTGCCCGGTGCGCAGGCAGCGGCTACTTCAGCGGGTCGCGGGTTCGAGTCCCGCCACCGGTCGCACGACCGGTGTAGCTCAGACGAGTAGAGCAGCTGACCCACAGCCCGCGGCCGACCTCGATCTCGGGCACGCTCCCTTTGCCACGCCTCCCCCTATGCCTTCGCAGCAACGTCCAAGGCGCAACGCCGACGAATTCGGGGGGAATTCACCATGGCCCGCTTCAACACCAGGCCGCCCGCGGCGGCCCGTCCCGCCTCGCCCGTGACCACCACAGGGCGTCCGCTCGCCACCCACGAGGGCGGCCGCGGCGTCGAACGGGACGCGCGGTCCGAGCTCTTCCTGCTCGCCGTCGACAACTTCGTGTCCCAGAAGACCTTCTACGAGCCCGGCGCCGCCCGCGACGAGCGTTTCGCCCGGCTGGTGCGCCGGCTCGCCGTGACCGACCCCGCCTGGACGGCGGGCCTGCTGCGCTGGCTGCGCGGCGAGGGCCGGATGCGCACCGCCTCGCTGGTCGGCGCGGCCGAGTACGTCAAGGCCCGCCTGGACGCCGGGGCGACGGACGGCCCGGCCAACCGCGCGGTGATCGCCTCCGTGCTGCAGCGCCCGGACGAGCCCGGCGAACTGCTCGGGTACTGGACGTCCGTGTACGGCCGCGCCGTGCCCAAGCCGGTCAAGCGGGGCATCGCCGACGCCGTCCGGCGGCTGTGGACCGGCAGGGCGCTGCTCAAGTACGACACCGCCTCCAAGGGCTACCGGTTCGGCGACGTCCTCAACCTGGTGCACGCCACCCCGGACCCCGGGCGGCCGTGGCAGGGCGACCTGTTCCGCCACGCCCTCGACCGCCGGCACCACCCGGAGAGCGCGGAGCCGCCCGCGTCGCTGCCCGTGCTGCGGGAGCACCGCGCGCTGATGGCGCTGCCCGTGGCGGAACGCCGGGCCGCGGTCACCGGGCCCGGCGGCGCCGAGCGGCTGGCGGCGGCGGGGCTCACCTGGGAGGCGCTGGCGGGCTGGCTGCAGGGGCCGATGGACAACGAGGCCTGGGAGGCCGTCATCCCGTCCATGGGGCCGATGGCGCTGGTGCGCAACCTGCGCAACTTCGACCGGGCGGGGGTGTCCGACGAGGTGGCCGCCGAGGTCGCGCGACGGATCGCCGACCCGGCCGAGGTGGCCCGCTCCCGGCAGTTCCCGTTCCGGTACCTGTCCGCGTACCGCAACGCGCCGTCGCCGCGGTGGGCGTACGCGCTGGAACAGGCGCTCGGCCACTCGCTGGCCGACGTGCCGGCGCTGCCGGGGCGGACGCTGGTGCTGGTCGACCGGTCCGGCTCGATGTTCTACAGCCGGGTCTCCGACCGCTCCGAGCTCACCCGGGCCGACGCGGCGGCCGTCTTCGGCACGGCGGTCGCGCTGCGGGCCACCGACGCCGACCTGGTGGAGTTCGGCACCAGCAGCCGTGCGGTGCCGTTCACGGCGGGGGAGTCGGTGCTCAGGGTGCTGGACCGTTTCCACGACCTGGGCGGGACCGACACCACCGAGGCGGTGCGCACGCACTACCGGGGGCACGACCGGGTGCTGATCGTCACCGACGAGCAGTACGCGCCCAGCCGCCACGGATCGCCGGTGCGGCAGGTTCCGTCCCGGGTGCCGGTCTACACGTGGAACCTGGCCGGCCACCGCGCCGGACACGGCGACTCCGGCAGCGCCACCCGGCACACCTTCGCCGGCCTGACCGACGCCGCCTTCCGCATGGTGCCGCTGCTGGAGGCGGCGGGCCGGGCCGACTGGCCCTGGGAGGAGTGACCGGTGGCCGCGGGACCCGGGGGAGGGTCCCGCGGCCACCGGCCTCAGCCCACGGGCGGCGTCACAGCGCCTGGGCGCCCGGCTTGAGCATGTCGCGTACCGTGCGGGCCTTCACGAACTCGCCGATGGCCGTCATCTCCCACTCGCCGGAGTACTGGCGGATGAACTTGGCCATCATCACGCCCGTCCTGGGCTCCGCGCCGGTCAGGTCGAAGCGGACCAGCTCGTTGCCCGCGGTGTCCAGCAGGCGGCAGTAGGCCTTGGCGACCTCGGTGAACTTCTGGCCGGTGAAGGAGTTCACCGTGAACACCAGGCCGGTCACCTCCTGCGGCAGCCGGCCCAGGTCGACCGCGATCACCTCGTCGTCCCCGCCGCCCTCGCCGGTGAGGTTGTCGCCGGAGTGCTTGATCGCGCCGCCCAGGATGGCCAGCTTGCCGAAGTAGCAGGCGTCGACGACGTTGCGCTGCGGGCCGTAGGCGATGACCGAGGCGTCCAGGTCGATGTCCCGGCCGCGGTAGGCGGGCTCCCAGCCGAGACCCATCCGCACCTGCGAGAGGACCGGCTGCCCGCCCTTGACCAGGGAGACCGTCTGGTTCTTCTGCAGCGAGACGCGGCCCTTGTCCAGGTTGACCTTGCCGCTGCCCGGGGCCGGGGCGGCGGGGGCGGCCGGGGGCGTGGAGGCGAAGGCGCGCGGGTCCGCGATCGTGGGCTGCGCGGGCGCGGCGGGCGGCACCGGCGGCGCGGCGGGAGCGGGGGCCGGAGGGGCCGGGGGAGCGGCCGGGGCGGCCTGGGGCGGGGCCGCCGGGGCGGGAGCGGGCTCCTCCACGGAGACGCCGAAGTCGGTGGCGATGCCGGCCAGTCCGTCGGCGTACCCCTGGCCGACCGCGCGGGCCTTCCAGGTGCCGTTGCGGCGGTAGATCTCCATCACCAGCAGCGCCGTCTCGGAGCCGAGGCCGGGCGGGGTGAAGGTGGCGAGGACGGAGCCGTCGGCGGCGTCCCGCAGGGTGGCGGTGGGCTCGACGCCCTGGAAGGTCTGGCCGGGGGAGTCCGGACTGGCCGTCACCACGATCTTCTCGATGGCCGGGGGGACGGCGGCGGTCTCCACCGTGACGGAGTCCGGGGCCGTCCCGCCGCCGGAGCGGTAGGTCACGCCCGGACCGGCCGGCTGGTTGTAGAAGATGAAGTCGTCGTCCGAGCGCACCTTGCCGTCGGCGGTGAGCATCAGGCCCGAGACGTCCAGCCGCACCGGCGCGGCGACCTCGACCGTCACACGGGCGGGGCTGAGCGGAATGTTCGAGCCAGGGGTCATAGCGGTCATGTGAGGGAGAACGAGCGGGACGCTTTTACCGTTCCCTTACCGGGGCCGGACGGGTGGGATCGCCGGGGAACCGGTGAGTTTCCGTGCCCCGCGGGGTCCCCAACGGTACGAGCGGGGCACACCGCACCGCGCGGCGCACCCACACCACGGAGGCTCCCGATGACCGACGCACCGCCCGACCTGGGCCCCCGGAAGCCCGACATGGGCCCCCAGACGCGCGAACTGATCCGGCTGGCCGGCGCTGTGGACGACGCCGCCCTGGACCTCCCCACGCCCTGCCCCGACTACGCCGTCCGTCATCTGCTGGCCCACCTGGAAGGGCTGGCCGTGGCCTTCCGGGACGCCGCGCGCAAGGACCTCGGCGCCGCCACGGACACCGCGCCGGACAGCACCCTGCCCGAGCTGCGGCCCGGCTGGCGGGAGCGCCTGCCGCGGGTGCTCGGCGAGCTGGCCGAGGCGTGGCGCGACCCCTCCGCGTGGGAAGGGACGACCCGGGCCGGGGGAGTGGAACTGCCCGGCGCCGTCGCCCAGGCCGTCGCGACGGACGAACTGGTGGTGCACGGCTGGGACCTGGCGCGGGCGACCCGCCAGGAGTACCACCCTGACCCGGCGGCGCTCCGGAGCGCGCACGCCTTCCTCGTCGAGACGGCCGAAGGGCCGGCCGAGGAGCGCGACGCCATCTTCGGCCCGGTCGTCCCCGTCCCGCACAACGCGCCGTTGACCGACCGCGTCGCGGGCCTGAGCGGGCGGGACCCGCGATGGCCGGAAAACACGCGCCGGTGAGGAATTCCAGCAGTCGCCCGGCAGTCGTCCGGAGAAATACCCGCGCCGGGAAGAAGGGGAATTGAATAGCCGATCGTCCGCCCGTTCCCTTTTCTCTCATGCCCAGACGGCAGCGCGCCAAACGTCAAGATTCCGCGAAGATCGCGGAGGCGGATCGCGGGCGTTCCGACAGTGTTACGCCAATGTAATCAGACTCACAGGGCGTCTGTTTTGCGCGGTAATTACCGGACAAAGGGCGCCAATCGACGGCGCTGTAGGGCGAGCCACGCGCCCGCGTGATACCACAGCGTGCCCGGTACACGTAACCCCGCGTGGGAATGCATTTCTCATTCCCGCTGGGTAAGTTCATTTCGCATGACTGCCCTACAAGCAGCCCCGACGACGACGCAGACGACCTCTTCCGAATTCACCGGCGGATTCCGTGACGGATTCCGCGTCGACCGCCCGAACGTGGCCGACGGCGCCTCCCTCTGGCGCATCGCCCGCGATTCCCGGACGCTCGACCTCAACTCCTCCTACAGCTATCTGCTGTGGTGCCGTGACTTCGCCTCCACCTCCGCGGTGGCCCGTTCCGAGGACGGCAGGGTGGCCGGCTTCGTGACCGGCTTCCTGCGGCCCGAGGACCCCCGGGTCCTGCTGGTGTGGCAGGTGGCCGTGGACGAGCGGCACCGCGGGCACGGCCTGGCCGGCCGGATGCTCGACGAACTGGTGGCCCGGATCGACCGTGAGAGCGAGCTCGGCGTGGACACCGTCGAGACCACCATCACGCCCGGCAACAAGGCCTCCGAAAGCCTCTTCGCCTCCTTCGCCGCCCGCCACGGCGCCGACCTGACCCGCGAGGTCCTCTTCGCGGGCGACCAGTTCCCGGCCGAGGGCGAGGCCCACGCCCCCGAGGTGCTGCACCGCATCGCACCGCTGTGAGCCGACGCCGGAGGCAGCCACCGCGCCCCGGAACGTCCGTGCCCCAGCAGCCCGAGAACCCTCCCTTCTTCCGACATCTCCCGAGGAGTTGTACGTCGTGACCGTCATCCAGCCCGACCTGACCGTCTTCGAGTCCCTGGAGTCCGAGGTCCGCAGCTACTGCCGCGCCTGGCCCACCGTCTTCGACCGCGCCCAGGGCAGTCACATGTACGACGAGGACGGCCGCGCCTACCTCGACTTCTTCGCGGGCGCCGGCTCCCTGAACTACGGGCACAACAACCCGGTCCTCAAGCGCGCCCTGCTCGACTACCTCGAGCGGGACGGCGTCACCCACGGCCTCGACATGTCGACGACGGCCAAACGCGCCTTCCTGGAGACCTTCCACCGCCTGGTGCTCCAGCCGCGCCACCTGCCGTACAAGGTCATGTTCCCCGGCCCGACCGGCACCAACGCCGTCGAGTCGGCGCTCAAGCTGGCCCGCAAGGTGAAGGGCCGCGAGTCCGTCGTCTCCTTCACCAACGCCTTCCACGGCATGTCGCTGGGCTCGCTCGCGGTCACCGGCAACGCCTTCAAGCGGGCCGGCGCGGGCATCCCGCTGGTGCACGGCACGCCGATGCCGTTCGACAACTACTTCGACGGCACGGTCCCCGACTTCCTGTGGTTCGAGCGGCTGCTGGAGGACCAGGGCTCCGGCCTCAACAAGCCGGCCGCGGTGATCGTCGAGACCGTGCAGGGCGAGGGCGGCATCAACGTCGCCCGCCCGGAGTGGCTGCGCGCCCTCGCCGAGCTGTGCGAGCGGCAGGACATGCTGCTGATCGTCGACGACATCCAGATGGGCTGCGGCCGCACCGGCGCCTTCTTCTCCTTCGAGGAGGCCGGCATCACCCCGGACATCGTCACCGTCTCCAAGTCCATCAGCGGCTACGGCCTGCCCATGTCGCTCTGCCTGTTCAAGGGCGAACTGGACGTGTGGGAGCCGGGCGAGCACAACGGCACCTTCCGCGGCAACAACCCGGCCTTCGTCACCGCCACCGCCGCCCTGGAGACCTACTGGTCCGAGGGCGACGCGCTGGAGAAGCAGACCCTGGCCCGCGGCCTCCAGATCGACCAGGCGCTGGCGCAGATCACCGCCGAGAACCGCCCCCACGTCAAGGAGTACCGCGGCCGCGGCCTGGTGTGGGGCCTGGAGTTCCACGACAAGGAGCGGGCCGGCCGGGTGGCGCGCCGCGCCTTCGACCACGGCCTGCTCATCGAGACCTCCGGCCCGGAGGGAGAGGTCGTCAAGCTGCTCCCCGCGCTGACGATCACGCCCGACGAGCTGGACGAGGGCCTCCGCGTCCTCGACCGGGCCGTGCGGGAAACGGCGTGAGGCCACGGCCTGCTGCCGCCGCCACCCCGCCCGGCCGACGAACGATCACCAGAGAGGTGCGCACAACACCGTGATAGTCCGATCCTTCAAGGAGATCGAGGGCACCGACCGGCACGTGAAGGCCGCCACCGGTACCTGGGAGAGCAAGCGCATCGTCCTCGCCAAGGAGGGGGTCGGCTTCTCCGTGCACGAGACCGTCCTCTACGCGGGCACCGAGACCACCATGTGGTACGCCAACCACATCGAGGCCGTGGTCTGCACCGAGGGCGAGGCCGAGCTCACCGACGAGACCACCGGCGAGAAGTACCTGATCACGCCCGGCACCATGTACCTCCTCGACGGCCACGAGAAGCACACCATGCGGCCCAGGACGGACTTCCGCTGCATCTGCGTCTTCAACCCGCCCGTGACCGGACGGGAGGACCACGACGAGAACGGCGTCTACCCTCCCCCAGACTTCGTCCGGGGGGACCCCCAGATCACCGAGGAGGTCTGAGACACGTGTCCACCGCGACGACCGCACCCACAGGCAACGGCGTCACCGACCTGTACCCCACCCGCGGGGCCCAGGAGGTGATGGTGCCCCGCCAGGACCCCGTCGTCTGGGGCAGCCCCGACGCGCCCGGCCCGATCGTCCCCCAGGACCTCGTGTCCTTCGAGCGGGACGGCTTCCTCGCCGTCGACCAGCTGATCACCCCGGAGGAGGTCCAGGTCTACCGGCGGGAACTGGACCGCCTGGTCGCCGACCCGGGCATCCGCGCCGACGAGCGCTCCATCGTCGAGCCGCGGACCCAGGAGATCCGGTCGGTCTTCGAGGTCCACCGGATCAGCGAGCTCTTCGCCAACCTGGTCGCCGACGAGCGGGTCGTGGGCCGCGCCCGGCAGATCCTGGGGTCGGACGTCTACGTCCACCAGTCCCGGATCAACGTCAAGCCCGGCTTCGGGGCCTCCGGGTTCTACTGGCACTCGGACTTCGAGACCTGGCACGCCGAGGACGGGCTGCCGAACATGCGGACCGTGTCGGTGTCGATCGCGCTCACCGAGAACTTCGACACCAACGGCGGGCTGATGATCATGCCGGGGTCGCACAAGACCTTCCTCGGCTGCGCCGGAGCCACCCCGAAGGACAACTACAAGAAGTCGCTGCAGATGCAGGACGCGGGCACCCCGTCCGACGAGGCGCTCACCGCCCTCGCCGGGCAGCACGGCATCAAGCTCTTCACGGGCAAGGCCGGCTCCGCGACCTGGTTCGACTGCAACTGCATGCACGGGTCCGGCGACAACATCACGCCGTTCCCGCGCAGCAACGTCTTCATCGTGTTCAACAGCGTGGAGAACGCGGCCGTCGAGCCGTTCGCCGCGCCGGTGCGGCGCCCCGACTTCCTCGGGGCCCGCGACTTCACCCCGGTGCGCTGACGACCGCGCCGACGGCCGCGTTGGCGACCGCGTCGACGACCGTCACGGCGCGCTGAGCGTCCCCTTCGCTCAGCGCGCCAGGACGTCGAGCAGACGGTCGACGTCCGCGGGGCCGTTGTGCAGGTGGAAGGCGGCCCGCAAGCTGCCCGCACGGTCGGAGACCTCGATCCCGGCCGCGGACAGCTCGGGCTGCCGTCCGCCCAGCCCCGGCACCGACACGATCGCCGACCCGGGGGAGGGCACCGGCTCGTGCCCCAGCCGCGCCAGCCCCTCGCGGAACCGCTCCGCCAGCGCCAGGTCGTGGGCGTGGATCGCCTCCACCCCGAGCTCCTCGATCAGCGCCAGCGACCGCGGGGCGGCGACGCAGGCGATGCTCTGCGGCTCGTCGAACCGCCGTGCGGTGCGGGCCAGTTCGGCGACCGGCCCGTAGCAGCTCGCCCACGGCTCCTGGCCCGCCACCCAGCCGGCCGAGAGCGGGAGCAGCCCGCCGAAGTCCTCCGGCACGGTCAGGAACGCCAGGCCGAACATGCCGCACAGCCACTTGTGCGTGACGGTCACCGTGAAGTCGTAGGAGCCGGCGTCCAGCGGGAGCCAGCCGGCGGCCTGGGAGACGTCGAGGCAGATCCGGGCGCCGTGCGCGGCCGCCGCGGCGCGCAGCCCGGGCAGGTCGACCAGCCGCCCGTCGGCGGACTGGACGGCGCTGACCACGACCATCGCGGTCCCCGCGCCCACCGCCCCGGGGATCCGCTCCAGCGGCACGGAGCGCACCTTGAGGTCGCCGCGCACGTGGAACGGGTTGACCAGCGAGCTGAAGTCGCCCTCCGCGGTGAGCACCTCGGCCCCCGCGGGCAGCGAGGCCGCGACCAGGGCGCTGTAGGAGACCACCGACGAGCCGACCGCCACCCGGCCGGGGGACACGCCCATGATCCGGGCGTACGCGGCACGGGCCTCCTCCGCCTGGCCGAAGAAGTCGGCGGGGCGGCCGGCCGCGGCGTCGTCCAGCGCGGCGCGGACCGCCCGCGCGCTGCGGGCCGGGAGCAGGCCGACCGCCGCGGTGTTCAGGTACACGCTCTCCGGACGGAACTCGGACGGGACGACGCTGTCGAGGATCGGCATGGCCTCACGATGCCCGTCCCGTCCGGCCCGCGTCCACAGGGCGTCCGCCCGGCGGGTCCCGCCGTCCGCCCGGCGGGGCCCGCCAGGTGCCTCACGCCTCCTGGTGCCGCGGGACCTCGCAGCCGTCGGGGCCGCAGGCGTCGCCGTCGGAGAGGACCGTCAGCGGGCTCCGCTCGCCCCAGGCCTGGGTGAGCGCCTGGGTGAAGAGCTCCGCCGGCTGGGCCCCGGAGACCCCGTACTTCCGGTCGATCACGAAGAACGGCACCCCGGTCGCCCCGAGGGCCGCCGCGTCCCGCTCGTCCGCCCGGACCTCGTCCGCGAACGCCGCCGGGTCGCCCAGCACCGTGCGCACCTCGTCCTCGTCGAGCCCGGCCCGCACGGCCAGCTCCACCAGGTACTCGTCCGCGTCGGCGAAGACGGACCGCTCCTCCGCGAAGTTGGCCCGGTAGAAAAGGTCCAGCAGCTCGGAGTGGCGTCCCCGCTCCTTGGCGAGCTGCAGCAGCCGGTGGAGGTCGAAGGTGCCGCCGTGGTCGCGGCCCTCGGCCCGGTACGGCAGGCCCTCGCCGGCCGCCTGCGCCGCCAGGTTGGCCTCGCCGGCCCGCGCCTGCTCCTCGGTCATGCCGTACTTCTTCGCCAGCAGCCCGAGGACGGGCTCCACGTCCCCCTTGGCCCGCCCGGGGTCCAGCTCGAACGACCGGTGCACGACCTCCACCTCGTCCCGGTGCGCGAACCCGGCCAGCGCCTTCTCGAAACGGGCCTTGCCGACGTAACACCACGGACAGGCGATGTCGGACCAGATCTCCACACGCACGGGGGCACTCCTGAAAACTCGCGACGGTATTCGGTGCGGCAACGCGCCCGGCCACCCACCGCATTCCCGAGGCGGGGCGGGGCAGGGCGAGGTGAGGCCGGGCGGGCCGGCAGGTCCCGGCCGGTGGCCGCGGTGGCCGCCGGCCGGGCGCCGTGGTCCGGGCGCCGTGCTCCGTGCTCCGTGCTCCGTGCGGGAGTGGTCTACTTCCAGGCGGCCGCGGCGGCCCGCAGCGCGCCGGCCAGGTCCACCTCGACGCCGCGCTCCGCCAGCACCGCCCCCAGCGCCGCCAGGCTGCCCTGGACCGCGCCCGGCGTGGCGTCCCGGCCGTAGTGGTTGACCCGGATCATCTCGGCCGCCAGCGCGCCACCGCCGGCCACCAGCGGCAGCGCCGGGTCCGCGGCCAGCGCCCGCGCCACCAGGTCGGAGGCCACCACGCCCTCCGGGGTCCGCAGCGTGGTCGCCACCGGCGCCGCGTCCCGCGCGTCGTGGACGTACGGCGTCAGCCCGCCGCCCAGCGTCAGCACACCGGCCCGGGTCGCCGCGGCGGCGGCCGCGTGACGGCCCATCAGGGCGTCCAGGCCCTCCTGCTCGACCCGCTCCACACAGGCCTCCAGCGCCAGCATCTCGAGCTGCGCCGGAGCGTGCAGCAGGGCGGTGCGACCGCGGTCGATCCAGCGCTCCTTCCAGTCGAGGAGCGACAGGTAGGAGTGGCGGGGCGCCTTCGGGTTCGCGGCCATACGGGCCCACGCCCGCTCGCTCACCGACACCGCCGAGACGCCCGCCGGACCGCCCAGCGCCTTCTGCGCGCCGATCACGCAGAGGTCGACGCCCCACTCGTCCGTCAGCACCGGCTCCGCCCCGATGGAGGCCACCGCGTCCAGGTACAGCAGCGCGCCGTGCTCGCGGACCACCTCGCCGATCTCCGCGACCGGGTTGGTGTTGCCGGTGGCCGCCTCGGCGTGCACCAGCGAGACGAAGTCGATCTCCGGGTGCTCGGCCAGCGCCTCGCGGACCTGCCCGGCGGTCACTGCGGTGTGGAACGGGACCGCCAGGTCGTGGACGGTCGCGCCGCAGTCCCGCAGCCAGTCGCCGAAGGTCTGCCCGTACGGGCCGGTGATCACGTTCAGCGCCACCGTTCCGGGTCCCGCGCACCCGCGGATCGCGCCCTCCAGCGGGAGCAGCGCCTCGCCCTGGGTGATCACGACGTCGTCGGTGGTGCCGAGGAGCCGTGCCACCCGGTCAGCGACGGCTGCGAAACGGGCGGCGCCGAGCGGGGCCAGGTCCAGGAAGGGATGGGTCACGGTGGTGCTCTCTTCGCCGAGTGGGTGCGGGTGGTCCGGGTGGTGCGCCCCGAGGGTAACCGGTGCCCGCGCGAGGCCGCGGACCGCCCGGTTCCGGCTCGTTGCCGTACGCGGTCCGCACCCCGGCCGAACGCCCCGGCAACGGCCGGTGAACTTCACCGGTCGCCGTCCCTCGCGGACTCCCCAGGGCGAAAAGCCGACCGTACTTTGTGCGCATCATGGACACGATCCCCTGGGAGATCACTCTCACCGTGCTCGGCGTCGTCATCCCGACGGTGGCCGGCGTGTACGAGTTCTTCTTCATCGGCAGGAAGCGGCTCGGCTACCGGATCCAGATGGACACGCGGGCCTTCGGCGAGGACTTCGCCGGCGCCCGGCACCCGTCCCTGGTGCTGGTGCGGATCGAGAACAACGGCTCGGTGCCCGTCGACGTCGACGACTACATGGAGAGCGAGCCCGTCGGGCTGTCCGTCCGCTTCCCGCGCCGCCGCGTCGTGCGCGCCTTCGACCCCACGCGCCGCGGCCCCAGCTCGCCCACCAACGCCATCCCGCTGCTCAACCGGGACCCGGAGCGGGCCGACCCGGACGTACTGCGGCTGCCCCGGGTCCCGCTCAACCCGAACGAGCACTACAAGGTGCTGGTGGTGCTCGACGAACTCGACGGGGACAACGCCCCCGAGCGGGACGGCGACGAGTCCGACGCGGTGATGGTGAGCCGGATCAAGGGCGGCCGGATCACCCGCACCCGCTACCGGGCCCGCGTCTCCCGGGGCGTGGTCGCGCTGATCACCGTGATGGCTTCGCTGATCGTCGCCCTGTACTACGTGTCCGAGGGCAACTCCACGGCCGCGGTGGACTGCGCCTCCGGCAAGCTCACCGTGGTCGGATCCACCGCCTTCCGCCCCGTGGTGGAGAAGGCCGCCGAGAGCTACCGCGAGGCCTGCCGCGAAGCCCCCGGGGACGTGGAGATAGACATCCGGGCCTCCGGCAGCCAGGAGGGCGTCCGCACCCTCGACGAGGCGGGCCGCAAGGCGGGCGAGGACGGCCCGGCCATGCTCGCCTTCTCCGACGGCCGCAAGGGCGACGGCCACCCGCAGCTCCTGCCCCGCCCCGTGTCGTTCTCCCTGTTCACCCTGGTCGTCAACGAGGCGGCGGGCGTCCAGGACCTGACGCCGGAGCAGATCCGGCGGATCTACGCCGGCCGGTACCGCAACTGGAGCGACGTCGGCGGCAACGACCTGCCGATCGCCCTGGTCGGACGCTACTCCAACTCCGGCAGCCGCCGGGCGCTGGAGGAACGCGTGCTCGACGGCGCCACCGAACCCAACGTCACCTCCCACGACTGCCGCGCCCGGGTCGCCCGCCCCGACCACCCCGCGCTGCGCTGCGAACGCGGCTCCACCCAGGAGGCGCTGGACACGGTGGCCGCCGTCCCCGGCGGCCTCGGCTACGCGGAGGCCCACGCCGCCGGCGCCCGGACGGACCGCCTCCGCCTGGTCCGCATCGACGGCCACCCCGCCGAGCTCGACGCCGCCGACCGGGGCGTCTACCCGTTCTGGGCCACCGAGTACGCCTACACCTACGGGCAGCCGCCGGCCGACTCCCTGGTCGCCGGGTTCCTGCGGTACATGACCCTGGAGGTCGGCCAGGACGTCATCCGGGAGTACGGCCAGCGGCCCTGCGCCGACCTCGCCAACCCGAGGCTGTGCCGGCCCTCCTGACGCGGCCGGGGTGAGGGATCTAGGGTGCGGGGCATGAGCGATCACGCGGTGCTGCGGGTGAAGGGGAGGGTGCTGGTCGGGCCCGAGGAGGTCCGGGACGAGATCTGGGTGGTCGGCGGGCGGATCAGTCACGACCGCCCGGTGGGCGCCCGGGACGTCCGCACCGTCGAGGGATGGGTCCTGCCCGGGCTGGTCGACGCCCACTGCCACGTGGGGCTCGGCGCGGACGGGGCCGTACCGGACGACGTCTCGGAGAAGCAGGCGCTGACCGAACGGGAGGCCGGGGCGCTGCTGCTGCGCGACGCCGGCTCGCCCGCCGACACCCGGTGGATCGACGACCGGGAGGACCTGCCGCGGATCATCCGCGCCGGACGGCACATCGCCCGCACCCGGCGCTACATCCGCAACTTCGCCTGGGAGGTCGAACCGGAGGACCTCGTCGCCCACGTGGCACGGGAGGCACGGCGCGGCGACGGGTGGGTGAAGCTGGTCGGCGACTGGATAGACCGCGCCGAGGGCGACCTCGCCCCCTGCTGGCCGCGCGGGGCCGTCGAGGCCGCCATCTCCGAGGCGCACCGGCTGGGGGCGCGGGTCACCGCGCACTGCTTCGCCGAGAACTCCCTGCGGGACCTGGTCGAGGCGGGCATCGACTGCGTCGAGCACGCCACCGGGCTCACCGAGGACACCATCCCGCTCTTCGCCGAGCGGGGCGTCGCCATCGTGCCGACGCTGGTCAACATCGCGACCTTCCCGAAGCTGGCGGCGGGCGGGGACGAGAAGTTCCCCCGCTGGTCCGCCCACATGCGGCGGCTCCACGAGCGGCGCTACGACACGGTGCGGTCCGCGTGGAACGCCGGGGTGCCGGTGTTCGTCGGCACGGACGCCGGGGGGACGCTGCCGCACGGGCTGGTGGCCGAGGAGGTCGCCGAGCTGGTGCGGGCGGGGATCCCGGCCGCCGACGCGGTGGGGGCGGCGTCGTGGGCGGCCCGCTCCTGGCTGGGGCGGCCGGGCCTCGACGAGGGTGCGCCGGCCGACCTCGTCGTCTACGAGACCGACCCGCGCGAGAACGTGGCGGTCCTCGCCGCACCCCGCCGGGTCGTCCTCAACGGCCACGTGGTGGCCTGACAATCCCCCGCACCCTGCCGAACGCCCACCCCCGCGGGCGACTCGCGTCCCACCCCTGCGCGGGCGGCTCGTGTCCACCCTTGCGGGTGACTCGCGTCCACCCCTGCGCGGGCGGCTCGTGTCCACTCTGCGGGCAATCGTGCCGCTGGGGCGGCACGGGTGGGCGCAGACGGTGCCGTACGCACGCGACCTCACCAGCGGCACCGGCAGGCACCCGGCGCAGACGGCACCGTACCCACGCGACCTCACCGCGGTGCGGGGAAGCGGCCCCGCGCCGCGGCAAGGGCGGCGGCGCGGAGCCGGGGCACGTGAGGGTGACGGCGGCGGCGTTACTCGCCCAGGCCCGCGAGGTCGCGAAGCCGCCGCCCCTGCGCGGCCCGCTCCGCGGCCCGCTGCTCGTCGAACGTCCGCCCCACCGCCCCCTGCAACAACGCCTTCGTCTCGATCACCGCGGACCGCGGAGCCGCCAGCAACGCCGCGGCCAGATCCCGCACCGCACCGTCCAGCTCCTCCCGCTCCACCGCGAGGTTGGCGAGCCCGCTGCTCACCGCCTCCTCCGCGCCCACGAACCGTCCGGTGGCACAGATCTCGAGCGCACGGGCGTATCCCACGAGCGCCACCAACGGCTGCGTGCCGGTGAGGTCGGGGACCAGCCCCAGGCTGGTCTCCCGCATGGCGAACTGGACGTCGTCCGCGACCACCCGCAGGTCGCAGGCGAGGGCGAGCTGGAACCCGGCCCCGATGGCGTGGCCCTGGACGGCCGCGATCGACACGACGTCGCTCCGCCGCCACCAGGTGAACGCCTCCTGGTACCCGGCGATGATCGCGTCCATCCCGGCCTCGTCGCCGCGCGCCATGTCCAGGAAGGACGGCTCGCCGGGGAAGCCCTCCGGCGTGAACGCCTGGCGGTCGAGCCCGGCGGAGAAGGACTTGCCCTCCCCGCGGAGCACGACGACCCGGACGGCACCCGGCAGCGCCCGGCCCGCCTCGGCGAGGGCACGCCACAGGGCCGGGCTCTGCGCGTTGAGCCTGGCGGGGTTGGTCAAGGTCACCGTCGCGGTCTCACCGTCGACGACGAGCCGGACGCCGTCCTTGTCGAGGACAGGGTCGAGCGAAGTCATGACGCCTCCGAATGGGTGCGGTCGGCCGACGCGTCCCCGTGAGACACGCCGGTAAGTGACTGCACAGTAACCACCCGGCCGGTCGGAGGACCGACCGGGTGGCCGCCGTCATCGGAGTCGAGGACCGGCCGGCCTCAGGCCGACTGCGCCTTCTTGCCGCGCGTCGCGCCGCCACGCCCACGCAGCGTGACGCCCGACTCGCTGAGCATCCGGTGCACGAAGCCATACGAGCGGCCGGTTTCCTCGGCCAGTGCCCGGATGCTCGCACCGGAGTCGTACTTCTTCTTCAGGTCTGCCGCGAGCTTGTCGCGCGCGGCGCCGGTCACCCGGCTGCCCTTCTTCAGAGTCTCGGCCACCCGTGCCTCCTCATGGGAAGTGCGCTCTGGTCCTCTCATGATCACCCCTTGCCGCCGTCCTGGCCACCCATTCGGCAAGGTCCGTAGGACCGGCTTTTGACGACAGGAGTGCGTGCGCACATACGGAAAGTCTCATTCCGTCGACCGGTACCCGCACGCCTGAACGGTATTCCGGGCGAAGCAGCAGGTCACGGACGCGAAGCGGCCGGGCCCCCACGAGGCGGGGGCCCGGCCGAGAAATGTGTGCACCGCACACCCGGGTACCAGGAGTCCTCACACAGATGAAGGAGCCGGGATCGTCCGAATGATCCAATACGGGTCAGGCGAGCGCCACCAGGTCGGCGTACGAGGCGCCCCAGAGGTCCTCGATGCCGTCCGGGAGCAGGATGATCCGCTCCGGCTGCAGCGCCTCGACGGCGCCCTCGTCGTGGGTCACCAGCACCACCGCGCCCGTGTACGTGCGCAGCGCCCCGAGGATCTCCTCACGGCTGGCCGGGTCGAGGTTGTTGGTGGGCTCGTCCAGCAGCAGCACGTTGGCGGAGGAGACCACCAGCGTCGCCAGGGCCAGCCGGGTCTTCTCGCCGCCGGAGAGCACCCCGGCCGGCTTGTCGACGTCGTCGCCGGAGAACAGGAACGAGCCGAGCACCTTGCGGACCTCGACCAGGTCCATGTCGGGCGCGGAGGAGCGCATGTTCTCCAGGACCGTGCGGTCCGGGTCGAGGGTCTCGTGCTCCTGGGCGTAGTAGCCCACCTTCAGGCCGTGGCCGGGGACGATCTTCCCGGTGTCGGGCTGCTCCACCCCCGCCAGCATGCGCAGGAGCGTGGTCTTGCCCGCGCCGTTGAGGCCGAGGATGACCACGCGGGAGCCCTTGTCGATGGCCAGGTCGACGTCGGTGAAGATCTCCAGCGAGCCGTAGGACTTCGACAGGCCCTCCGCCATCAGCGGCGTCTTGCCGCAGGGCGCCGGCTCCGGGAAGCGGAGCTTGGCGACCTTGTCGGACTGGCGGACGTCGTCCAGGCCGGAGAGCAGCCGCTCGGCGCGGCGGGCCATGTTCTGCGCGGCGACCGTCTTGGTGGCCTTGGCGCGCATCTTGTCGGCCTGGGCGTTGAGCGCGGCGGCCTTCTTCTCGGCGTTCTGCCGCTCCCGCTTGCGGCGCTTCTCGTCCGCCTCGCGCTGCTGCTGGTACAGCTTCCAGCCCATGTTGTAGACGTCGATGGCCGCCCGGTTGGCGTCCAGGTAGAAGACCTTGTTGACGACCGTCTCCACCAGCTCGACGTCGTGGGAGATCACGATGAAGCCGCCGCGGTAGCTCTTCAGGTAGTCCCGCAGCCAGACGATCGAGTCGGCGTCGAGGTGGTTGGTGGGCTCGTCGAGCAGCAGGGTGTCCGCGTCCGAGAAGAGGATGCGGGCCAGCTCGATTCGGCGGCGCTGACCGCCGGAGAGCGTGTGCAGCGGCTGCGAGAGCACGCGGTCGGGAAGGTTGAGCGCGGCGGCGATGGTGGCGGCCTCGGCCTCGGCGGCGTACCCGCCCTTGGTGAGGAACTCCGTCTCCTGGCGCTCGTACTGCTTCATCGCCTTGTCGCGCGTGGCGCCCTTGCCGCTGGCGATGCGCTCCTCGTTCTCCCGCATCTTGCGCAGCAGCACGTCGAGCCCGCGGGCGGAGAGGACGCGGTCGCGGGCCAGGACATCGAGGTCGCCGGTGCGGGGGTCCTGCGGCAGGTAGCCCACCTCGCCGGAGCGGGTGACGGTACCGGCGGCCGGGATGCCCTCACCGGCCAGCACCTTGGTGAGCGTGGTCTTGCCGGCTCCGTTGCGGCCGACCAGGCCGATGCGGTCGCCCTTGGCGACGCGGAAGCTGGCGGACTCGATGAGGACGCGTGCGCCGGCACGCAGTTCGACGCCGGTGGCGGTGATCACGGACAGACTCCAGGGCGTGAGAAGGGCGGACGGGCTTCGCGGACGGGCTTCGCGGAGGCGTACCGCCGTCTAGTGCGCGAGGAGAAAGGCCATGACGGAAGTCTAACGGGCGTATGCAAGCAATTTTCCCGGCGTGCGTTGTCGGACCCGGGTGCAAGACTGTGCAAAAGGTCACACATCAGGCATAACGGCCGACGCGAGAACCGTCGCGAGAACCGACGCGGGAACCGATGTGAGAAGGGGAAGGTGGGAGCGATGACCGACAGCCGGAACGGACGGCCGGGCCTGTGCCCGACGCTGCTGTACGCCGACGCCAAGGCAGCGGTGCGGCAGCTCACCGAGGCACTGGGCTTCCGGGAACTCGCCCTGTACGAGGGCGAGGGCGGCACGGTGGCGCACGCCGAGCTGGCCCAGGGCGGCGGCGTGGTGATGCTCGGCTCGAAGAAGGGCAACGGCGGAGTCTTCGCCGAGGCCATGCGGGACGCCGGCCCGGCCGGGGTCTACGTGGTCGTCGAGGACACCGACGCGCACCACGCCCGGGCGGTGGAGCACGGCGTCGAGATCCTGATGCCGCCCACCGACCAGGACTACGGCTCGCGGGACTACATGGCCCGCGATCTCGAGGGCAACGTGTGGAGCTTCGGCACGTACGCCCCCGAGATACCGGACTGACACGGGGCCGGACGGCGGCCCGGCCGGGCTGGGTCAACCGCCCCCGGTGTGCACCTGGAAGGCGGCCCGGCGCACGGCCTTGGCCAGCGCCGGGTCGGGATGCGCCGCGGCCAGCGCCACCAGCACCTGCACGGTGCGCGGGTGACCGACGGAGCGGACCTCCTCCAGCAGCTGGGGCACGGTCGGCTGCAGCGCGGACTCGAGGTGGCGCACCAGCATGGGCCCCTCACCGTGGTCGGCGACGGCCGCCGCGGTGTCCACCCAGAGCCAGGTCGCCTCGTCCCGGGTGAGCACCTGGTGCGCGTCCTCCGGGTCGGCGCCCTCGTGCTCGGCGAGCCAGAGCAGCGCATAGGGCCGCAGCGCGGCCTCCGAGGCCGCGCCCCGCACCACCGGCTCGGCCGGCGCCCCGACCACGCGCAGCGCGTCGAAGGCGAGGCCGCGCAGCAGGGCGTCCTCGCCGCGGGCGGCGGCCAGCAGTTCGGTCACCGCCCGGCCCACCGGGCGGGCCGCCAGCCACGCCTGGTACTCGGCGCGCGCCGCCTTGGGACGCAGCCGGGCACAGCCGCGGAGCATGTCCTCGGCGGCCTGCTCGATGTTGCCCGCCGGGCTCTGCGCGGCCACGCAGATCTGCTCCAGCTTGACCCAGACCGCCCAGCTGCCGAGCGGGGTGAGGGTGGCCTGCCGGGCCGGCCCGTCCCCCTCCAGCTCCAGGGCGCCCACCCCGGCCAGCGCGCCCAGCGCCCACTCCAGCAGCGGGGCGAGCTCGTCCGGGGTCACCGGCGGGGCGGCCTGCCGGTCCTCCGGCCGCGGTGGTGCGGCGGCCGGCTCGGTGGGGGCGCGCCCCGCCTCGGGAGCCGCCGTGTAGGGGACCTCGCAGCGTTCGGTGCGCAGTTCGGTGACGCGCTGGCCGAGCAGGTCCAGGAGCTGCTCCACCGGGACGGGCCCGGCCGACAACTGCAGGAAGGAGAGGACCTGGGGCATCGCGGAGACGGTGTCGGCGACCGCGGAGGCGCCCTGGCCGTCGGGCTCCGCACAGGTCAGCGACCAGGCGTCGAACAGGGCGACCCAGCCGCGGAGCACGGCGCTGTCGTCGCGGTCCCAGGCGCGCAGCCGCCAGCCGGGGCGGGCGTCGGCGCCGTGCACCTCGACGAGGCCGGCCAGCCGGGCGATGTCCCAGTCGGACCGGACCTGCGCGACGGTCAGGCCCAGTTCGCGGGCGGCCCGGTCGGCGGTCGGGTCGGACAGGGTGCCCTTGCCGTCGGGGGCGCCGCCCCGGGTGCCGGGGCCGAGCGCGGTGTCGGCCCAGCGGGCGACGCGCACGGCGCCGGCCAGCCGGGTGCGGGCCATCGCGGCCAGGGCGGACCGCGGCGGTGTGCCCTCGGGCGGCCGTGGAGCCGGCCTCGGGACGCGCCGCTGGTCCGTCACCCGGGGGGCGGCGGCCAGAGGTCGGGTGCGGACGAGTCGAAGTCTGGAGTCGCGCGGAATACGGGACGTCACGGGGGCAGTCTCTCGGGTGGGGGACCGAAAACCCAAACGGAACGTCCGGTCGGCCTTCGGAAGGGGGTCTCGGAGGGCCGTTCCGGGCCTCACATGAAGGGCGTGAGGAAGCGGCGTACGGCTTCCTCGTAGCGTGCCGGGTCGCTGTTCCACATCGCGGCGTGCGGGGCGCCGCGGAAGGTCTGCAGGGTCACCAGGTGCGGAAGGCGGTCGGCCAGCGCCCGGGAGAGCTGCCAGTCGGCGACCCGGTCGTCCGGGCCGTGCAGGATCAGGGTCGGCGTCCGCAGCGGCTCGGGATCGTCCCAGGCCGGGTCCTCGTGGGCCTGGAGCCGGCCGCGGGTGGCGCGCACCGCCAGCGGCAGCAGCGCGCGGGGCACCCCGCGGGCGGTGGCCAGGGTGCGGGCCGTCGCCTCCCAGTCCAGCACCGGGGAGTCCAGCACCACGCCCGCGACCCGGCTGCGCAGCCCGGAGCGCTGGGCGGCGCGCAGGGCCATGGTGGCGCCGGCCGACCAGCCCAGCAGGACCACCCGGCGGGCCCCGTAGCGGACGGCGTAACGGATCGCGGCGTCCAGGTCCCGCCACTCGGTCTCCCCGAAGTGGAAGCGGCGGTCGGGGGAGCGGGGGGCTCCCGGATCCCCGCGGTGGGCCAGGGCGAGCACCGGGAAGGCCTGGTCGTGGAAGAAGGGGAGCAGGTTGAGGACCTGCTCGCGGGTGGAGCCCAGGCCGTGGGCGGCGATCACCCAGGTGGAGCGCTGCCCGGGCAGGAACCAGCCGGGCAGCAGGCCCAGCTCGCCCGGGACCTCCACGTCGGCGTAGGTGAGGTCCAGCGCGGTCACCGGGTTGCCGACGTGCACGGCGGGGGAGAACCAGACCCGGTCGCCGCGGCGCAGCACGCCCCGGGAGACGCGCTCGAGCCGCCGGACCACGGCGTCGGGGGCGTGCGGAAGGTCGTCGCGCACCGGTCCGACCACGGCGTGCGGGCCGCCGTCCCCGGTGTCCCTGCCGACCAGCCCGTGGACGCCGGGGCGGAGTGCCGCGAGGTCGCGGGTGAGGCTGATCCAGTCCTCGCCGACGTCGTGCACCGTGAGGTGCGGCTCGGTGGGCAGCGGCCGGTCCGGAGAAGTCCTGAGCGCGGTGTCGCCCGCCAGTCGTCCGGCGGCCACCGCTGCCGCGGCGCCGGCGACCGCGGTGACCGTCGCGGCCTTGAGGTTCACTGTGCGCACCCGTCCAGTTTCAAGGAGCTCTCCTTGCCTCGCCACCGGAGCCGCCACCGGCTCCCAGGGCTTCGTGTGCCCCGTCACGGCGGTGTCAGCCCTCGCCCGTCGTCCTGTCGGCCCTCGCCCGTCCGTCGTGCCGGCCCTCGGGCGTCCGCGGCGGTGTCAGCCCTCGCCCGCCGGGTCCGTGCCGGTGCCGGCCTCCGCGGGCCGGCCGTAGTGCCGCAGGCGCCGTGCCGTGGTTGCGCAGCAGGCAGGCGGTGCGGTCCTCCAGGGCGGCGAGCGTGGCCTCGGCCAGCTCCGGGGTCCCGTAGGTCGCGTACGGCGCGACCCGCACCGGGCCGCCGAGCGCTGCCGTCATGTAGTGGACCGGCGGGAGCTCGTCGACCAGCGTGGAGACGGCGGTGGCGTGCACGGCGTGGGTGTGCACCACGGCCCGGGCGCCGGTGCCCCGGTGGACGGCCAGGTGCAGCGGCAGCTCGCTGGTCGGCTCCGCCGTCCCCAGCCTCCGCCGCCCGTCCAGCCCCACCCCCACCAGGTGCCCGGGCCCGAGCCGGTCGTAGGGGACGCCCGACGGCGTCACCAGCACCAGGTCCTCGCCCACCCGCACCGAGACGTTTCCGGAGGTGCCGACCACCAGACCGTCCTCGGCGGTGCGCCGGGCGGTGGCCACCAGCCACCGCCAGGCCCGCGCCGTCTCGTCCGGTACGCTCGTCAGTTCGGTGTCCCGCATGTCCGGGATCCTGCCCGCCGCGCCGGTGCCTCCACCGGCCTTCGGCCCCGGGCGTGACAAGGATCTCCATGACGGCCGCCGTCTCCTGCGGACCGCTCCCGGCTCTCGGCGCCCGGCACCACCTCTGACCAGGCTGTATCGACAAGTCGACACGTTGGGCCGAGCGGCCGCGACCGGCCTCCGCCCCTCCCGTGGGGACCGCATGGGTGACCGTAAACCGTCAGTAGGGCGTCAGTTCACCTTCCGTTCACCCTGGTTACTTACGTTCAAATCGCCAATGACGTCGAACGATTGCCTGGGTAAATGGAAAGCTTCTCGCTGATCCTCGCGATTGTGGTGATCACCGCTCTCGCGTTCGATTTCACGAACGGTTTCCACGACACCGCCAACGCCATGGCCACCACGATCTCCACCGGCGCGATGAAGCCGAAGACCGCAGTGGCCATGTCCGCCGTGCTGAACCTTGTGGGTGCTTTCCTCTCCGTGGAGGTCGCCAACACGATCTCCAAGGGACTCGTGGACGAGTCGGGGATCCAGCCCGAGGTGATCTTCGCGGCCTTGGTGGGCGCCATCCTCTGGAACCTGCTGACCTGGCTGGTCGGCCTCCCCTCCAGCTCCTCGCACGCCCTCATGGGCGGTCTGCTGGGCGCCACCGTCGCCTCCGCCGGTTTCGGCGCGGTGCACGGCGGCACGCTGGTCACCAACGTGCTCATCCCGGCGCTCGCGGCCCCGCTGGTGGCCGGCATCGCCGCCACGGTGGGCGCGCGGATCACCTACAAGCTGGGGACGAAGACCGAGGAGCAGACGGCCAAGAAGGGCTACCGCGCCGGCCAGATCGCCTCCGCGGCGCTGGTCTCCCTCGCCCACGGCACCAACGACGCCCAGAAGACGATGGGTGTCATCACCCTCGCCCTGGTCACCGGCGGCGTCCTCGTCCCGGACTCCGACCCGCCGATGTGGGTCATCGCCTCGGCGGGTCTCGCCATCGCGCTCGGCACCTACCTGGGCGGCTGGCGCATCATCCGCACCATGGGCAAGGGCCTGACCGACCTCCAGCCGCAGCAGGGCTTCGCGGCCCAGACCTCCGCGGCCACCGTGATCCTGGCCTCCTCCCACCTGGGCTTCTCGCTCTCCACCACGCACTCCGTCTCGGGTGCCGTGATGGGCGCCGGCCTCGGCCGCAAGGGCGGCGTGGTCCGCTGGTCCACCGCCGGCCGGATGCTGGTCGCCTGGGTGCTGACCCTGCCGGCCGCCGCGCTGGTCGCCGCCGGCGCCGAGTTCGTGACGCAGCAGGGCGCCTGGGGCACCGTGGTCGTGGCCGTCTTCCTGGTCGGCTCCAGCCTCGCCATCTGGCTGATCTCCCGTCGTGAGGTCGTGGACCACACCAACGTGAACGACGTCGAGGAGGACGGGGTCGTCGCCGACGCGGTCGCCGCCGTCGCCGTCCCCCCGACCCAAGCGGTCGCGGAGGAGCTGGAGCGCGTGATGCCCTCCCAGGCCTCCGGCCCGGCCGTCGGCGCGGACCAGGAGTCCGCGACGTCGCCCGCCAAGGTCTGACGCCCCCGCACACCGGCGAACCAGAAAGAGAAGCAGCATGAACATCGACTGGGCGGCTCTCGGCTCCGTCTTCGGAGTCAGCCTCGTGGCCACCGTTCTCCTGGTGGGCCTGTTCACCCTCGGCATCGCCGGCCTCTCCCAGCGGGAGAAGGCGGCCCGCACCGGCGGCACGGCCCCGCTCGCGGTCGCCGGCGCCTACACCTGCTTCGCCGCCTGCGCGGCGGCGGTGGCGTTCGGGATCTACCTGATCGTGGCCTGACCCGACGGGCTCCGGCCCACGGCAATCGCCGAAGGGCCCGGCGGAGAGTCGCTCTCCGCCGGGCCCTTCGGCGTTCCCCGGCTCACTCCACGGCGGTGACCAGCACCGCCACGGCGGCCTCCGGCAGCACCGCCGTGACCGCCTCCCGCACCCCGGTCGCCACCTCCAGCGGCGGCCTCGCCCGGCTCACGGCCACGTCCACCCGCACCAGGCGCCGTCCGGTCGCCTCCTCCCGCGACAGGTGCAGGCCCCGCCGGGCCGGGCCGCCGGGCATCACCGGCATCCCACGCGGCTCCAGCACACCCGGGACCGCCCGCACCGCCGCCTCGACCAGCGCCTCGTCGGCCCCCGCCGGCGCCCCGTGGCCGCCGGCCGGACGCGCCGGACCGGGCGGGGAGGAGGGCTCCGCCTCGTCCTCGTCGGCGTCGTCACCCGGACGGGCGTACTCCTCGAGGAGAAGGTCCGCCACCGTCAGGTCGACCTCAGCGACGGCCAGACCGAGCTCCGCGGCCGCCGCGGCCACCTGCTCGCGCAGCCGGCGCGCTGCCTCGGTCACCGGCCCGCCGCCCACCGAGTCGAAGGCCGCCTCCACCCGCAGCGGGCCCGGCGCCACCGCGGCCTCGGGCGCGGGCGGCGCCGGGCGTGGGCCCGACGGGTCGGCGGGCCCCAGCCGCAGGCCCCGCAGCCGCGTTCCGTCCACCTGTCGCGCGGCCGTGCGCAGCGCGGCCTCGGCGGGCCGCGCCGCGATCCACAGGCCGTCCCCGGGGGCGCCCAGCGGCAACGGCCTGCCGAGCCCGGTCCTCCGCCGGACCGCCCCGGCCCACTCCTGAGAAGTCCGTCGCGCATGAGAGGTCATTCCTCCACCTTGCCGTATCCGAACGGCGAGTCACGGAAACGCCACTTAGCGTGGTCGCAGGAGGACGACCGAAAGGACGTACGGCTATGAGTGAGACGACTGGCGCCACCGGCGCCGCGGGAACCCGGGGCCGCACCACGATCGCCGACGGCGTGGTCGAGAAGATCGCCGGTCTGGCGGCCCGCGACGTGGTCGGCGTGCACGCCATGGGCAGCGGCAGCTCCCGGGCCTTCGGCGCCATGCGTGACCGCGTCCCCGGCGGAGGCGGCCCCAAGGCCGTCTCCCGCGGGGTCAAGGCCGAGGTCGGCGAGGTGCAGACGGCGCTCGACCTGGAAATCGTCGTGGACTACGGCGTCTCCATCTCCGACGTCGCCCGGGACGTCCGGGAGAACGTCGTCGCCGCCGTCGAGCGGATGACCGGCCTCCAGGTGGTCGAGGTCAACATCGCGGTGAGCGACGTCAAGCTCCCCGACGAGGAGGACGAGTCGGCCCCGGAGCCCCGGATCCAGTGACCCGGTCCACCGAACAGAGGCGCCGGCCCGAAACGGGCGGGTCCGGGACCGGACGGACCGCGCGGCGCACGACGAGGAGCGCACGATGAGCATGGCCGTGATCGGCATGATCGCGGGAATGGCCCTGGGCTTCGCCGGATACTTCGGCGGCTTCGGCGCCTTCCTGCTGGTGGCGGCGCTGGGCGCCGTCGGCTTCCTGGTCGGCAGGTTCCTGGAGGGAGACCTGGACGCCGGCGACCTGTTCCGTCCCCGCGGCGGGCGGGGGTGACGGTGCCCGACACGACCACGGCCCTCCGCCGCCCGGACACCGGTCCGGGCGGCGGCCCGGCCTCCGTACCCGCCGCCGAACGCGGCGAGACCCGGCTCGCCGACCGCGTGGTGGCACGCATCGCCGCGCAGGGCGCCCGTGAGGCGCTGGACGTCCTGCCGGCCGACGCCGTCCCGCCCTACGCGAACGTCGTCGTCCACCAGGACGCCGGCACCGCCCGGGTCACCGTCAACTGCGAACTGGCCTACCCCTCCGACCTCGGCGCCCAGTGCCGTGCCGTGCGCCGCCGGGTCACCGAACGGGTGGCGGAACTGGCCGGACTGAAGGTGCTGGAGGTCGTGCTGCACGTGGAGCGGCTGCACTCCGGCCGGGGAGAACTGCGATGAGCGACACGACCACCGAAGAACGCCCCGACGGCCCCGGACGCCCCGAAGGCACCGCCGAGGAGCCGCAGGCGCCGGACACCGGGGCCACCATGGTCGAGCCGGGCGCCACCGGGCGGTTCTGGTCCACCCGGCGGCGGCCCTCGGCCGTGGCCGCGCTGCTGCTGCTGGCCGCCGCCGTGCTGCTCCTGGCCGACCTGGCCGCCGTCCGCGCCGGGCGCCCCGCGCTGGGCGGCGTGCGCCGCCGCCTGGCCCGGGAACTGTCCCAGCGCCCGCTCGACGACGTGTGGGTGCTCGTCGGGGCGGGCGTCGCCGCCGCGCTCGGACTGTGGCTGCTGGTGCTCGCCCTCACCCCCGGGGTGCGGGGCATCCTCCCGATGCGGCGCACCAACCCCGACATCCGCGCGGGGCTCGACCGCACGGCCGCCGCCATGGTGCTCCGGGACCGGGCGCTGGAGGTGCCCGGGGTGCGCGCGGCGCGGGTGAGGATGCGCCGGCGGAAGGCCGACGTGCGCGTCGTGGCGCACTTCAGGGAGCTCGACGAGGTCGGGGGCGACGTCCGGAGCCGGCTGGAGGAGGCGGTGGGCGGTCTGGGCCTGTCCCGGCCGCCGTCGCTCGCGGTGAAGGTGCGGCGTCCCGAGCGGAAGAAGGGGTGAACGAGGTGCTGAGGATCGTCAACCGGGTGCTGCTGGGACTGATCGGCCTGGTGCTGCTGGTGGTGGGCGGCTCGGTCCTGGCGGTCGGCCTGGGCGCGCCGTCCCCCGGCTGGTGGATCCACCAGGGGCGGGACGACGTGCTGCTGACCGCGGCGGAGCGCACCCGGTGGCGCGACCAGGGCTGGTGGTGGCCCGTGGTGTTCGCCGTGCTCGCCGTGCTGCTGGTGCTGGCCCTGTGGTGGCTGACGCGCTCGGTGCAGCGGCACCGGCTGGCGGTGGTCACCGTCGACACCGGTGACGACGAGGGCGCCGCGCTGCGCGCGCGGGCGCTGGAGAACTCGGTCGCCGCCGAGGCCGCCGGCCTCGACGGCGTCGACCGGGCGCGGGTACGGCTCACCGGGCGGCGCCGGACGCCGAGGATGCGGATGGGCGTCCGGCTGGACCCGGACGCGGACCCGGGGCGCACCCTGGACCGCCTCACCTCCGAGACGCTGGCCCACGCCCGGGCCTCGGTGGGACTGACCTCCCTACCCTCGGAGATCCGCATGCGCGCCGTCAAACGCCGCCCCGAACGCGTGTCCTGACCCCCGCCGACGCGGCGCGGGAAGCCCGCCTGCGCCCCCACCGCCACGGCGGTGGGGGGTGGGGGCGCAGGCGCGGCCCCCACCGCCCACCGCCGTCCGTCAGAACCCGCGGCGGGTGCCGCCGTCGACCGGGATCATCACGCCCGTCACGTAGGAGGCGGCCGGCGACAGCAGGAACGCCGCCACCCGTCCGAACTCCTCCGGCCTGCCGTACCGGCCCAGCGGGATGCGCGCCTCGTTGGCCGCCCGCGTCGCCGCCGGATCGGCGGAGAGCGCGTCCAGCTCCCGCACCCGGTCGGTGTCGATCCTCGACGGCAGCACGCCCACCACCCGCACGCCCCGCGACCCCAGCTCGTCGGCGAGCGACTTGGCGAAGCCCGCCAGGCCGGGCCGCAGCCCGTTGGAGATGGTCAGCCCGGAGACCGGCTCGTGCACCGAGCTGGAGAGCACGAAGCCGACGACACCGCCCCGGCCCAGCTCCGCGGCGGCCGTCCGGGCCATCCGCACCGCGCCGAGGAACACCGTCTCGAACGCGCCGAGCCACTGCTCGTCGGTGTTGTCGGCGGCCAGCCCGGCCGGCGGCCCGCCCACGCTGATCAGCACGCCGTCGAAGCGCCCGAAGTGCTCACGGGCCGCGGCGATCAGCCGTTCGGGCGTCCCGGGATCGCCGTTGTCGGCGGCGACGCCCACCGCGTTCGGCCCGAGCTCCGCGGCGGCCGCGGCCACCGAGGCCTCGTCACGGCCGGAGACGACCACCTTCGCCCCGTCGGCGACCAGTTCGCGCGCGGTGGCGTTGCCCAGTCCGCGGGAGCCGCCGGTGACGACGTAGACACGGTCCTTCAGTCCAAGATCCATGCCCACCATCCTGCACCCGGTACGGCCGTCAGGCGGTCGCCGGGGTCGCCTTCTCCTCCGCCGCGCCTTCTCCGGCGTCGGGCCCGTCGGCGAGTTCGCGGCGTTCCCGCACCTCGCGGCGGACCAGCACCACCCAGCCGATCGGCACGCCTCCCGTGAACAGCCACCACTGGATCGCGTACGCCATGTGGTTGCCGATGCTGTCGTGGTCCGGGCCCGGGATCAGCTCGGGGCTGCCGTCCGCGGGCGCGGGGGAGACCAGCTCGACGTACCCGCCGAGCACCTCGGCGCCCAGCCGCTCGGACTCCGACCCGCTGCTGATCAGCATGACCTGCCGGTCGGGGAGGTCGTCGAGGTCCTTGATGCCGCTCTCCGCGGTGGTCTGGTCGGCCATCAGCCGGCCGGTCACCGTCACCTCGCCGCCCGGCGGGGCGGGGATCTCGGGGAACTCGCTCTGCCTGCCGTCGGCCGGCACCCAGCCGCGGTTGACCAGCAGGTACCGGCCGTCCTCCAGTCGCAGCGGGGTCAGCACGTGGTAGCCCACCCGGTCGTCGGCGTTGGTGCGGCGGCGCACCACCACCTCGCGGTCGGTCTCGAAGACGCCGCGCGCCGTCACGTGCCGGTAGTACAGGTCGCGGTCGATGCGCGCCCCCGGCCGGGTCAGCGACTCGACCGGCACCGGCTCGGCCTCCAGCGCCTTTTCGATGCGCTGGTTGGAGGCCACCCGGTCGATATGACGGTGCCACTGCCAGAAGCCCAGCTCGATCATGGTGGGGACGAGCGCCAGGGCGACCAGGGTGACGATCACCCACTGCCGGGTCAACAGGAAGCGGTACACACGACGACGGTAACAACCGCCGCGTCCCGTTCGTCCGTCACCCCCGGTCGCCCGCGGGGAACGGCCGGCGGGCCCGGCCGGTGTCCGTCGTGCGACGTCACCGTCCGGGCCCGCCCGCGCCACGGCTCACAGGTCCTGCAGCAGGCTGGTCACCGACCCGTTCTCGAAGATCTCCCGCATCGCGTGGGCCACGAGCGGGGCCACCGACAGCACCTCGACCTTGTCCAGGCCGGTGTCCGCGGCCGTCGGCAGGGTGTCGGTGGATCCTCGCGCCCCTCGCGGCGGAGGACGTCGAGGCCCTCAACCGGATCATGCGCACGCTGCTGGCCTCCCTCGGCGACGTCCGCTGACGGCCGGGGTGCGGTGAACGGGTGGACCGGTTCCCGGCCGGGCGCTGTCGCCTTGCGCGGGCCCGTCCCGCCGCGCACAGTGCGGTGCATGGCACGGTGCGAAGTGTGTGGGAATGACTACGAGCTGGCGTTCACGGTCGAGACCCGGGACGGAGCGCGGCACGTCTTCGACTCGTTCGCCTGCGCGATCCACCGGATGGCGCCCATCTGCGAGCACTGCCGGGTGCAGATCATCGGGCAGGGCGTCGAGGTGGAGGGCCACTGGTACTGCGGGGCCCACTGCGCGCGGGCGGAGGGCAAGCAGGGCATCGTCGACAAGGTCGGCTCGGCCACCTAGACGGCCGGGGGAGCCCGCCGGCCGTCCGCCGGGCGGTCAGCCGTCCGCCGGTGCGACGTCCCCCAGCAGCTGGCCGAAGGCCGCCTCGTCCACCACGGGCGTGCCGAACTGGCGCGCCTTGACGGTCTTGGACGTGCCCGAGTCGGGGTCGTTGGTCACCAGCAGACTGGTCAGCCGCGAGATGCTGCCCGCCACGTGGAGCCCGGCCTCGGTGGCCCGGTCCTCCAGGAGCTCGCGCTCCACCGACGTGTCGCCCGAGAAGGCGACCCGCATGCCCTGGCGGAGCGGCTCGCCCGGCACGTAGCGGCCGGGATTCGGGTACGGACACGGCGGCCGCTTGCGGGAACGGTTCCACGCCGTCGGCCGGTAACCACCGCCGGACCCGTGGCCGCCGGACCCGTAACCGCCCGGTCCGCCGGGCTGCCGCCCGATCCGCGCCGTCGGCCCGTCGGACCACTCGGTGAGCGGCAGGCACTCCAGCAGCGGCAGGCGCAGCCCGGTGGCCGCCGCCGCCCGCAGGCTGGGGCGGAACGCCTCCGCCAGCACCCGGGCGTCGTCCAGGGCGTGGTGGGCACGCCGCTGGACCACGCCGAAGTGCGCGGCGAGCGACTCCAGCTTGTGGTTGGCGAGCGGCAGGGCCAGCGCCTTCGCCAGGGCGATGGTGCACAGGCGCTGCCGCACCGGCGCCTCCCGGCCCGCCCGGGCGTACTCACGGGCGATCATCTGCCAGTCGAAGACGGCGTTGTGGGCGACCAGCACCCGGTCCGCCAGCCGCGTCGCGAACTCCTCGGCGATCTCCGTGAACAGCGGGGCACCCTCCAGCGCGTCGCTGGTCAGCCCGTGGATCCACACCGGCCCGGGGTCGCGCTCCGGGTTGACCAGCGTGTACCAGTGGTCCTCCACCTCGCCGCGGGCGTCCAGCCGGTACACGGCCGCGGAGATGATGCGGTCGTCCCGGGCCAGTCCGGTGGTCTCCACGTCGACGACCGCGTACCCCTGGGGATACACGGCCGGCCAGGGAGCGGTGGACGCTTCGGGCGTGTGGTCTTCGAGCATGGTCAACGAGGATATGCGGCCGGGCCGACACCTCCGTCCCCCGGGGAGCGTCGGTACCCCACCGGACGCATGTCCGGTGCGATCCTCCGGATGTGACGGAACGACAGCAACGAGGCGAAAGTCGCCAAGACCGCGAAAGGCGCGAAGCCCTCGAACGCGATGAAATGGGGCGCGGGAGCACGCCCCTCGCCGCCCGGCTCAACTGGCTGCGGGCCGCCGTGCTCGGCGCCAACGACGGCATCGTCTCCACCGCGGGCCTGGTGGTCGGCGTGGCGGGGGCGACCGGGAGCCGGTCCGCCCTGCTGACCGCCGGCCTCGCCGGACTCCTGGCCGGATCGATGTCCATGGCCGCGGGGGAGTACGTCTCGGTCTCCACCCAGCGCGACTCCGAGCGGGCCGCCCTCGCCACGGTGCGGCGCAGGCTGCGCGAGCGGCCGCAGGCCAAGCTGGAGAAGCTCACCGGCCTGCTGGAGGACCGCGGGCTGCGGCGCGAGACCGCCGGGGACGCGGCCCGGCAGCTCACCGCACGCGACCCGGTGCGCGCCCACGCCGCCGTCGAACTCGGCATCGACCCCGACGACCTGACCAACCCCTGGCACGCCGCGGGCGCCAGCTTCGCCGCCTTCACCGTCGGCGCGCTGCTCCCGCTGCTCGCCATCGTGCTGCCGCCGGCCGGCTGGCGGCTGCCGGTCACCGTGGTCTCGGTGCTGCTCTCGCTGGTGTTCACCGGCTGGAGCAGTGCCCGCCTCGGCGCCGCCGATCCGCGCCGGGCCATGGTGCGCAACGTCGGCGGCGGGGCGCTCGCGATGGCGGTCACCTACGCCGCGGGCAACCTGCTCGGCATGGCGGGGGTCTGACCGGGCGTCGGCGGGGGCTCCGCCGTGGAGGTATTGGCGGGGCTCCACGAGGAACGGGGCCTACCGGCGGTAATACTTGTCGGTAACGACCTCTGGCCGCGGTCCGGGAAGCGCCCTTACCGTGCAGGTATGCCGAACCTGCCCGATGTCGTGCTCTGGTCAATCCCTGCCTTCGTGGTGCTCACGGTGATCGAGATCGTGAGCTACCGCGTCCATCCGGACGAGGACGCGGCGGGGTACGAGGCCAAGGACGCCGCCACCAGCATCACCATGGGCCTGGGCAGTCTCTTCTGGGACTTCCTCTGGAAGATCCCCGTCGTGGCGATCTACACGGTCGTCCACGAACTCACCCCGCTGCGGATACCCGTGCTGTGGTGGACCGTCCTGCTGATGCTGCTCGCCCAGGACTTCTTCTACTACTGGCAGCACCGCGGCCACCACGTGATCCGGATCCTGTGGGCCTGCCACGTCGTGCACCACTCCAGCCGGAAGTTCAACCTCTCCACGGCGCTGCGGCAGCCGTGGACCTCGCTCACCGGCTGGCCGTTCTACCTGCCGCTGATCGCCCTCGGCGTGCACCCGGCGGCGCTGGCCTTCCTCCAGTCGGTCAACCTGGTCTACCAGTTCGGCATCCACACCGAGCGGATCGGCAAGCTGCCCCGGCCGGTCGAGTTCGTCTTCAACACGCCCTCCCACCACCGGGTCCACCACGCCTCGCAGGGCGGCTACCTGGACCGCAACTTCGGCGGCATCCTGATCGTCTGGGACCGGATGTTCGGCAGCTTCGCCGAGGAGACCGAACGTCCGGTGTACGGGCTGACCAAGAACATCGAGACGTACAACCCGCTCCGGGTGGCCACCCACGAGTACGCCGCCATCGCCAAGGACCTGCGGGCGGCGCGGAGTTGGAGTGAACGCGCGGGCCGGCTGTTCCGCGGGCCGGGCTGGCAGCCGGCCACCGGCGTCTCCGCCACGCCCGCCGCCGGGACCGCGCCCGCCCCCGCCGCCCCCGCCGCGACCGCGGCCGCCCTGAAGGAGTCCGCGTGAGCATCAGGACGACGACGGCACCCCGGGCGCCGTGGCTGGGCAAGGCCCTGCCCGCCGCCTTCGTCCTGGCCTCCGCCGTCAACCTGGTCACGGTCTCCACCGGCCACGGCACGGTGGAGACGGTCTCCAAGGCGCTGCTGATGCCCCTGCTGGCGGCCACCGCCGCGCTCGTCGGAGCGCCCCGCGTGCTGCTGGTGGCGCTGGCCTTCGGCTGGGGCGGCGACGTGATGCTCTCCTGGGGCGGGGAGCGTTCCTGGTCGGCATGGGCTCCTTCGCCCTGGGTCATATCGCCTACCTGGTCCTCTTCCGCCGCCACGGCACCGACCGGAGCAGGGCGGCGGGCCTCGGCTCGGCCGTCGTGTACGCGGCCGGACTGGCGGCGCTGATGGTGCTGCTGCTCCCGGACCTGCCGGCCGACCTGCGGGTCCCGGTGGCCGGCTACAGCTGCCTGCTCACCGCGATGGCCTGGGCCGCGGGGCGGACGGGCCGCCTCGCCGCCGCGGGCGGGGCCCTGTTCCTGCTCTCGGACACGCTGATCGCGGCGGAACTGGCGGGCTGGGGCCCGCTGCCGGTCCACGGACTGTGGGTGATGGCGACCTACATCGCGGCCCAGGCGCTGCTCGTCGCGGGCGTGTGCGGACGGACGCGGCCGCGGGAGCCGCGGACCGCGGCGCTCACTGCCACCGGATCGGCACCGGCAGTGCCGTGAGCAGGCCGGAGGCGGCCACCACCAGGGCGAGCAGGGCCACCTCCGCGCGGGCCGGGACCCACGCCGTCAGCGGATCGGCGGCCCCGCGCAGCCGCAGCCGGGCCCACAGGGCGAGCGCGGCCACCGCGGCCACCAGCAGCACCTTGGCCAGCAGCGTGCGCCCGTAGGCGGTGGTCACCAGCTGCTCCAGCACCGTCCCCGGCGGCATGCGGCGCAGCGCGCTGCACACCCCGGTGGCGGTGACCGCCGCGAGCAGCAGGGCGGCCGCGCGGGCGTACCGGCCGAGCAGCGCCGCGGCCTCGGCGGGCGCCTCGGCCCGCCAGAGCCGCAGGACGCGCAGGGCGTGCAGCAGGCCGCCGGCCCACAGCGCGCCGCAGGTCAGGTGGACGGCGGTGAGCGCGGCGCCGGTCAGGGGGTCGTGGTAGTCCCAGGCGGGATGGGCGCGCAGCGCCTCCGCCGCGACCACCGCGCCCAGCGGCCACAGCTGGGCGGCCGGGCGGCGGGAGAGGGCGAGCAGCCCCGCCACCAGGAAGCCGTTCACCTCCACCAGCGCCAGCAGCCCCTCCCGGTGCGACTGCAGGCCGCCCAGGTCCAGGTCGCCCCAGCCGCCGGGCACCCGGTTCCCGGCGGCGACGACCAGCGCCAGCCCCAGGGCGGCGAGGAACCCGGCCCCGGCGGCCCACGCGGACCGGCCGGGCGGCAGCACGCCCCCCGGCCGCAGCCGCCGTGCCGCCCGGCCCACGAACAGCTCGCCCAGCGGCACGCAGAGGGCCGCGAACAGCACGGCCCGCAGCAGGCCGATGCCGGGCGTGCCCGGGGCCGCGGCCTCCCCGCTGCCGTGCAGCGCCGCGGACGGGCCCAGCAGCGGGACCAGCGCACCGGCCGTCACCAGGGCGAGCAGGGCGACGGCCCGCCCGGCGGGAGCTCTGCGGGGCGCCGGTCCGTCAGGCGCCGTGGCGGGTCCGGGGGTTGGCGTCGTCAAGGTCACGGGACGATCTTCACCGGAGGGGATGAATCCGGGCAAGCAGGCCACGGCAAGTGGCGGACGCGGCTCCGTTCCGCGACCGCGACGGTCCCCGCCGCGCGTGCCCGGCGGGGACACGACGACGTCCGCCGGGCCGAGGGGCCGGGCGGACGTCGTCGTGCCGTGGTGCCTTGATGGTGGGGTCGTGGTGCCGTCGGCGGGCCTGGCGGGCCGGAGCCGCCGGAGCTACTTGGTGACGGCCTTGAGGGCGTCGACGATGCCGGCGCCGTAGAAGCCGTTCCCGCGCGGGCCGCCGACGCAGACCGCGTCCTGGACGCCGTCGTTGTTGTAGTCGTACGTGTCGGGGCAGGGGAACTTGGTCGACTGCGCCTTCAGCATGGCCGCCAGCGCACCGGGAGTCGCCTTCGGGTGCGTGGACTTGATGAGGGCGGCGACGGCGGCCGCGTGCGGGGCGGCCATCGAGGTGCCCTGGGACCAGCCGTAACCGCCGCCCGGGAGGGTGGACAGGATGCGGCCGTTCTTCGACGGGGTGTCCGGCGGGAGCTGGCGCGCGTCGCCCCCCGGCGCGGCGACGTCGATGACGCCCTTGCCGTAGTTCGAGAAGTACGACTTCTTGTCGAAGTAGCCCGTCGAGGAGACGGTGACCACGCCGTCGAGCTGGGCCGGCATGTCGAGGCAGACGTGCGGGTCGATGGTCCGCGTGACCGGGGTGCCGTCGTTCGGGCTGCCGTCGTCGACGATGGCGTCCGAGTCGAGGTCGAGGTACGAGTTGCCGGCCGAGGCGACGTGCAGGGTGCCCTTGGACTCGGCGTACCTCTTGGCCCGGGTGACGGCGTCCAGGAGAGCCCTCTGGTCGTCGTCGTCGGGGCAGTTGAACTCCCACGGGTCGGTGTAATAGCTGTTGTTCGTGATCTCGACGCCCTTGTCGGCGGCGAACACGAAGGCGCAGACGATCGCCTCGGTGAAGAACAGCTGGGTCTCGTCCGGCTGGGCCACGGTGATGCCCGCGACCTTCACGCCGGGCGCGACGCCGGCCACGCCGATGCCGTTGCGGGCGGCGGCTATCTCACCGGCGACGTGGGTGCCGTGGTCGTGGTCGAGGTCGACCGGGCGCCAGGCACCCTCGGAGGCGTCGGCCACGCCGCTGGAGCAGTCGGCGGACTGGGAGGGGGAGAAGCTGGGAGCCAGGTCCGGGTGCAGGTCGTCGACGCCGGTGTCGATCACGGCGACGGTGACGTCCGGGCTGCCCGGGTTCACCTCGGCGGCCCTGTCGGCGCCGATGGCCCGCAGGTCCCACTGGTCGGCCTCGAGCGGCTCGCCCAGGCCGGCGTCGGCGGAGGCCTCGGTGATCCTCGCGATCTCCTTGGCGTCGAGGCGGTCCATGGCGTCGACCTGGGTGGAGGCGACCGGCGTGAACGGCACGGTGCGGGTCGCGCCCGCGCTCTCCACACCGCGGACGGCGCGCATCGTGGCGCCGAAGGACGGGTCGGCCGAGTGGGCGACGATCACGCCGATCTTGTCGTACGACGTGAGGATCGAACCACCGGCCCTGGCTATCGCCTTCTTCACCGAGGCGAGGGTGCGGCGGTCCGTCCTGGTGTTGACGACGTAGGACATCGTCTTCTCGGCCGCGGCGGCGGCCGGGGCGACCTCGACGGCGGGCGCCGCCGCGGCGGTGGCCGGAAGGAAGCCGAGCGACGCGGTCAGCGACAGCGCGACCGGCAGCGCGAGGGCCAGGCGGCGTCGTGAGCCCAGATGAGCCATGGGGTCTCCACATCATCCTGAATCGAAGCCCGCCCGGGCGGAGGTGGGTCGCGGGCAGGTACATGACGGATGGTTCAGGAAGAGAAGCTATCCCTCGAAGTCGCTGGCCAGCAACGCTCCGCCGCGACGATTCCCGAACATGGCGACGACGGTGAACCGGTCGCCGCTCCGCTCCGTGAAGGCGGACAAGGGGTGAAGAGCCGCGACCCCCTGTCGGATCACGTTCCGGGGCCCTAGCATCTCGACTTTGTTCAGTGATCCACGTCACAAGCAGGCTGATTTTCCTATGACCCCATCCATCACACGAGGAGACTCCGTGGCAGACGCACCGCCGCTCGAATCGCCGCAACCACGGCAGCCGTCCACCGAGGAGTACGTCGAGGTCCAGGAAGGCGCGGAGTTCGCCGAACTACGCCGCTCCTACCGCTCGTTCGCGTTCCCGCTGACCATCGCGTTCGTCCTCTGGTACCTGCTCTACGTCCTGCTGTCCAACTACGCGGGCGGCTTCATGGGCACCAAGGTCGTCGGCAACATCAACGTCGCCCTGGTCCTGGGCGTTCTCCAGTTCGTCAGCACCTTCCTGATCGCCTGGTGGTACGCGCGCACCGCCGCCGCCAAGCTCGACCCGAAGGCCGACGCCATCAAGTCCCGGATGGAGGGCGGCGCGTGAGCACCGACTTCGTGTTCCTCGCGGCCAACGAGGCCAGCGAACACCGCACACTGATCATCAGCCTGTTCAGCGCGTTCGTCGTGGCCACCCTGGCCATCACCATCTGGGCCGGCCGCCAGACCAAGGACGCCGCCGACTTCTACGCCGGCGGCCGCCAGTTCTCCGGATTCCAGAACGGCCTCGCCATCTCCGGCGACTACATGTCTGCCGCGTCCTTCCTCGGCATCGCCGGCGCCATCGCCCTCTCCGGTTACGACGGCTTCCTCTACTCCATCGGCTTCCTGGTCGCCTGGCTCATCGCCCTGCTCCTGGTCGCCGAACCACTGCGCAACTCCGGCCGCTACACCATGGGCGATGTGCTCGCCTACCGGATGCGCCAGCGCCCGGTCCGCACCGCGGCCGGCATCTCCACCATCGTGGTGTCGATCTTCTACCTGCTCGCGCAGATGGCGGGCGCCGGCGTCCTGGTCGCCCTGCTCCTCGGCATCACCAGCGAGTTCGGCAAGATCGGCATCGTCGCCCTGGTCGGCGTCCTGATGATCATGTACGTCTCCATCGGCGGCATGAAGGGCACCACCTGGGTGCAGATGGTCAAGGCCGTGCTGCTCATGTTCGGCGCGCTGCTGCTGACCTTCCTGGTCCTGCTGAAGTTCAACTTCAACATCTCCGACCTGCTCGGCACCGCCGCCTCCAACAGCGGCAAGGGCAGCGCCTTCCTGGAGCCCGGCCTCAAGTACGGCGTCAGCGAGATGTCGAAGATCGACTTCCTCTCTCTCGGCATCGCGCTGGTCCTCGGCACCGCCGGCCTGCCGCACATCCTGATCCGCTTCTACACGGTCCCCACCGCCAAGGCCGCCCGCAAGTCCGTGCTCTGGGCCATCGGCCTCATCGGCGCCTTCTACCTGATGACCCTGGCCCTCGGCTTCGGCGCCGCCGCGCTGATGAAGCCCGAGTACATCACCGAGTCCAACGCGGCGGGCAACACGGCAGCGCCCCTGCTCGCCCTGCACCTCGGCGGCGTCGACTCCACCTGGGGCGCGATCCTGCTGGCCTCGATCTCCGCCGTCGCCTTCGCCACCATCCTCGCCGTGGTCGCCGGCCTCACCCTGGCCTCCTCCTCCTCGTTCGCCCACGACATCTACGCGAACGTGATCAAGAAGGGCCAGGCCACCGACAAGCAGGAGATGAAGGCGGCCCGCTGGTCCACCGTCTTCATCGGCATCGTCTCCATCGCCCTCGGCGCCCTCGCCCGCGACCTCAACGTCGCCGGCCTCGTCGCCCTGGCCTTCGCGGTCGCCGCCTCCGCCAACCTGCCGACGATCCTCTACAGCCTGTTCTGGAAGCGCTTCACCACCCAGGGCGCGCTGTGGTCCATCTACGGCGGCCTGATCACCGCCGTCGGCCTGGTGCTGTTCTCGCCGGTCGTCTCCGGCGCCCCGACGGCCATGTTCCCGGACGTCGACTTCCACTGGTTCCCGCTGTCCAACCCCGGCATCATCTCGATACCGGTCGGCTTCCTTCTCGGCTGGCTGGGCACCATCCTCTCCAAGGAGCAGCCCGACAAGGGCAAGTACGCCGAGCTGGAGGTCCGTTCGCTCACCGGCACCGGAGCGCACTGACCCCGCCGTCGCACGGCACGCGCGGCCGCGCCGCCCCCGGGGAGACTCGGGGCGGCGCGGCCGCCGCCGTCACGTAGGCTCGAGGCTCGGGAACTCGACTGCGAGGGAGGGGTCCAGGTGACGCTCGTCGACACCTTCGGCCGGGTGGCCACCGATCTGCGGGTCTCGCTGACCGACCGGTGCAACCTGCGCTGTACCTACTGCATGCCCGAGGAGGGCCTGCAGTGGCTGGCCAAACCGGACCTGCTCACCGACGACGAGATCGTCCGGCTCATCCGCGTCGCCGTCACCCTGCTCGGCGTCGACGAGGTCCGCTTCACCGGCGGCGAACCGCTGCTGCGCCCCGGCCTGACCGGCATCGTGCAACGCGTCGCCGAGCTGGACCCGCGCCCCGAGATGTCGCTGACCACCAACGGCATCGGCCTCGGACGGATCGCGCCGGCGCTCAAGGAGGCCGGACTCGACCGGGTCAACGTCTCCCTGGACACGCTGCGCCCCGACGTCTTCAAGGCCCTCACCCGCCGCGACCGGCACCACGACGTCCTCGCCGGACTCGCCGCCGCCCGCGAGGCGGGCCTCACGCCCGTCAAGGTCAACGCCGTCCTGATGCCCGAACTCAACCAGGACGAGGCCCCCGACCTGCTCGCCTGGGCCGTGGAGAACGACTACGAGCTGAGGTTCATCGAGCAGATGCCGCTCGACGCCCAGCACGGCTGGAAGCGCGAGGGCATGGTCACTGCCGGTGACATCCTGACCTCCCTGCGCACCCGCTTCGCGCTCACCCCCGAGGGCGACACCGCCCGCGGCTCCGCCCCCGCCGAACGCTGGCTGGTCGACGGCGGCCCGCACCGGGTCGGCGTCATCGCCTCGGTCACCCGGCCGTTCTGCCGCGCCTGCGACCGCACCCGGCTCACCGCCGACGGACAGGTCCGCACCTGCCTCTTCGCCACCGAGGAGACCGACCTGCGCGGCGCGCTGCGCTCCGGCGCGAGCGACGAGGAGATCGCCCGCGTGTGGCGCGCCGCCATGTGGGGCAAGAAGGCCGGCTCCGGCCTCGACGACCCGGCCTTCCTCCAGCCCGACCGGCCGATGTCGGCGATCGGCGGCTGACGGCCCGCCGCCTGCTCCGCCGCCTACTCCGCCGGGGTCCGCCGCGGCGGCTCGGCGTCGTGCCACTCGGCGAGCGGCACGACGTCCTTCAGGAACCCGCGCACGCCCAGGAACTGCGAGAGGTGCTCCCGGTGCTCCCCGCAGGCCACCCAGGTCTTGCGGCGCTCGGGGGTGTGCACCTTGGGGTTGTTCCAGGCCAGCACCCACACGGCGGCCTCGCGGCACCCCTTGGCGGAACAGACGGCGGTCTCGTCACTCACGGTCGTCTCACAGGAAGGAAAGAAGCGGAAAACAGGCGGGGGAAAACAGCCGGAAAAGGTGACGCCGGGCAGCCACGGGGGGAGCTGCCCGGCGTCGGTCCATCACTCCGACGGGGGATGCGGAGCGCTTGGGAAGTATGTCACGCGAGCCCTGTCCGGCGGGACCCGTTCGGCGGTTCCGGCAGGTGGTGAACCCGCCGCGACCGGCGGTCAGTCGCCCTCGCCGGACGCCTGTCCGGCCCGGGCCGCCCGCTCCCGGCCGGGTTCCCCGTACGGCTCCCGGTACCGCTCCCCGCCGGGCTCCGCAACCGCGTCCGCCGGGGGCGGCGCGATCATCGGCCGCACCGGCGGGGCCACGAAGGTCGACGGCAACGAGGGCGTGTTCTCCCGGCCCGCGTTGGCGATCACCACGGCCACATAGGGGAGCAGGACGCCCAGCACCAGCGCCACCACGGCGACCGGACGCTGCACGTTCCACAGCGTGGCCGCCAGGATCACCGAGACGGTCCGGACCAGCATGGAGATCACGTACCGCCGCTGCCGCCCGCGGACGTCGTCCGCGAGGCTCTGGCGGGCGCCGGTGATCCGGAAGACCTGACCCGTCGAGCCGCTCTGCCGCCGCTTCCGCATCACATTCCACCATCCACCAGCATCGGTCCAAAACCGGCACCCCCCACGGTACGCCCCGGCCCGCCGGGCGCGGGCGGCGGGGCGGCTCCCAGGACCGGAGGGGCCGGTCCGTCCCGCGTACGGACTTGTCCGACATGCGCCGTACGGAGGGCGGGCGGAGACTGGGCGTAATGCTCACGTCGATCCGTACGAGGAGGCAGCCATGGGCTGGTTGTGGGCGATCATCATCGGTTTCGTGCTCGGCCTGCTGGCCAAGGCGATCCTGCCGGGCAAGCAGAACATTCCGTTGTGGCTGACGACGCTGCTCGGCATCGGCGGCGCGATCGCGGGCAACGCGATCGCCCGCGGCATCGGCATCGACGCGACGCCAGGCATCGACTGGGGCCGGCACGCGCTGCAGCTGGTCGCGGCGATCGTCCTGGTGGCCGTCGGAGCCGCCGCGTGGAACGCCATCATGTCCAAGAGGCGGACCACCTCCACCCGCGGCACCGTCGCCTAGATGCGAACCGACCGACGAGACACGGCGGGCCGGGAGGGGGCGAGTGCCCTTCCCGGCCCGCCGGCCGCGATCCTCACGTCCCGCCGCGCGTCACGCCCCGGTGACCTCGACGGCCGCCAGGTTCTTCTTGCCGCGGCGCAGCACCAGCCACCGGCCGTGCAGCAGGTCCTCGCGGGCCGGCACGGCGTCCTCGGCGGCGACCTTGACGTTGTTCACGTAGGCGCCGCCCTCCTTGACCGTGCGCCGGGCGGCCGACTTGCTGGCCACCAGGCCGACCTCGGCGAAGAGGTCCACCACCGCTTCCAGCTCGGCGACCCGCACGTGCGGGACCTCGGAGAGCGCCGCGGCCAGCGTCCGCTCGTCCAGCTCCGCCAGCTCGCCCTGGCCGAACAGCGCCCGTGAGGCGTTGATCACGGCGGCGGTCTGGTCGGCGCCGTGCACCAGCGTCGTCAGCTCCTCGGCCAGCGCGCGCTGGGCGGCCCGCGCCTGCGGACGCTCCTCGGTCTGCCGCTCCAGCTCCTCCAGCTCCTCGCGGGAGCGGAAGGAGAGGATGCGCAGGTACCGGCTGATGTCACGGTCGTCCGTGTTCAGCCAGAACTGGTAGAACGCGTACGGCGTGGTCATCTCCGGGTCCAGCCAGACGGCGCCGCCCTCGCTCTTGCCGAACTTGGTGCCGTCCGCCTTCACCATCAGCGGCGTCGCCAGGCAGTGGACGTGCGCCTCCGGCTCCAGGCGGTGGATCAGGTCCATGCCGGCCGTGAGGTTGCCCCACTGGTCGCTGCCGCCCTGCTGCAGCGTGCAGCCGTGGCGGCGGTACAGCTCCAGGAAGTCCATGCCCTGCAGGAGCTGGTAGCTGAACTCGGTGTAGCTGATGCCCTCCTGCGACTCCAGGCGGCGGGCCACGGAGTCCTTGGTCAGCATCTTATTGACGCGGAAGTGCTTGCCGACGTCCCGCAGGAACTCGATCGCCGACAGGCCGGCGGTCCAGTCCAGGTTGTTGACCATGGCCGCCGCGTTCTCGCCCTCGAAGGACAGGAACGGCTCGATCTGCGCCCGCAGCCGGTCCACCCAGGCGGCGACCGTCTCCGGCGCGTTCAGCGTGCGCTCGGCGGTCGGCCGGGGGTCGCCGATCTGGCCCGTCGCCCCGCCCACCAGGGCCAGCGGGCGGTGACCCGCCTGCTGGAGCCGGCGCATGGTGAGCACCTGCACCAGGTGGCCGACGTGCAGCGACGGGGCGGTCGGGTCGAAGCCGCAATAGAAGGTGACGGGACCGTTCGCCAGCGCCTTGCGCAGGGCGTCTTCGTCGGTGGACTGGGCGAACAGCCCGCGCCACTTCAGGTCGTCGACGATGTCCGTCACGGTTCTCGTGTCTCCTAGAACGATCTGCTGCGACCGCCCTCCCGGCGGTCCCTACGAGGTTATACGCCCCGCCGCCCCCGCCGGGACCGGGTTTTCCGGGGCGGTCCGGGACGGTCCGGGGCGGGCGAACGCCCCGGACCGCCCCGGCCTACACCCCCTGGCTCACGGAACTCATGTTGAAGTCCGGGACCCGCAGCGCCGGCATCGCCGCCCGCGTGAACCAGTCGCTCCACTCCCGCGGCAGCGTCCGCTCCGTCCGCCCCGCCTCGACGGCCCGGCCCAGCACGTCCACCGGCGACTCGTTGAACCGGAAGTTGTTCACCGCCCCGGTGACCTCACCGTTCTCCACCAGGTACACCCCGTCCCGGGTGAGCCCGGTCAGCAGCAGCGTCGCCGGGTCGACCTCCCGGATGTACCAGAGGCAGGTCAGCAGCAGCCCCCGCTCCGTGGAGGCCACCATCTCCTCCAGCGACCGGTCGTCCCCGCCCTCGAGGACCAGGTTCCCGATCGACGGCGTCACCGGCATCCCCGTGAGCGCCGCGCTGTGCCGCGTGGAGGTGAGGTGGCGCAGCTCGCCGCCCGACACCCACTCGGTCGCCGACACCGGCAGCCCGTTGTCGAACACCGACGCGTCGTCCCCCGAGGAGTGCGCCAGCACGAACGGGGCGCACTCCAGGCCCGGCTCCAGCGGGTCGCTGCGCAGGGTGAGCGGCAGCGCGGTCAGCTTCTCCCCGACCCGCGTCCCGCCGCCCGGCCTGCTGAACACCGTCCGCCCCTCGGCGGCGTCCCGGGCCGAGGACGACCAGAGCTGGTAGACCAGCAGGTCCGCCACGGCGGACGGCGGCAGCAGCGTCTCGTACCGCCCGGCGGGCAGCTCGACCTGCCGCTCGGCCCACACCAGCCGCTGGGCCAGCTCCGCGTCCAGCGCGGCCGGATCGACGTCGGTGAAGTCCCGCGTGGAACGGCCCGCCCACGCGGAGCGGAGCCGGTCGGGGGACTTGGCGTTGATCTCCAGGGTCCCGTTGGGCTGGTCGTGGCGCAGCCGCAGCCCGGTGGAGGTGCCGAGGTAGCTGGTGACCATCTCGTGGTGGGCGAAGCCGTACAGCTCGCGCCCGCCGGTCCGGGCGCGGGCGAAGGCCTCTCCGAGGGCGGGCGCGAAGGCGTCGAACACCGCGGAGGTGGTCTCGGCGGGCGCCTCGGTGAAACCGGGGGAGTGCGGCACCCCGGTGACCAGCTCGGTCGCGTCCTCGGCCGGGGCCGCGCCGCGGGCCGCCGCCTCCGCGGCCCGCACCAGCGGCTCCAGGTCCTCCGCGGTGACCGCCCCCCGGCTCACCACGCCCGCCGCGGTGCCCTCCTTGCCGTCCACCGTGGCGATCACCGTGAGGTGCCGGCCCCGCGTGACGCCGTTGGTGGTGAGGGCGTTCCCCGCCCACCGCAGGTTGGCGCTGGACGTCTCCGCCGCGATCACGACACAGCCGTCGGCCCGGGACAGCTCCAGGGCACGCTCGACGACCTCGTGCGGCTTGTTGGTACGCGGGCTCATCGACCGGCCTCCTGCGTGGTGTTCAAGATGTTGACGCCCCGGAACAGGGCCGACGGGCAGCCGTGGGAGACGGCCGCGATCTGGCCCGGCTGGGCCTTGCCGCAGTTGAAGGCGCCGCCCAGGACATAGGTCTGCGGGCCGCCGACGGCCTCCATCGACCCCCAGAACTGCGGGGTGATCCCCTGGTAGGCGAAGTCCCGCACCTGGCCGTCGAGCCGCCCGGCCTTGATCCGGTAGGCGCGCTGCCCGGTGAACTGGAAGTTGTACCGCTGCATGTCGATGGACCACGACCGGTCGCCCACCACGTAGATGCCGTTGTCCACGCTGCCGATCAGGTCCTCGGTGGACATCCCCGCCGGGTCCGGGAGCAGCGACACGTTGGCCATCCGCTGCACCGGCACATGCCCGGGGGAGTCCGCGAACGCGCAGCCGTTGGACCGCTCGAAGCCGGTCAGCCTCGCCATCCGCCGGTCCAGCTGGTAACCGGTGAGCACGCCGTCCCTCACCAGGTCCCAGGACTGGCCGGCCACGCCCTCGTCGTCGTAGCCGATGGTCGCGAGCCCGTGCTCGGCGGTGCGGTCGCCGGTGACGTTCATCTTCTCGGAGCCGTACCTCAGCTTGCCGAGCTGGTCGAACGTGGCGAAGGAGGTGCCCGCGTACGCGGCCTCGTAGCCCAGCGCGCGGTCCAGCTCGGTGGCGTGGCCGATCGACTCGTGGATGGTCAGCCAGAGGTTCGACGGGTCGACGACCAGGTCGTACACCCCGGCCCGCACGCTGGGCGCGCGCATCTTCTCGCGCAGCAGCTCCGGGATCTCGGCGAGCTCCGCGTCCCAGTCCCAGCCGGTGCCGGTCAGGTACTCCCAGCCCCGGCCCACGGGCGGGGCCAGGGTGCGCATGGAGTCGAACTCGCCGGTCGACCCGTCCACCGAGACGGCGTTGAACTGCGGATGGAGCCGGACCCGCTGCTGGGTGGTGACCGTGCCGGCGGTGTCCGCGTAGAACTTGTTCTCGTGGACGGTCAGCAGCGAGGCGTCCACGTGGTCCACGCCGTCGGCGGCCAGCAGCCGGGCGCTCCACTCGGCCAGCAGCCCCGACTTCTCCTCGTCCGGCACCTCGAACGGGTCGGTCCCGTAGGCGGACACCCAGGTCTTCTCCGCGTGCACCGGCTCGTCGGCCAGCTCCACCCTCTCGTCCGACCCGGCCGCCGCGATGACCTTGGCGGTCAGCTTCGCCATCGCCACCGCCTGCGAGGCGACCTTGGCGGCGGCGTCCATGGTGAGGTCCACCCCGGAGGCGAAACCCCAGGCGCCGCCGTGCACCACGCGCACCGCGTAGCCGAGGTCGGTGGTGTCCGACGACCCGGCCGGCCGCGCGTCCCGCAGCCGCCAGGCCGCGCTGCGCACCCGCTCGAACCGGAAGTCCGCGTGTGCCGCGCCCAGCGCCCTGGCCCGCGCCAGCGCGGCGTCGGCCAGGGCCCTCAAGGGGAGTGCCAGGAACGACGGATCGATTTCATGGGGCACGGACGGCATCCCTTCAGGCGGTCACTGCGCTGACAACAGGGCAGTACACCACGGGGCGGCCGTGCCGTGCCCGGGTTTCGCCGCCGCCGGGCCGGTCCGCTGGCGGGCTGCCACAACGGCCCCGCGACACCCGTGCGACAAGCCGCACGATCGGGGCTTCCCGGGGCCGTCCGCGACGGTGCGTGACTGTAGGAACCCCACAGTGGGCGGGGGTGCGCTGCTGTTCGTGCCCGAAGGCCCCCGGCGGCGGGCGGACCGATAGGTTTTCAAGGAAGCCGCCCGTCGGCGCCAGAGCGCGGCCGGGCGGGGAGACCAACGAAGCACGAAGGGGGACGGATGAGCCGCTCGGTTCTCGTCACCGGAGGCAACCGGGGCATCGGCCTCGCCATCGCCCGCGCGTTCGCCCAGGCCGGCGACAAGGTCGCGTACACCTACCGCTCCGGCGAGCCGCCGGCCGAGCTCGCCGACCTCGGCTGCCTCGCCGTCCGCTGCGACATCACCGACACCGAGCAGGTGGAGCAGGCCTACAAGGAGATCGAGGAGCGGCACGGTCCCGTCGAGGTGCTGGTGGCCAACGCCGGCGTCACCAAGGACCAGCTCCTGATGCGGATGTCGGAGGAGGACTTCACCTCCGTCATCGACACCAACCTGACCGGCACCTTCCGCGTGGTCAAGCGGGCCAACAAGGCCATGCTGCGGGCACGCAAGGGCCGCGTCGTCCTGATCTCCTCCGTGGTGGGCCTCGCCGGCCAGGCGGGTCAGGCCAACTACGCGGCCTCCAAGGCCGCCCTGGTCGGCTTCGCGCGCTCCCTCGCCCGTGAGCTGGGCTCGCGCAACATCACCTTCAACGTCGTCGCCCCCGGCTTCGTGGACACCGACATGACGCGCTCGCTCCCCGAGGAGACGCGCAAGGACTTCCTGTCCAAGGTCCCGCTGGGCAGGTACGCCGAGGCCGAGGAGATCGCCGGCGTGGTGCGGTTCCTCTCCTCGGACGAGGCGTCGTACATCACTGGAGCCGTCATCCCCGTTGACGGCGGATTGGGCATGGGTCACTGATCGACATGAGCGGAATTCTCGAGGGCAAGCGCATCCTGATCACCGGTGTGCTGCTGGAGTCCTCCATGGCCTTCCACACGGCCCGGCTGGCCCAGGAGCAGGGCGCCGAGATCATCCTCACCGCCTTCCCGCGCCCCACGCTGACCGAGCGGATCGCCAGGAAGCTGCCGAAGCCCACCAAGGTGATCGAGCTCGACGTCTCCAACCAGGAGCACCTGGACCGCCTGGAGGGCCTGGTCCGCGACGAGCTCGGCGGCCTGGACGGCGTCGTCCACTCCATCGGGTTCGCCCCGCAGGACGCGCTCGGCGGCAACTTCCTGAACACGCCGTTCGAGTCGGTGGCCACCGCGATGCACGTCTCGGCGTTCTCGCTGAAGTCGCTGACCACGGCCTGCCTGCCGCTCATGGAGAACGGCGGCTCGGTCGTCGGCCTCACCTTCGACGCGCAGTACGCCTGGCCGCAGTACGACTGGATGGGCCCGACCAAGGCGGCGCTGGAGGCCACCAGCCGGTACCTCGCGCGCTACCTGGGCGAGAAGGACATCCGCTGCAACCTGATCTCCGCCGGGCCGATCGGCTCCATGGCCGCGAAGTCCATTCCCGGCTTCGGGGACCTGGCCAAGGTCTGGGACAACCAGGCCCCGCTGGTGTGGGACCTCGAGGACCCGGAGCCGCCGGCGCGGGGCGTCGTCGCGCTGCTGAGCGACTGGTTCCCGAAGACGACGGGCGAGATCATCCACGTCGACGGCGGGCTCCACGCGATCGGCGCCTGAGCCCTTCTCCGCGTCCCGCTGCCGCCGCCCCGCGCCACCCGCGCGGGGCGGCGGCGCGCGTACGCGCCCGGCGTCCACGTCCCCCACCCGCTCGAGCGGCACGATCGCCAGGCGGCACGGACACCCCCGCGGGCGGCTGGGCCGCCCGGAGGGCGGCACGGGCGGGCGCAGGGCGGTGCCTTACGCGGCTGGCGGCTCGCCGGACCAGGCCCGGGCGAGCGGTGCCGTACGCTCGTCGCGGCTCGCCCCACCAAGGTCAGGCCCCCCGCGGGGGCCGTCACCCGGCCGGGGGAACAGCGGGGGCGGCTCGCCTCCGCGCAGGGGAGCCTGGGAGCGCGACCACACCCCCGGGAGGCACCGTGACCCCCCGTTTCCGCCCCGCGCACGCGGCCCTGCTCACCGCGGCAGTCCTGGCGACGATCGCCCCCGCCTCCCCCACGCCCGCCCCCGCGGAATCCGGCGCCGACTGCGCCGTGCGGACCACCGGCTCCACGGTGACCGCCCTGTGCCACAACCCCCACTCCCGCACGGACCGCCTCCGCCTGCACGTCGAGTGCGCCCGCTGGTGGGACGTGGACACCGACGGCGCCCCGGTCGACGCCGCCCCCGCCCGCGGCGTGGAGCTCACCGGGCGGTGCTGGAAGGAGGTCGCCTCCGCGTGGGTCAGCCACCGCCCGGCCTGAGCCCCGCCGCCGGCAGGACCCTTTCGCCGCCGCCAGGCCCCTGCCGCGTCACCAGGCCCCGAGGTCCGACGACGTCCACCGCTCGGGCCGCATCCGGATCACCACCGACTCCTCCGTGGCCACCGGCGACGCCAGGTACTGCTCCAGCGCCTCCCCCGACAGGTACCGCCCCGCGATCTCCCGGACCCGCTCCGCCGTCGCGGGCACGGACTCCTCCACCGGCCCCTCCACCGACACGTACCGCACCGTCGGCGTCAGCCGCTGCACCAGCAGCGAGAAGCGGCCGGTCTCCGCGATCAGCCCGGCCTTGCGCGAGTTGCGCCCGGTGAGGATCCACGGCCGGCCGCCCGGCTCGTAGAAGTACCAGAGGGGAACCAGCAGCGGCCCCCGTTCCGGCCCCGCCGCCACACCGAGCACCGCCGTCAACGGTTCTGCCAGGAACGCCTCGCGTTCCTCCTTGGAAAGCGCCATGCCCCGACGCTAGAAGGCGGCGTGTGCCGCCGCGGCCGAACACACCCGACGGGCGGCAGAACGGCTCAAACCGTTCGCCCCGGCCGGCAGGACAGCGGATACGCCGCGGCCTCCTTCGCCGCCGTCGTCGCGTCGCCCCGCCGGATCGCCTCGACCAGCGGGGCGTGGTCCATGTACGTCTCCGGCGTGAGCGCCGCCCCGACGTCACCGCGCAGCCAGGTCCGCAGCACCTCGCCGAGGTCCGCGTACAGCGCCGTCATCACGTCGTTGTGGGAGGCGGCCACCACCGCCATGTGGAACCCGGTGTCCGCGGTCACGAACGCCTCCACGTCACCGGACTCCCACGCCTCGTCGCGCCGCCGCAGCAGCGCCTCCAGCTGCCGCAGGTCGCGCTCGGTGCGCCGCTCGGCCGCCAGCGAGGCCGCGCTCGCCTCCAGCGAGGAGCGCAGCTCGGCGACGTGCCGGGGATCGGCGTCGGCGAAGCGGCGGTGCATCACCCCGGCCAGCTCGCTGGTGGCCACGACGTACGTGCCCGAGCCCTGACGGATGTCCAGCAGCCCGTTGTGCGCGAGCGCGCGCACCGCCTCGCGGACGGTGTTGCGGGCCACGCCCAGCTGCTCGACCAGCTCCGGCTCGGTCGGGATGCGGGAGCCGACCGGCCACTCGCCCGAGGTGATCTGGGTCCGCAACGACGCGATCACCTGTTCGGACAGCGCCGAGCGGCGGGGGTGGGTCAGAGGCATGGCACACCTTCGCACGAGGCGGGCCGGCACGGAGCCGGGAGAACCAGCAGAAGTGGACAGCCAATCATCCCATGATTCTATGATGGATCCATGTCTGATGGGCGCAACGTCTCCTACGAGGCGACCGAGAACCCGGCCCGGCGGCCGGGCACCACCCGCGGCGACGCGGACGCCGCGGGAGCCGCGGGAGCCGCGAAGGCGGTGTCCACCGCCTGGCGCACCCGCCTGCTGATGGCCGCCGTGGTGCTGGCGGCGCTCAACCTGCGGCCGGCCGTCACCAGCCTCGGCGCCCTGCTCGAGGAGGTCCGCGACGGCTTCGGGATGAGCGGCGCCGTGGCCGGCCTGCTCACCTCGGTGCCCTCCCTCTGCTTCGCCGTCTTCGGCGTCGCCGCCCCCCGGCTGGCCCGCCGCTTCGGCGCGCCCGCGGTCGTCTGCGCCGGCATGGCCGCCATCGCCGTCGGCCTGCTCGTACGCCCCTGGACGGGCTCCACGGCCGGACTGCTGGCCGCCACCGCGCTGGCCCTGATGGGCATCGCGGTCGGCAACATCCTGATGCCGGTGATCGTCAAGGAACGGTTCCCCGACCGGGTCGGCTCCATGACCGGCCTGTACTCGATGGCCCTGGCCCTCGGCACCTCCACGGCCGCCGCCCTCACCGTGCCGCTGACCGGCGCCCTCGGCGGCGACTGGCGCCTGGGCCTGGCCGCGTGGTCCCTGCTCGCCGTGGCCGCCGGCCTCGCCTGGCTGCCGCTGGTGCGCGGGCGCGGCGCCCGCGGAAACCGGGTGCCCGGCCCCCGCCGCGGTGCCGCGGAGCGGTCCGCGCCCGCGAAGGCGCCGATGCGGAGCATCACCCGCAGCCGCACCGCCTGGGCCCTCGCCGTGTTCTTCGGCCTCCAGGGCACCTGCGCCTACGTCACCATGGGCTGGCTCGCCCAGATCTTCCGTGACGCCGGGGTCTCCGCCGGCACGGCCGGGGTGCTGCTCGCCGTGACCATGGTGATGGGCGTGCCGCTCTCCTTCGTCATCCCGCGGCTGGCCGCCCGGCTGCCCCACCAGGGTCCGATGGTCATCGCCCTCGGCGTCAGCGGCCTCGCCGGCTACGCCGGCCTGATCGTCGCCCCGGCGGCCGGGGCCTGGCTCTGGGCGGTCCTGCTGGGCATCGCCAACTGCGCCTTCCCGCTAGCCCTGACCATGGTCGGCATGCGCGCCCGGACCGGGGAGGGCGTCGGACGCCTCTCCGCCTTCGCCCAGAGCACCGGCTACCTGATCTCCATCCCCGGCCCCGTGCTGGTCGGCGTCCTCTACCAGCACAGCGGCGGCTGGGGCCTGCCGCTGACGCTGATGGCGGGCCTCATGATCCCGCAGATGATCTTCGGCGTGCTGGCCGGGAAGAACCGGACGGTCGAGGACGAGCTCGTTCCCCGGGACGAGCAGGAGGAGCAGGAGGGGCGGGACGAGCAGGCGGGCGCCGCGCGGCGCTGACCACCCGGTTCCGGGACGGCGCCGGGGGAGTGCGAGACTGGGGCCATGGTGCTCGACCCGAACCCCCAGAACGGCCAGAAGAAGCTGCTGCTCGTTCTCAGCTCGTTCCTGCTCATCATGGTGATCATCGGCGTGATCGCCTCGATCGCCGCACCCTGACGGGCCGCCTCCGGCCCGCCCGGAACCGGTGGGGGTGGGGCTGTCCCCCCATCCCCTAGGGGACGGTCCTCAGGGTCGAATGGGTGGATCACCGGATGTGACGCCCGGCGCCCGGTGCGTAGCGTCTGTGGGGTGGCCCGGGAAGGGCCACCGGCCGTGCCCCCGCCGGGACGCGCCCCCCACCATTCGGAGGCATCATGCCGGTCCCCACGACGACCTCCTGCCCCGCCCGCGCCGCCGGTGACGGCGCCGGAACCGGGCGGACGCTGCCCTGGTGGAGCCTCCTGCCGTCCGTCCTGGCCTTCGTGACGCTGCTCCTGCTGGTCGCCGACCCGGCCGCCGACGGGGGACCGGACATCGGCGTGCTGGTCACCCGTCTGGCGGACATGGCCGGCCGCTGAGGCCGGCCGCCGAGGACCGCCGCCGCCCCGTGGCGGTGACGCCGGCCAACTCCCTGCGCCTCGCCGCCTCTTTCGTGCCAAGCTGGGATCCATGAGCGTCGCAGAACCCCGCACGATCGTCCTTTTCCGGCACGCGAAGGCCGACTGGCCCGAGGTCGCCGACCACGAACGGCCGCTCGCCGAGCGGGGGCGCATGGACGCCCCGGTCGCCGGCCGCAAGCTCGCCGACTCCGGCATCCCCTTCGACCTGGCCCTGTGCTCCACCGCCGTCCGCACCCGGGAGACGTGGAAGCTCGCCGTCCACGAGTTCCCGCGCCGTCCCCGGACGGTCTACGAGGAGCGGATCTACGAGGCCACGCCGGGCGAGCTCATCGCGGTGCTGAACGAGACGCCCGACGACGTGCGGAACGTCCTCATGATCGGCCACAACCCGGGCATCCACGGCGTGACCGAGGTACTGGCCGGTGGGGACGAGGGCGACGCCCGGGAGCGGATGGTCCGCCGCGGCTTCCCCACCGCCGCCTTCGCGGTGCTCACCTTCACCGGGTCCTGGAAGTCCCTGGAACCCGGCGCGGGCACGCTGACCGACTACTGGGCGCCCACGAAGTGACGACGGGTGCGCGCCGCGGAGGACGTCCTCCGCGGCGCGCACCGGTCAGTGCTCGGCGAGGCCGCCGTCGGCGGCCTCGACCTCCTCGCGGCTGATCCCCAGCAGGTACAGCACGGTGTCCAGGAAGGGCACGTTCACCGCCGTGTGGGCGGCCTCCCGGACCACCGGCTTCGCGTTGAAGGCGACGCCGAGGCCCGCGGTGTTCAGCATGTCCAGGTCGTTCGCGCCGTCGCCGATCGCCACCGTCTGCGCCAGCGGCACCCCCGCCTCCGCCGCGAAGCGGCGCAGCAGCCGCGCCTTGCCCGCGCGGTCCACCACCTCGCCGACCACCCGGCCGGTCAGGCGCCCGTCGACGATCTCCAGCGTGTTGGCCTGCGCGAAGTCCAGCCCCAGCCGCTCCTTCAGGTCGTCGGTGACCTGGGTGAAGCCGCCGGAGACCACACCCACCTGGTAGCCCAGGCGCTTCAGGGTCCGCACCAGGGTGCGGGCGCCCGGCGTCAGCCGCACCTCGCTGCGCACCTTCTCCACCACCGAGGCGTCCAGGCCCTCCAGGAGCGCCACCCGGGCGTGCAGCGACTGCTCGAAGTCCAGCTCGCCCCGCATCGCGGCCGCCGTCACCTCGGCGACCTGCTCCTCGCAGCCGGCGTGGGCCGCGAACAGCTCGATCACCTCGTCCTGGATGAGCGTGGAGTCCACGTCCATCACCACCAGCCGCTGCGCGCGGCGGTGCAGACCCGCGGAGACCACGGCGATGTCCACGCCGAGCGCGGCGGCCTCGGTGGCCAGGGCGGTGCGCAGGGGTTCCGTCGCCACGCCCGAGACCGCGAACTCCACAGCGGTCACCGGGTACTTGGCCAGGCGGAAGATGCGGTCGATGTTGCCGCCGGTCGCGGTGATCCGGGAGGCGATCGCGGCGGTCGACTCGGCGGTCAGCGGGTTGCCCAGCACGGTGACGATGGAGCGGCCGCTGCCGCGGGGGCGGTTGTCGCCGGTGCCGGAGAGGATCTCCGCCTCCATCTTCACGGAGCCGGCCCAGCTGTGGACGGCGGCGCGGAGGTCGCCCTCCTGCCCGGAGGGGGGCTGGGTGACCAGTGCGCAGAGCACCATCCGGCCGCGGATGACGACCTGCTCGATGTCGACGACGTCGACCCGGTAGGCGGTGAGGGTCTCGAACAGACCGGCGGTGGTCCCTGGGCGGTCCTTGCCGAAGATCTTGACGAGGAGGGTGGGGGCGTCGGAGTTCTGCGCAGCGCTCATGGTCCTCCCACCGTATCCGCCCGCCCACCCCACCCGCCCCACCGGTCCGCCACCCGGACGCTCCCTCCTGCGCGGCGGCCCCGCCCCGCGGGCGGCACGGGCGGGCACGGGAGCCGGAACGGTCGCGGCGCTGTCGAAGAGTTCGGGAAAGGTGGCGATTCGGTACCTGTCCCCCGTCCCGGCTTCCGGTCCCCCCACCCCGCCTGGGATAGTTCCCCCGGACGTTCGACATCCCTGGACTCCCTGTGTCGGGGGCCAATTCGGGGGACAACTCAGTGGGGCATGGAGTGCCAGAACTCGTACTCGAATTCAACGGACGGACCTGGACGCTCGATTCGTCCAGGTCCTACACGATCGGCCGGGACCCGCAGGGGGACCTGGTCGTCGACGACGCCAGGGTCTCCTGGCGTCACGCGACCGTCAGCCAGGCCGACGGCGGCTGGGTGCTGGAGGACCACGGTTCCACCAACGGCACCTACGTGCAGGGCCACCGCGTCCAGCGCACGCGGCTCCAGCCCGGAACACCGGTCCACCTCGGCAACGCCACGGACGGCCCGCGGCTGACCCCCTCGACCGCGCCCGCCGCCCAGCCCGCGCCCGCCGCCCAGCCCGCGCAGGCAGCGCAGCCCGCGCAGGCGGCCGCGCACACCCCGCCCGCCCAGGCGGCCCCGATCCCGCAGCCCGCGCAGGCCCCGCAGCGGGTGCCGCACGCCGCGCCCCCGGCGCCGCACGTCCAGCCGCAGTTCCCGGCCGGCGGCGGACCGCAGGGCACCCCCGGCTGGGGTCCGCCGCCCGCGCAGCCCTCCTTCCCCCAGCAGGGCGGGGCGGCCCCCTCCGCGCACCAGCAGAACGGCGGCGGCCGGCCGGTCCACGCCGAGCGCAGCCCCACCACGTTCCACCAGCTTGCCCTCGGCCGCGTGATGCGCATCGGCCGCGCCCTGGAGAACGAGCTGGTCGTCTCGGACCTGCAGGTCTCCCGGAACCACGCCGAGTTCCACGCGATGCCCGACGGCCGCTGCGAGATCCGCGACCTCGGCTCGCACAACGGCACGTACGTCAACGGCGAGCCCGTCCAGAAGGGCGGCACCCGGGTCCTCGGCCCCGGCGACGTCGTCGGCGTCGGCCACTCGACGTTCCGGCTGGTCGGCGACCGGCTGGAGGAGTTCGTCGACACCGGTGAGGTCAGCTTCTCGGCCCGCCACCTGACGGTCACCGTCGACGGCGGCAAGCAGATCCTCAAGGACGTGTCCTTCGCCGTCCCGGAGAAGTCGCTGATCGCGGTGATCGGTCCGTCCGGTTCCGGCAAGTCCACCCTGCTCAAGGCGCTGACCGGCTACCGGCCCGCCGACCAGGGCGAGGTCCTCTACGACAACCGGAACCTCTACAAGCAGTTCGCCGAGCTCCGCCAGCGCATCGGTCTGGTGCCGCAGGACGACATCCTGCACAAGGAGCTCACCGTCAAGAAGGCCCTCGGCTACGCGGCCAAGCTGCGGTTCCCCGCGGACACCACGTCCGCCGAGCGCGCGGCCCGGATCGACGAGGTGCTGCGCGAGCTCAAGCTGGACGTGCACAAGGACAAGAAGGTCACCTCACTCTCCGGCGGCCAGCGCAAGCGCGTCTCGGTCGCCCTCGAGCTGCTGACCAAGCCGTCGCTGATCTTCCTGGACGAGCCCACCTCCGGCCTCGACCCGGGCATGGACCGCGACGTGATGCAGCTGCTGCGCGGCCTGGCCGACGACGGCCGCACCGTGCTGGTCGTCACCCACTCGGTGGCCGAGCTGGCGATCTGCGACAAGCTGCTGGTGATGGCCCCCGGCGGCGCGGTGGCGTACTTCGGCCCGCCGGACGAGGCGCTGAACTTCTTCGGCTACTCCACCTGGGCCGACGTCTTCTCGGCGTTCGAGAACTACCGCGACTACGACTGGTCGGGCCGCTGGAAGGGCTCGCAGCACTACCAGATGTACGCCGCGGACGCCGACGCCGCGCCCCCGCAGTTCGCGTACGCCCCGCCGCCGCAGGCCGTCCGGCCGCCGAAGCCGCAGGGCTGGTTCTCCCAGTTCATGACGCTGGTGCGGCGCTACGTGTCGGTGATCGCCTCGGACCGCGGCTTCCTCGCGCTGATGGTGATCCTGCCGGCCGTCATCGGCTCGGTGAGCCTGCTGATCAACCCGGACCGCGGCCTGCTGCCCAACCCGCTCAACCCGCAGACCGGCCGGATCGTCCCCAACGGCACGGCCACCACGGTCCTGCTGATCCTCGCCGTGGGCGCCTGCTTCGCCGGCGCGGCCAACTCGGTCCGCGAGCTGATCAAGGAACGCGTGATCTACGAGCGGGAGCGGGCCACCGGCCTGTCCCGGTCGGCGTACCTGATGTCCAAGGTCTTCGTGCTGGGCCTGATCACGGTGTTCCAGGGCCTGCTCGTGGGCGTGATCGGCTTCGCGAGCCGGGAGATCCCCGAGGAGGGGCTCCTCCTGGGCGGAATGTCGCTGATAGAGCTCTCGCTGCCGATCATGGGCCTCGGCTTCACCTCGATGATGTTCGGCCTGATCATCTCGGCGCTGGTGAAGACGGCCGAGAAGACCATGCCGCTGCTGGTGATGTTCGCGATCATCCAGGTGGTCTTCACCGGCTGCCTCTTCGCCCTGCACGGCACGCTCGGCGTCAACGAGTTCTCGTACCTGATGCCGTCCCGGTGGGCGGTCGCGGCGGCGGGCGCCACGCTCGACTTCAACCGGATCGCCCCGCCGGAGGCCGGTGCGGACAACGACCCGCTCTGGGAGCACACCCTCGGCACCTGGTCGCTGGACATGATCGCGCTGATCGGTCTCGGCGTGATCTGCGGCTTCTTCGTGGCCCGCTTCCTGCGGCGGCACGAGCCGGAGGTCATGCGGAAGTGATCCGCGCGGACCCGTCCCCGAGGCGGGTCCGGACATGACGCGAGGGCGGCACCCCGGTGGGGGTGCCGCCCTTTCAACGTGTCAGCGGTTCCTGCTCAGAGGTCCGCGCCTGCCTCAGTACGCGCTGTTGACGTTGTCGATCGTGCCGTAACGGTCGGCGGCGTAGTTGGCCGCGGCCACGATGTTCGACACCGGGTGGTAGATGTCGTACGGCGTGCCGTCGACGTGGTACGTCTCGAAGGTCGGCGGGATCACCTGCAGCAGGCCCTTGGACGGGATGCCGTTCTTGGCGTTGATGTCCCAGAGGTTGATCGCCTTCGGGTTGCCCGAGGACTCACGCATGATGTTCTTGTACAGACCGTGGTACGAACCCGGAATGTTCTTCTCGTCCATGATGTCGAGGGCCTCACGGATCCAACCGTCCAGGTTGTTCGCGTAGACCTTCTTCGTCTCGGCCTGCTTGGCGACCGGACGGGCGGCGGAGCGGCTGGCTTCCTTCTCCTGGCGCTCCTCGGCGGCCTTCGCGGCAGCGGCCTTCTTGGCAGCGGCCTCGTCGGCGGCCTTCTTCTCCGCGGCCTTCTGCTCCGCCTGCTGGGCGGCGACGGCCTCGGCCTTCACGCTCGCACCCGCGGCCTGGTCGGCGACGTTGGCCTTCACGTTCTGGATCTGGTCGGCGCTGTAGACCACCGGCTTGGCCTGGGCGGCCTCGTTGGTGGTGGTCTCGGCGTCGGCCGGGACGACGGTGAAGGCGAGAGCCGCGGCGCTCAGGGCACCGGCACCGGCGATGCCGATCTTCTGCATCTGCTTCTTGGTGACGGCGGTGCGATAAGCGGAAAGGTTGAACTTCGGCATGGAACCTCATTCGTTGCGCGGATGTCGCTCGGCGTCCGGGGGTTCGGACTGTCCGGACGAGCCGGACGGAAGTGCACCCGAGGGGCGTCTCTGCGCCGCGGACGAATCCGCTGCGGTGAGCGACATGAGCAATTCTTAGCGACCGCAAAATCGCCTGGCAATCATGTGACCTACGATCCTGGATAGGAGAACGTAACCGGCAAATCAGGACAGACGCGCACGTAGATCCTGTTCAGGCGGCGCCTGAATGTCCTGGTTGTCTCCTATCTCCCTTCGTAAGTGACGGGGGTCTCGTGGACGGCCTCACACGGCTCCCTGCTCCGTTTCACACAGAGTTGCTGGCGCAACGCATCGCGTCAGCGGATTACGGAGACGGACCGGGACCAGCGACCGGTCCTCGGACGGTCCTCGGGACCGATCCGGCAGCCCGGGACCGCCGGTAGCGTGACCGCCATGAACGAAGGCACCCCCCGCTCGCCGGCCGGACTGGCGGCCGTCAGCGACGCCCTGCTCGCCATGAGCCGGCGCCTGGAGGTGGGAGACGTCCTCAAGACGATCGTGTGCCGCGCCCGGGAACTGCTCGGCGCCCGCTACGCCGCCCTGGGCGTGCCCGACGACTGCGGCGGCTTCGCGCGCTTCGTGGTCGACGGCGTCGACGAACCCACCTGGAAGGCCATCGGCCCCCTCCCGCGCCAGCACGGCATCCTCGCCGCCATGCTCCACGAGGGTCCGCAGCGCCTCGACGACGTCCGCGCCGACCCCCGCTTCGAGGGCTGGCCCGACGCCCACCCGGAGATGACCGACTTCCTGGGCATGCCCATCCGCGACGGCGAGGAGATCCTCGGCGCCCTCTACCTGGCGAACAAGGAGGACCCCGGGCGGGAAGGGGCCGCCCGGGGCGACACCGGCCCCGACGCCTCCCGCGGCTTCACCGAGGAGGACGAGGAGCTCCTCTCCCTCTTCGCCCAGCACGCCGCCATCGCCCTCACCAACGCCCGCCTCTACGAGCGCAGCCGCGAGCTCACCATCGCCGAGGAGCGCTCCCGCCTCGCCCACGAGCTGCACGACGCGGTCAGCCAGAAGCTCTTCTCGCTCCGCCTCACCGCCCAGGCCGCGGCCACCCTCGTCGACCGGGCGCCCGCCCGCGCCAAGGAGGCCCTCGGCGAGGTCGCCCAGCTCGCCGCCGAGGCCGCCGACGAACTGCGCGCCGCGGTGATCGAGCTGCGCCCCGCCGCCCTGGACGAGGACGGCCTGGTCGCCACCCTGCGCAGCCAGGTCCAGGTCCTCGACCGCGCCCACGCCGCCCGGGTCTCCTTCACCAGCCACGACGTCCGCGCGCTGTCCGCCGCGCAGGAGGCCGCCCTGCTGCGGGTCGCCCAGGAGGCCCTGCACAACGCGCTGCGCCACGGACGGCCCAGCACCGTGGACGTCGTCCTCGAACGCCACGGCCCGTCGGTCGTGCTGCGCGTCACCGACGACGGCCGCGGATTCGAACCCGACGCGGTCCTGAGGACCGGCCGCCACCTCGGCCTGGTCTCCATGCGGGACCGCGCCACCGGCGTGGGCGGCACGCTCACGGTCAGCTCGGCGCCCGGCAAGGGCGCCGTCGTCGAGATGGAGGTTCCCGGTGGCTGACCCGGTCAAGGTCCTGCTCGTCGACGACCACCAGGTGGTCCGGCGAGGCCTGCGCACCTTCCTCGAGGTGCAGGACGACATCGAGGTCGTCGGCGAGGCAGGGGACGGGGAGGAGGGGGTCACCCGCTGCGAGGAGCTCCGGCCCGACGTCGTCCTGATGGACGTCCGGATGCCCGGCTCCGACGGCATCGAGGCCCTGCGCCGCCTGCGCGCCCTCGGCAACCCGGCCCGCGTCCTGGTGGTCACCAGCTTCACCGAGCGCCGCACCGTGGTCCCCGCGCTGCGGGCCGGAGCGGCGGGCTACCTCTACAAGGACGTCGACCCCGACGCCCTCGCCACCGCCATCCGGTCCGTCCACGCGGGCCACACCGTCCTTCAGCCGGAGGTCGCCGAGGTGCTCCTCTCCGAGGAGAACGGCGCGGGCGAGGGCCGCGGCGCCGCCCTCACGGACCGGGAACGCGAGGTCCTCGCCCTGATCGCCGAGGGCCGCTCCAACCGGGAGATCGCCCGTTCCCTCTTCCTGAGCGAGAAGACGATCAAGACCCACGTCAGTTCCGTCCTCATGAAACTCGACGTCTCCGACCGCACCCAGGCCGCCCTCTGGGCCGTCCGCAACGACCTCCCTTGACCACCCGCGCGCGCGTGCGTGCGCGAGACGCGGCCGGCGAGGTGCGGCCGGGGGAGTGGCCGGGGCGTTCGGCCGGGGCAGAGCCGTCACCCCCGGTGACGCTCCTCCACCGCCGCGTTGTACGCGGCAACCATCGCCCGCCGGGCCGTCCGCTCCACCGGGCGCAGCGCATCCCGCCGCGCCGCCATCTCCCCGGCGCTCACCGCACCCCCGTGCCCCCGCTCGTACGCCAGTGAGACCAGCAGTCCCACCCGCTCCGCCAGCCGCAGCACCCGCGCCGCCCGCGGCGGATACCCCGGAGCCAGCGCGTCCCGCCCCTGCGCCCGCTCCGCCCGCGCCCGGTACGCGTCCAGCGCCGCCTCGGCGACCGGCCCGGAAGCCGCCACGTCCAGCCGCGTCAGCACCTCCGTCGCCTCCCGCAGCGCCTCCGCCAGCTCCCGCTCCGCCTCGCCCAGCGAGGGGACGTCGGCCGGTGGCGCCTCCCGCACCGGCAGGCAGTGCCAGACGACCTCGACGTGCACGTCCTCCGCCCCGCCGGCCCCCTCGGGCCCCGCCTCGTACACCTCGGGCACCAGGCCGAGCGCCACCCCGTGGCAGACCACCGCCTCCTCCGCCTCGAGCGCCCGCGCGTTGAACTCCGCCGGACCGCTCAGTCCCAGCGGATGCCCCGGCGCGGGCAGCGCCAGCCGCAGCCCGGCGGCCCCCAGGGCGCGCAGCCGGCCGAGGGCCAGCGACAGGCCTACGGCACGGTCCTCCCCGGGCAGGCCCTCCACCCGGTGCAGCGCGTCGTCGCCGACAATCGCGGCCACCGCGTCATCAGGCGGTACAAGGTGGGCAAGAAGGGCATTTCCCCAGGCGGCCAGGCGCCCCGCACGTGGTTCGGTCAGCATGCGCCCAGCCTAAGGACCGTCCCACTGGATTCCCCAGGACACCGGGTGGCGTAGATTTTTCCGAAAGGGCTGCGCCCGCCGGCGCACACGACAGCCGACACCGGCCGCCGCCGTCACGACGGGGAGGGCCGAGAACGCAAGGGGAGACAGCGCGCTGATGAGCGATGTTCTGGAGCTTGAGGACGTATCCGTGGTCCGCGAGGGCCGGGCTCTGGTGGACCGGGTCTCCTGGTCGGTCAAGGAGGGGGAGCGCTGGGTCATCCTCGGACCCAACGGCGCGGGCAAGACCACCCTGCTCAACGTCGCCTCGAGCTACGTCTACCCCAGCAAGGGCACCGCCACGATCCTCGGCGAGACCCTGGGCCGGCCCGGCACCGACGTCTTCGAACTGCGCCCCCGCATCGGCATGGCCGGCATCGGCATGGCGGAGAAGCTCCCCAAGCGCCAGACCGTTCTGCAGACCGTGCTCACCGCCGCCTACGGCATGACCGCCGCCTGGCAGGAGGAGTACGAGGACGTCGACAAGGAGCGCGCCGCCGCCTTCCTCGACCGCCTCGGCATGAGCGACTTCACCGACCGCACCTTCGGCACCCTCTCCGAGGGCGAGCGCAAGCGCACCCTGATCGCCCGCGCCCTGATGACCGACCCCGAGCTGCTGCTGCTCGACGAGCCGGCCGCGGGCCTCGACCTCGGCGGCCGCGAGGACCTGGTGCGCCGCCTGGGCCGCCTGGCCCGCGACCCGATCGCCCCCTCCATGATCATGGTGACCCACCACGTGGAGGAGATCGCCCCCGGCTTCACCCACGTCCTCATGATCCGCCAGGGTGAGGTCCTGACCGCCGGCCCCATCGAGCTGGAGCTCACCTCCCGCAACCTCTCCCACTGCTTCGGCCTGCCCCTCGTCGTCGAGCAGGTCGGCGACCGCTGGACCGCCCACGGCCTGCCGCTCACCTAGGAGCTCTCCGGCACCGGCGACCCAACGGCCTTTCACCGCGCCCCCGTTCGCGCACTGTCGGCGACGGGGGCGCGGTCCTACCATGACCCCGTGGACATCGACGCGTGGGTCTGGTGGCTGGTGGCGGCGGCGGTGCTCGGCATCGCCCTGGTGATCACAGCGATGCCCGAACTCGGGATGCTCGCCGTCGGCGCGGTCGCCGCGGCCATCACCCGAGGTCTCGGCGGCGGCATCGTGCTGCAGGTGGCGGCCTTCGTGGTCGTCTCCGTGGCCCTGATCGCCGTGGTGCGCCCCATCGCGGCACGGCACAGGAACCGGCCCCAACTCTCCAGCGGGGTCGACGCGTTGCGCGGCCGTCAGGCGGTCGTGCTCGAACGGGTGGACTCCCGTGGCGGCGGCCGGATCAAGCTCGCCGGCGAGGTCTGGTCCGCGCGGGCCCTGGACCCCGGCACCGTATTCGAGGCCGGGGAGGAGGTGGACGTCGTCGACATCGACGGAGCGACCGCCGTCGTGATGTGAGCCCGCCGCCCCGCCGCCCTTCCCGCGGCCCGGTCAAGTGGCCGGAACCCGCCCCAGGGGCCACCGGGGTCTGCGAGACTCGAGCGGAAAGATCTTCGACAACCACGCCATCTGCCGCCCGCGACGCGGCCGAGAGGGGTACGGGGAGCCACGATGGAACCGGTCATCATCGTTCTGGTCATTCTGGTGGTGTTGGTCTTCATCGCCCTGATCAAGACCATCCAAGTCATTCCGCAGGCCAGCGCCGCGATCGTCGAGCGCTTCGGCCGCTACACCCGCACCCTCAACGCGGGCCTCAACATCGTGGTGCCGTTCATCGACACCGTCCGCAACCGCATCGACCTGCGCGAACAGGTCGTCCCGTTCCCGCCGCAGCCGGTGATCACCCAGGACAACCTGGTGGTGAACATCGACACGGTGATCTACTACCAGGTCACCGACGCCCGGGCAGCCACCTACGAGGTGGCCAGCTACATCCAGGCCATCGAGCAGCTCACCGTCACCACGCTGCGGAACATCATCGGCGGCATGGACCTCGAGCGCACCCTCACCTCCCGCGAGGAGATCAACGCGGCCCTCCGCGGCGTCCTCGACGAGGCCACCGGCAAGTGGGGCATCCGCGTCAACCGCGTCGAGCTCAAGGCCATCGAACCGCCCACCTCCATCCAGGACTCGATGGAGAAGCAGATGCGCGCCGACCGCGACAAGCGCGCCGCGATCCTCCAGGCCGAAGGTGTCCGGCAGTCCGAGATCCTGCGCGCCGAGGGTGAGAAGCAGTCGCAGATCCTGCGCGCCGAGGGTGAGGCCAAGGCGGCCGCCCTCCGCGCCGAGGGCGAGGCCCAGGCCATCCGCACGGTCTTCGAGTCCATCCACGCCGGCGACCCGGACCAGAAGCTGCTCGCCTACCAGTACCTCCAGATGCTGCCGCAGATCGCCAAGGGCGACGCCAACAAGCTCTGGATCGTCCCCAGCGAGATCGGCGACGCCCTCAAGGGCCTCGGCGGCGCCTTCGGCAACTTCGCCCCGCAGAACGGCGGTTCACCCGGCTCCGTGCCCAGGCCCGCGGGCAGCGGCAGCGACCGCCTCGAGAAGCCGACCATCGACTGACCGGCGGCCCAGGCTTCCGGCCGCGGTCTCCGCTCTTCGGAACGCGGCCTTACGGAACGCGGCTCTTCGGGACGCGGCTCTTCGGAACACGGCCGAGGGCCCGTCACCCGCCCGGGGTGACGGGCCCTCGGCCGTCCGTCATGCGGGAGGGACTCAGGCGGCCGCCCGTACCGCCAGCCACTCCGGCAGGTCCTCGAGGTCGCGGTTCCCGCCCATCGCCAGCAGCATCGCGTCCGCCGGCGTCGGCTCGAAGGGCTGGTGCAGCAGCGGCATCCCGGCCTGCTCCGGCGTCCGGTCCGCCTTCCGGTGGTTGTCCTCCGCGCAGGAGGCGACCGTGTTCAGCCACGAGTCCTTGCCGCCCTGCGCCCGGGGAACGACGTGGTCGACGGTGGTGGCGCGCCCACCGCAGTACGCGCACCGGTGCCGGTCCCGTACCAGCACACCCCGCCTCGACCATGGCGCTTGTCTTCGGAACGGCACCCGGACGTACCTGCAGAGCCTGATCACCCGTGGCGCGGGTATGTCCACCGCGGCGGCCCGCATCCGCAGATCGGGGTGGGCCTGCTCCACGACCGCCTTGTCCTGGAGGACCAGCACCACCGCACGGTTCAGCGTCACCGTCGACAGCGGCTCGAAGCTCGCGTTCAGCACCAGCGTGTCCCGCACAACCAGCCCACCTCTCGTGTGCCGGCCGCCCCCCTGGCAGGCCGGAACCCCACTCTGGCCGGGCGTGCCGCAAGGGACAACGCAATATCCGCCGCCCCAACGGCAGAAAAAGAAGCCCGCCCCTGATCAATTCCAATACCAGGGGCGGGCAAACGTGCCGCGCGGGACTGACGCGCACTCAGCTTCCGGCGGGAACCTCGTATTCACCGATCAGGTGCGCCCGGGCCAGCGTGTGGAAGCGCAGGTTGAATCCGACGGCCGCCGGAGAGGCGTCCGCGTCCGGGCCGAGCTTCTCCTGGTCCACGGCGTAGACCGTGAACACGTACCGGTGCGGTCCGTCGCCGGGCGGCGGCGCCGCGCCGCCGAAGTCGCGGGTGCCGTAGTCGTTGCGCGCGTGCACCGCGCCCTCGGGCAGCCCCTCGAACTTCCCGGAGCCCGCACCGACCGGAAGCTCGGTCACGGTGGCCGGGATGTCGAAGAGCACCCAGTGCCAGAAACCGCTGCCGGTGGGCGCGTCCGGGTCGAAGCAGGTCACCGCGAAGCTCTTGGTCTCCGCGGGGAAGCCCTCCCAGCGCAGGTGCGGCGACGTGTTGCCCGCCGCGTGCACCTGGGCGTCCGCGAGCCTGCCGCCCGCCTCGACATCGTCGCTCGTCACCGTGAACGACGGCACCTCGGGGTGGAAGTCGTGCGGCAGCGGCGGCCTGGTGGACTGGGTCACCTCGGTACCTCCTGGCTGTGTTGCGAAAGCTGGATCTACTGGGTCTTCTGGATCTACCTGTCCCGTCCGAGCCTAGAACCAGTTGCGCTTGCTGCCGACCTCGGACAGCCACTGGTTGAGGTAGGCCGTCCAATCGGTGGCCTGGTAGTTCTGCAGACCGACCTGGAACGAGCGGAACGTGTCGCTGCCCTCGCTGAACAGCCCCGGCTTCTTGTCCATCTCCAGCACCACGTCCATCTCGGACTGGTCGGCGACGAAGCTGATCTCCACCTGGTTCAGCCCCCGGTACTGCTGCGGCGGCAGGAACTCGATCTCCTGGTAGAACGGCAGCTTCTGCCGGGTACCGCGGATGTGCCCGCGCTCCAGGTCCGCGTTCTTGAACCGGAAGCCCAGACGGACGAAGGCGTCCAGGATCGCCTTCTGCGCCGGCAGCGGGTGCACGTTGATCGGGTCCAGGTCGGAGGAGTCCACCGCCCGCGCGATCGCCAGCTCCGTCGTGACCCCGACGTGCATCCCGCGCAGCGGGGAACCCTCGATCATGGTGATCGGCGTCTCCCACGGCACGTCGATGCCGAAGGGCACGGTGTGCACGGCGCCGGCCTCGAGCTGGAAGGCGCCGCCCAGCGGGACCTTCAGGAACTCGATGTTCTGCCGGTGCTCCGTGTCGTCCGGCCCTTCCACCTCGACCTGCGCCTGGAGACCGACCGCCAGGCCCTCGATCTGCTGTGCCACGGACCCGCCCTGGATCCGCACCTCACCCTGGACCACACCACCGGGCACCACGTTGACCTCGGTCAGCACGGTCTCCACCGAGGCGCCGCCGGCACCGAGACTCGCGAGCAGCTTCTTGAACCCCATCTGTTCCCCTCTTTCCAGGCGCCCCCGTGGGTCCGCGCCCGCTCAGTAGTCCCTGAAATTCTGTGATTCCTGACGATTACTGGTAACGCGCGGGACGGTGGGACGGTTCCTGTCGCCCGGATCCCCACAGAACGGACCGGAATCCTCCGCATCGGCGCTCCCGGCAGGCGACCCGCGCGGCTCCAGTACTCTCGGAGGACATGATCGCGAGCCTCGACCGTACGCCCCTGTCCAGGTCCTTCTTCGACCGCCCCGTCCTCGAGGTGGCACCCGACCTGCTCGGCCGGCTCCTGGTCCGCACGACGCCCGAGGGTCCGATCGTCCTCCGTCTCACCGAGGTAGAGGCCTACGACGGCCCGAACGATCCCGGCTCGCACGCCTTCCGTGGACGCACCGCGCGGAACGCGGTCATGTTCGGTCAACCCGGTCACGTGTACGTCTACTTCACCTACGGCATGTGGCACTGCATGAACCTGGTCTGCGGACCGGAAGGGCGGGCGAGCGCTGTCCTCCTCCGCGCGGGCGAGGTCCTGGAGGGTGCGGAGCTCGCCCGCACCCGTCGCCTTTCGGCACGCCATGACAAGGAACTGGCCAAAGGCCCGGCCCGTCTGGCCACCGCCCTGGACATCGACCGCGCCCTCGACGGCACCGACGCCTGCGCCTCGACGGGGTCGCCCCTGACGGTCCTCACCGGTGCGCCCGTCCCCTCCGACCAGGTACGGAACGGCCCGCGCACCGGCGTTTCCGGCGACGGCGGCGACGGTGACATCCACCCCTGGCGATACTGGATCGACGGCGACCGCACGGTGAGTCCGTACCGGGCCCACGTCCCGCGTCGCCGCCGCGCTTGACTCCGACTCCAGCGGTCCGTAAGGTAGTCCGAGCCGTCAGACGCGGTGGGCGTTCTGCCTCACCGTGTGCGGCCACTCCACTACTCAACCTCTCCCCTCAGCGGGGCGAATTCTTGCGTGCCCGCACGCCGGGAATTCGAACTGCGCGACTCGATTATGAGTTCCGTGGCGGAGTTGGTTAGCGTAGTGAACGTCGAAAGGCCCACGGACCTGGTCCGGAAGCCCACGGCAATCCCCTCCGACAGGGAATCGGACACCGAAAGGGTCTGATAGAGTCGGAACCGCCGGAAAGGAAAAGCGCCGCGAAAGTGGTGCTGGAACTGGAAAGCACCGAGGAAATCGGAACG
>NZ_JBSFVZ010000019.1:0-172616 GCF_053592575.1 Streptomyces sp. NPDC002640 | reverse complement strand
ACCCGCTACGACAAACGCGCCCGGCACTACGAAGCCATGGTCACCATCGCCTGCCTACGACTCTGGCTCCCCTGACTTTGCGGACACGACCTAGGCCACCCCGGGGCGTTGCGGCCCCACCCGTCGCTCCGGGCTACACGGCCGGCCGCCGGGTCCGCCGGGCGTGCACCGCCCGGCCCAGCCTGCGGCCCAGCAACAGGTACCCGAGCAGCGCCCCGGTGGTGTTCATGATCACGTCGTCGATGTCGAAGGCCCGTCCGGTCACCAGGGACCCCTGGACCAGCTCCACGCAGAGCATCACCACCGCGGTGAGCGCCAGGATCCTCAGCAGGCCGCGGGCCGCCGGGGCCACCACCGGCACCAGCAGTCCGAAGGGGACGCCCAGCAGGACGTTCCCGGCGACCTGCTTGACCGCCTGCAGCGGCTCGTAGGTGGTGAAGTACGTCCGCAGCGAGTCACCGGGACGCAGGTTGCTGTGCGTCAGGTCCGCGGAGGCGGGCGACGGGTTGAGCGTCAGCCGGGCCAGCAGGATCGAGAACCCGACCAGCAGGGCGAAGCCGACCAGCACGGCCAGCGCGCGCAGCGGCCAGGGCAGCGGGCGGGCCACGGGGGCGCCGGAGGCGGCGCGTTCAGTCGCCATAGGTGACCGTCACCTTCTCGAAGCCCAGCGAGCGCAGCAGTCCCTTCAGCATCCCGGTGGTGTTCTCCTCTGCACGTTCGGTCAATTCACTCTCCTTCGCGGCGTCCCCGATGTGCTCGACGGCGAGCTTCTGCACGGCCTGCTCGCTGTTGGGGTTGTCCGAGAAGATGTCGCCCAGGCGGTCCAGCACACCCCGCTGCTTGGAGACCGCGTAGGACCGCTCCGGGTCGAGGGCCGGCCTGCCCAGCTCGGCGTGCGGCAGGCGGAGGGTCGCCTCGGTGCGGTCCTCGTTCACCGTGACGTCCTTCCCGCCGACCTTGCCCAGGTCCACGTAGGCGTCGACGGTGCCCGCGCCCACGTACAGGGTGCGGGTGCCGCGGATCGCGTCGGGCAGGAACCTGGTGTCCTTCTCCAGGTCCACCACGACCTGGAAGTTCCCGGTCGCGGCGTCGTAGCGGCTGATGTCCTGGACGGACTCCAGCAGCGCCGGACCGGAGCGGTCGTGCGTGTCGGTCCCGAACCAGTCGCCGGGACCGGGGATCCCGCTCAGCTTGATCCCGGCGGCCAGCGCCAGCAGCACCAGCAGCAGGGCCCCGACCCATGTCCGCACCCGCGGCCTGCGCGCGGTGCCCGTGCCCTTCGTCGTCATCTCGGCTCCCCCTTTCCAGCAGTCCTCTTCCCGTCATCCGCCGCCTCAGACAGGCGAATCGGCCGGAGGAGAGCCCTCCGGCGACGGTGGGGACCGGCGTGGCGGAAGGGGGGCGGGGGAGGGGGCGAGGAGGCCGTGCGGAGGCCGTCAGGAGGCGCCGGTGGCGGCCCGCGCCCCCGGCGCGCGCAGGGCCTCCTCCAGGTCGGCCGCCGGGGGCACCAGGGCGTGGAGCCCGGTGATCCGCAGGATCCTCAGCACCATGCGGTCGGCGCACACCAGGCGCAGCTCCCCGCCGCGGTCCAGCACCCGCGACCGGGCCCGGTACAGCAGCCGCAGGCCCGAGCAGTCGAAGAACTCCACGGGCGTCAGGTCGATGACGACGTCGGGGCGCGGACGGCCCGTCACGGTGTCCAGATGCGGACGGATCTCCTGGGCGGTGAGGACGTCGATCTCGCCGTGGAACTCCAGGACGGTGCGCCCCCGGTGCTCGCGGACGCGCAGATGCCGGGTCGGGGGCGCGGGTTCCTGCCGCACGACGAGATCGCCTCCATCCGGCCGCAGCCTGCTCGGGTCCGCCCAACTCCCTTGCTCGGAAAGGAAGTTACCCCGATGGAGTGAATTCCAGCATGGTCGATTGACATATGTCCGGTCTTTGGCTGTAAGGCTTCTGTGAGGACCGGCCCCATCCGGGACACTCCGGAGAACCGGGGCGAACCGCCGCGGCGGCCTCAGTCCACGGTGAGCAGCAGCTTGCCCGTGGTGCGCCCCGTCTCTCCCGCCGCGTGCGCCCTGGCCGCCTCCGCCAGCGGGAAGGTCTCCGCGATCGTGGCCCGCAGCCGGCCGGTGGCCGCCAGGTCCGCCACCGCCCGCATCCCCGCCTGGTCGTCCTCGACCAGCATCACCGCCGTCCGCACGCCGAGCCGCTCCGCCTCGGCGGGCAGGTCCTGCGGAAGCGGGAGCAGGGACACCAGGGTGCCCCCGGGCCGGAGCGCGCGCAGCGACTCCCGGGCGTGCTCGCCGCCGATCGTCTCCAGCACGACGTCCACGCCGGAGACCGCCTCGGCGACGTCGGTCTCCCGGTAGTCGATCTGCTCGTCCGCGCCCAGATCGCGCAGGAAGCCGTGCTTCCCGGAGCTGGCCGTGCCGATGACGTACGCACCCCGGGACTTGGCGATCTGCACCGCCACATGGCCGACGCCGCCGGCCGCCGCGTGCACCAGCACCCGCTGCCCGGGCCCCAGCATCGCCGTGTCGACCAGGGCCTGCCAGGCCGTCAGCGACACCAGCGGGAGCGCGCCCGCCTGCAGCACGTCCACGCCCTCCGGGCGGGTCACGAAGGCACGGGCCGGCCCCACCACGTACTCGGCATGGGAACCATGTCCGAAGGGGTATGGCAACATCCCGAACACCTCGTCACCCGAACGGTGGATTGTGACGCCGTATCCGGTCTCCACGACCGTGCCGCACACGTCCCACCCCAGCACGAACGGCGGGGCCCCGAGGAACCCGAGACCGGCCCGGTGCTTCCAGTCCGTGGGGTTCACGCCTGCCGTCCGCACCCGGATCAGCACCTCTCCCGGCCGGGGTGAAGGCCGCTCCGTCTCCACCTCCCGCAGCACGTCAGGGCCACCGGTCGCGTCCTGCCGGACCGCACGCATCGTCTTCGAGCCACTCATGGGATCCAGCCTGCCACCGCGCGCGCAGGGGCGCACGGCGTGCGGCGGCGGCGTGCGGCGGTGGAGGGCAGCGCCCCCTGGACCATCCCGATGGAATATTCCCGGCCGAATCCCGGGGACGTGATCCGGCGGGCCGAATTCCGGCTAAGCTCCCCCGGAGCGCTGCGAGTTGGACCCGTCACGCACCGCCATCCCCCTGCCGTGAGCGCCTGCGGGCCCTGCTGCCCGCGGTGCCGGAGGGGCGGCCTGCGGCACGGTCCGCCGCGTGTCCCCCGGGGCGCCCTCGCCGCGTTCCCCGTCCACCCGTCCGCCAGTCCCGCCTTCCGACTCCCCACCCGTCCGCCTGTCGCTCCGACGTGTCGTCCCGAAGGATGCAGATGGATCTCGCCACACCACCGGGCAGGCCCTCCGTCGCCCGGTACAGCTGGTGGCTCATGCCCCTGGCGCTGGGCTCCGGTACGGTCGCCTCCGCCTTCCTGAGCCCGGAACCCGTCGTCACCACCCCCGCGGGCGCCGCGGCCACCGCCGCTGGAGCCGTGTGCGTCCGGCTCCTGCTCAAGTCCCAGGACCGGCTCCGGCGGTCCCGCGAGGAGTTCCGGGCCGAGACCCAGGAGACCGAGCGCCGCTGGCGGCAGCGCGCCGCCGGCCTGGAGGGCGAACTCGCCACCCTCCGCACCCAGGCGGAGAGCCGCCTGACCGCCGAGCGTGACGCCCTCGAGCGGCGCCTCGCCGAGCGCGACCAGGCGTGGATCGCCACCCGGGAGCGCGACCTGGCCGTCGTCGCCCGCTTCGCCGACCAGCACCTTCCCCACGCGCTCAAGCGCCTGCGCGACGGCGAGGCGGTGGAGGACCTCCTGCCGCTGATCGACGCCGAGCAGGACGTCACCCCCGAGGTGCGGGCCGAACTGCGCAAGGTGCTGCGCCTCGCCCTGATCGGCGTGGAGGAGGAGCTCGACCGCTCGACCTCCGCCGAGCAGGCCGTCATCAGCCTCGGCAACCGCATCCACGTCCTGACCAGCAGGCTCCGCGTCCGGCTGCACGAACTCCAGGGCGAGCACGGCCGTCACCCCTCGGTCGCCCAGGGGCTGATGGAACTCGACCAGCAGATCGGTCCCGCGGACTGTCTGGCCGCCTCCATCGGCGTGCTGGGCGGCTCGGCCCGCCCCGGCCGCCAGTGGCAGGAGCCCCAGCGCCTGCTCGGCGTGGTCCGCGGCGGCATCGGACGGATCAAGGACTTCCACCGCGTGGAGGTCCGTCAGCTCCCCGAACTCGGCGTCGACGGCGGCCTGGTGGACCACCTGACGCTGATCTTCGCGCACCTCCTCGACAACGCGGCGCGCTACTCCCCGCCCAGCGAGCCGGTGATCGTCTCCGGCAAGGAGGTCCCCAACGGCGTCGGCATCGAGATCCAGGACGCCGGCAAGGGCCTGAGCGAGGAGAAGAAGCGGGAGGCGGAGCGGTCGCTGGCCGGTCTGCCGGCCGGCTCGGGGCTCGGCGGCCTCTCCGAGGACGCCCACCTCGGCCTGCGGGTCGTGGGCACCCTGGCCCGCCGGTACGGCATCCGGGTCACCTTCGCGGACTCGCCCTGGCTGGGCACCTCGGTGGTCGTGGTCGTGCCGCACAAGTACTTCAGCCCGCTGCCCGCGGCGCCCGCCGCCACCACCACCGAGCGGTCCGCCGCCACGGGCGGCCTCCCCGGTGTCCCGTCCCAGGCCGAGGCCGGGCACGACGCGGACGACGAGGCCGGGTTCACCGGCGAGTCCACCCCGGGAGGCCTGCCCCGCCGCCGCAGCATCCGGCGGAGCGCTCCCGCCGGGCAGCCGGAACCCGCGCGCGACCGGACGCCCGCCGCGACCCCGGCGCGGCAGGCCGGCCACGTCCCCGACGTGCCGCCCGACGCCTCGTTCGCCGGCCTCGCCGCCTTCGCCACCGCCGGCCGTGACGTCGGCGCCCCGGCCCCCCGGGCGGCCGCCGACGACGCCGAGTCCACCGAGCCCCGTACGGAAGAGAGCGACTGGTCCGCATGACGACGCAGCAGGGAACCGATGTCAGCTGGGCTCTCCGCGACCTCGCGGAGAGCATCCCGGAGATCCGCTTCACCCTGGTGGCCTCCAGCGACGGCAAGGCCATCACCTCCTACGGCGCCGAGGACCCGGACGACGTGGACCGCTTCGCCGCCGTGGTCGCCGGCCTCCAGGCGCTCGCCCAGCCCGTCGCCGAGCAGTTCCCGTCGGCGGCCGGCCAGCTCCGGCTGGCCATGATCGAGGTCGACGGAGGCCACCTGTTCGTCGTCCGGGCCGGCCAGGAGACCTACCTCGGCGTGCTCGCCAAGGAAGGGCTCGACCAGGGCCTGCTCGGCCATCAGATGCGGGACCTGGCCCGGAGGATGGGTGAGCTGCTCGGCACCACTCCCCGGCTGGAGGAGCACTCTGGATGAGTGCTCCCCGCCGGCCCACCGACCCGACCGGGCTCGAGCGCTACTACGTCCTCACCGGAGGCCGCAGCAAACCGGCCGGCCCGGCCGCGACCCTGGACGTGGCGACCCTGGTGGTCTCCCGCACGGGACCCCAGCCGTCGCCGCAGCCCGGACTGCAGCACGAGCACGAGGAGATCCTCCGCCGCTGCCGCGAGCCGCTGTCGGTGGCGGAGCTCGGCGCCCACCTGGGACTGCCCTTCAACATCATCGCGGTGCTCCTGGCCGATCTGCTCGAAGCAGGACGCGTGGAAACCCGTGACCCCGTCCCGGCGAACGCCGCCGGACTCGGGCCCGACCTCGCGCTCCTTGAGGAGGTACTCAGTGGACTTCAAAGGCTTTGACCCCACCGGCCGGACCACGGCGGCGGACGGCACCCGCTCGGTGAAGGTCATGATCGCCGGCGGCTTCGGCACCGGGAAGACCACGATGGTCCGGTCGGTGAGCGACATCCGCCCGCTCACCACCGAGGAGACCCTCACCGAGGCCAGCGCCGACGTGGACCACCTGGCCGGCGTCACGGACAAGCAGCAGACCACCGTGAGCCTGGACTTCGGCAAGATCGCGATCAACGACCAGCTGGTGCTCTACCTGTTCGGCACCCCCGGCCAGGAGCGCTTCTGGTTCCTCTGGAACGGGCTCTTCAAGGGCGCCCTGGGAGCGGTGGTCCTGGTCGACACCCGCCGGCTCGCCTCCAGCTTCCGCGCCATAGAGGAGATGGAGCGCCAGGACGTCCCCTTCGTCATAGCGCTGAACATCTTCCCCGACAGCCGGGAGCACCCCGTCGAGGAGATCCGCGACGCCCTGGACATCCCGGACGACATCCCGATCGTGGCCTTCGACGCCCGCGACCGCACCGCCGGCCGGGACGTCCTCGTCGCCCTCATACGCCATCTGCAGGCACGCGCCCTCGCCCTGGAGCCCCGATGACCGAGCGGACCGCCCCGGCCGCCGCGACCGGCTGCCCCGTCGCCCAGGGGGGAGCCACCCGGCTCTACGGGCCGGACACGACGCACGACATGGTGGGCCTCTACGACCGGCTGCGCCGCCAGCACGGCACGGTCGCCCCCGTCCTGATCGAGGGCGACGTCCCGGCCTGGCTGGTGCTGGGCTACCGGGAGAACCGGCGGGTGCTCGACAACCCGCTCCAGTTCAGCCGGGACGCCCGGATCTGGCGGGACTGGAAGGAAGGACGCGTCGACGACGACCTGCCGGTGATGCAGATGGTCGGCTGGCGCCCCGACTGCGTCTCCCAGGACGGCGAGCCGCACCGCCGGCTGCGCGGCGCGGTCACCGACAGCCTCCAGGCGGTCGCCGGCCGCGGCATCCGCCGCCACGTCGCGCACTTCGCCGAGAAGCAGATCGACGCCTTCGCCGGCCTCGGCCGCGCCGACCTGGTGACCGACTTCGCCGAGTACCTGCCGATGCTGGTGCTCACCCGGCTGTTCGGCCTCGCCGCGAGCGAGGGGCGCAGTCTCGCCGAGTCCAGCAACCACGTCATCAAGGGCGGGGCGGACGCCCTCGTGCACAACGCCCGGATCATGACGATCCTCGGCGAGCTCGCCGAGCGCAGGCGGCGGGAGCCGGGCGCCGACTTCACCACCGGACTGCTCGGGCACCCGGCCCGGCTCGACGAGGAGGAGATCCTCCACCACCTGCGGCTGGTGCTGATCACCGCGCACACCACCACCAGCAACCTGCTGGCCCGGGTGCTCCAGGCGATCCTCACCGACGACGCCCGGCTCGCCGCGCTGGTCGGCGGGGAACTCGCGCTGTCGGCCGTGGTGGAGCAGGTCATGTGGAACACCCCGCCGCTCGCCGTGCTGCCCGGCCGCTTCGCCACCGCCGACCTGCAGCTCGGGGAGGCCTCCGTCAAGGAGGGCGACATGCTGCTGCTCGGGCTCGCGGCCGGCAACCTCGACCCGGAGATCCGTGCCGCGAGCGGCGTCTCGATAGAGGGCAACCACTCGCACCTGGCGTTCAGTTCCGGCCCTCACGAGTGCCCGGGGCAGGGCATCGGCCACGCCATCATCGAGATCGCGGTCGACGTCCTGCTGCACCGGCTGCCGGGGCTGCGGCTGGCCGTGCCGGCCCCGTCGCTGACCTCGACCGCCTCCACGTGGGTGGCCCAGCTCGACAGCCTGCCGGTGGAGTTCCCCGTCCGCTGACCGCGCGCCACTCGGCGGCCGTGGCTCCCCTCCGCGCGGGAGGGGAGCCACGGCCGCCGAGTCGTCCGCCGTGCCGGACGCCGGGCGGTCCGGCGGATCAGACCACCGACAGCAGGTCGTCGACCGAGCCCCGGCCCGCCCGCTCGGCCGCCGCCGCGAGGGTGTCCTTGTCCGCCGCGTAGCGGCCGGTGACCAGGGCCCACTCGTAGTTGCCGTTGATCCAGTGCTGCACGGCCTCGACACCCATCCGGGTGCGCAGCCGCTCGTCCTCCGTCAGTGCCAGCTCGTCGCACATCGCGGGCACCCGGGCCTCGAGCGCCAGGTACTCGGTCAGGCAGGCCGCGGTCATCCGGTACGCCTCGGCGGCGGCCTCCTCCCACGAGCAGGAGTGCTCCCGGCGGAGCACGGCGATCAGGTTGTGCCCGTCCCCCCGGCGCCGTTCCCGCTCGAAGGAGTGGATGTCGTTCATGAAGCCGATGACGTCCGCGGCCAGGTCCCGCATCCGCTCCATGACCGGATGCGCCTGCACCTGGGCCGGGACCTCGAAGCCGCGGCTGCGCTCACCCGCGTCGATGCTGTGGTGGATGCCCACCGTGCGGCGGCGGAACTCCGCGTACTCCTTCACGCCGAGCGTGCCCTCCAGACCGGCCGCCGCCAGGTCGACCTCCTCGCAGTGGGCGGTCAGGAATCTGCCCCAGGAGGCGGCGAACCGGGTCTGCCAGGTGAGGGACATGCCGCGCGACAGCTGTGCCCAGACCTCCGCCCACGCCTCGGTGATGGGACACACCACCCGCGGCGCCGTCCCGGCGGGGCGCAGCGGGGTGACGATCAGCTCGCGCGCCACCTCGGTTATCCGGTCCGCCCGGTCGGGCCGGTTGGCGTCGAACTGGTCGTCGAAGAGGAAGGCGAGCGAGAACCAGTTCATCAGGACGGTCATGTCCTCGGCCGAGGCGTACGGATAGGTGCGCGCCGCCGCCTGCGGCAGGTCCCACGAGCAGTACTCCTCGAACCCCGCCTCGCTGCGGACCAGCCCCCGCTCGCGCACCCAGCGCAGATGCCGCTCCCTGGCGTACTCCAGGTGCGGGCTGACGGGCGTGGAGAAGGGGAGGTCGAACGTGACGTCCTGAGGCATGGGGGTTCCTTTCGGGACGGAAGGGGCTCAACTGCGTTTCAAATCGGCCAAGTTGAAACGCGAGCCGTTTCGAAGCTGCCCTTACGGTCCCACGCGCATACCCTTCGAACATGTGACCCGGATCACTCTCGGGCATCACATGCCGGCAGAAGGTGCCCGCCCCCGAGGACAAGCAACCGGGGCCCCGGGACGCGTCCCGGGGCCCCGGCGGCGGGGCGGGCGGGCCGGTGTCAGTCCCGGCCCTGGCCCTTCGCACTCTCGGGCCACACACCCGTCTTGCGCTCCATCGCCTGGGCGCCGCTGCGGTCGATGACCGCCCGCACCACGGCGAAGATGGCGCCCTGGATCGCGGCGGCCAGCAGGATCTCGCCCCACCGGCGGTCCCGGTCGAGGGCGTCGGGGGCGTTGTCCTCGTGCTTGATGGCCTTCCACGTCTTCTGGAAGGCGGCGGTGGCCAGCCGTCCACCGCCCCAGCTGACCGCGAATCCGAGCGGCTTGTAGACGGTGGGCAGCTTCTGCTTCTTCTGCGCGTAGGTCGCCAAGAGGTCTCTCCTAGTGTTCTCGCGGTCGTGTCCGAGGTTGCCGGGCCGGTCAGGGCCTTCCCGACGGGGGAACCTCCTCGCCCCGCGGCACCGGGCCGGGGGGCGTTCCGTCACCGAACGGCCGGCCGCCGAGCTGCTCCCGGTGGTGCGGGGTCAGCCAGGCCGACAGGTCCGGTCCGAGTGGCACCACCTGGGTGGGGTTGATGCCGTGATGCACCACGTAGTAGTGCCGCTTGATGTGGTCGAAGTCGACCGTGTCGCCGAACCCGGGGGTCTGGTACAGGTCGCGCGCGTAGGCCCAGAGCACCGGGTTCTCCGTCAGCTTCCACAGGTTGCACTTGAAGTGACCGTGGTAGACCGGGTCGAAACGCACGAGTGTGGTGAAGAGGCGGATGTCGGCCTCGGTGACGGTGTCGCCCACCAGGTAGCGCCGACGCTCCAGCCGCTCGGCGAGCCGCTCCAGCCGGTCGAAGACCGCGCGGCAGGCCTCCTCGTAGTCGGCCTGCGTGGTCGCGAAGCCCGCCCGGTACACCCCGTTGTTGACGTCCCGGTAGACGCCCTCCATGACCTCGTCGATCTCCGCCCGCAGCGGCTCCGGATACAGGTCCGGCGCCCCCTGCCGGTGGTGGGCCGTCCACTCGGTGGCGAAGTCCAGGGTGATCTGCTGGTAGTCGTTGGTGACGAGCTTCCCGCTCGGCACGTCGACGATCGCCGGGACGCTGACGCCGCCGGGGTAGTCCGTCTCGCGCCGGTCGTAGGCCTCGTGGAGGAACCGGATGCCGAGTACCGGGTCGCGGTCGTCCGGATCGAGGGTGAAACGCCAGCTCCGGTCGTCCTGGACCGGGTCGGTGATCGCCAGCGAGACGGCGTCCTCGAGCCCCAGCAGACGACGGGAGATCACCGCGCGGCTCGCCCACGGGCAGGCCCTGCTGACCACCAGCCGGTAGCGGCCCGGCTCCACGGGCCAGCCGTCCCCGCCGTCGGCCGTGATCCGGTCCGCGAAGTGGCTGCGCGAGCGCTTGAACTTCTTGCGGCCGTACTCGGCGTTGCCCTCGCCCATCTGCGTCCGCCTTCCCGGGTGCCGTCCGCGGACCGGCAGGTCCGCTCCCAGGGACGCGTTCCCCCTTTTTCGTGATCGGCACCGTGCCGGGACGACGGGAACGGGGCCGGGCCGTGGCCGGGGCGCTCCCGCGGGAGGCAGGGGAGGGGAGGAGGCGAACGGGGGTGCCCGGCATCCGCAGCGCGAGCGGCGGGCGGAAACACTGGTGGGCCCCGCCACGACGGGGGAGCGCGGCGGGACCCGACAAGCGTCTGCCCCGGCCTCGGGGCTTCATGCGTGGCGATCCGGCGGAAATCCCGGGGACAGCCGGAAATCACCCCCGCGGGCGACGCCCGGCCGGAACGCGCACCCTCACCCGGCGCAGGTCACGGTGGGCCCGGCCACCATGCCCCCGGTGCGGAACGTCTGGTCCTGGGGCATCCAGTACCCCAGCTTCGACACGACGGTCGAACAGGTGCCGGTGGTGGTGGCCCGGACGACCACCGTGGAGGGGTTGCCCGGCTGGAGATCGGTGAGCGCGCAGTCCAGCGCGTGCCCCAGACGCTTCTTCGACGGGTGGCGGCCGATCAGCGGATTGACGCACCGGGGGTCCTCGGTGGTGAGACGGATGCCGGACTCCTCCTCGCCGATCAGCCCGAACCGTCCGCTGCCGTCGCCCGCCTCGCTGTCCCGGTGGACGGTGTACGTCAGCACCGTGGTGCGCCCGGGACGCAGGCGTTCCCGGTCCACCTCGATACGGTGCGTCGGCTCCCGCAGCGGCTGGGTGAGGGTCAGCGGGGCGCTCACCTCGCCCGTCAGGTCCCCGCCCCCGGCCGTGGAACGCACCCGCACCTCGGCGGTGATCTCGTACGTCCCCGGGCCGGGGTAGTCGGCGGAGCCGGGCAGCGCGCCCCGGGCGACCACCCGGCCGTCGCGGCGGGCGGTCCAGGTGCCTGAAGTGCGGCAGGCGTGCTTCTCCCCACCGGCCGTGCAGGCGGCGGGGGCGGACAGGGCCAGCGAGGGACCGCCGGTGGAGGTGCAGAGCGCGACCGAGGCGCTCCGGCCGCCCGCGCCTTCCAGCACGCCGGCCGGCGCGCACAGGGTCTCCGGGGCGGGCGCCGCGGCGCCCGGGGCGGTTGCCGCGGCGGACGGCGAGGGCGCCGCCGCGCCGGCGGGCCCTCGGCCGTCCGCGGGCGGGGAGCCCGGCCGGACGACCGCGGCCAGCGTGAGGCCCACGGCTCCCACGGTCAGCGCGACACGGGTCCGCCGGGTGAGCGGGGTACGGGACGGCGGGGTCGGCGATGTCGGCACCGGTTCCTCCGGGGGTCAGCGGCGTCGGGTCCGCCGACGAGCATGGCCCCCCGGTGCCCGCCGGGCCGCCGCCGCGCACCGGACACGCCGCCCTCTCACCTGGGGGCACCAACGGCGGGCCCCCGAGGCGCGCTCGGCGCCGGGCAGCCGGACTGCGCTCGGCGCCCCGTCTAGCGCCCCGTCCCCGAGGCGAACGCCGTCACCGAGAGCGACGTCCTGCCCGAGACCGGCACCTTGCCGCCCTCCCAGCGCACGCTCAGCGGCTCGTGCTCGTCCGGAGGCGTGACCAGCAGCGTCTCCGGGACGGCGGTCCGCGCGTCGGTGAGCCCCGGGTTGGAGTACGACAGCGCGGCCCAGGCGCTCTCCCCGGGAGCCAGGGTGACCTTGGACGCCGGCGCGGCGGCGATCCGCGCGGGGTCCGGCCCCAGCTGCCCGCCCTCGGCGTCCGTGAACGCCGCGCCGGGATATCCGCGCAGGAAGCAGGCCCTGCCCGACTGGTTGGTGAGGGCCACCGAGAAGGCGCGCTGCCCCGCGCCCGCCTCGCCGGGACCCACCGACGCCGACAGACCGGAGGTGCGGCACCGCAGGGTGGTGACGGCGGCCGGGCCCGAGGCGGTCGACTTGGCGGGGTCCGAGCCGGTTGGCGCGGCCGGGTCCGAGCCGGTCGCCGCGGTGGCGGGGCCCGAGTCGGTCGCCGCGGCGGGGCCGGCCGACGACGCGCCGGATTCCCCGCCCTGGCAGCCCGCCAGGAGCAGCTGGGCCGGGAGCAGGGCGGCCGCCGTCCACAGAGCGCTGCGGTACCGCTTCGCACGTGAGAGGCCCATGGTCGTCAACACTCCCCGGAGAACGTCGTGACGGATGAATGTTCCGTCATCGTCCTCCGGGCGACCGGATTCGGAAAGACCGCCTCCGGGTAGTGCTACTCGCCCTCGAGCAGCGCCAGTTCGGCCCAGATCGTCTTGCCCTCCGGGGTGTGCCGGGTGCCCCAGCGCTGGGTCAGCTGGGCCACCAGCAGCAGACCGCGGCCGCCCTCGTCGAAGGTCCGGGCGCGGCGCAGGTGCGGGGCGGTGTGACTGGTGTCCGAGACCTCGCAGATCAGGGTGGAGGCGCCGTGGATCAGTCGCAGCCGGATGGGGCGCGCCCCGTACCGGATGGCGTTGGTGACCAGCTCGCTGACGACCAGTTCGGCGGTGAAGGTCGCCTCCTCCAGCCCCCAGTGCTCGATTTGCTTCACCGACTGCTTGCGGATCGCCGCCACCAGGGCCGGGTCGGCGGGGATGTCCCAGGTCGCCACCTTGGACGAGGGCAGGCCGCGGGTGCGGGCCAGCAGCAGCGCGACGTCGTCGGCCACGTCACCCTTGGGGAGCAGCCGCGCCAGGATGTGCTCGCAACTGGCGTCCAGGGACTCCGCCGGCTCCGCCAGCGCCTCCTGCAGCCGGGCGCGGCCGGTGTCGACGTCCTGCCCGTGGTGCGTGACCAGACCGTCGGTGTAGAAGGCGAGGACCGTGCCCTCGGGCAGTTCGAGGTCGGCCACCTCGAAGGGCAGTCCCCCCACCCCCAGCGGAGGGCCGGCCGGCATCTCGACCGGCTCGGGCAGGCCGCCCGGGCGGACGATCAGCGGCGGATGGTGGCCCGCGCGGGCCATGGAACAGCGCCGGGACACCGGGTCGTAGACCGCGTACAGGCAGGTCGCGCCGACCTCGCCCGGACTGCCGTCGTTGCCCGCCTCCTCGGAGAGGCGGACGACCAGGTCGTCCAGATGGGTGAGGAGCTCGTCGGGGGCCAGGTCGATGTCGGCCAGGGTGCGCACCGCCGTGCGCAGCCGGCCCATGGTGGCGGATGCCTGCACGCCGTGGCCCACCACGTCGCCGACCACCATCGCCACCCGCATGCCGGAGAGCGGGATGATGTCGAACCAGTCGCCGCCGACGCCGCCCGCCCGGGCCGCCGGCAGATAGCGCGAGGCGGCCTGCAGGGCGGCGGTGACCGGCAGCGAGCGCGGCAGCAGGCTCCGCTGGAGCGCCAGCGCCACCTCCCGCTCCCGCGAGTAGCGGCGGGCGTTGTCGATGCAGACGGCGGCCGTCGCCGCGACCTCCTCGGCCAGCAGCACGTCGTCGCGGGAGAACCGCTCCTGGTGCCGGTGGCGGGCCAGCAGGGCCACGCCGAGGATCATGCCGCGGGCCCGCAGGGGCACCGCCAGCGCCGAGTGCAGCCCGACCTCCGCCACCCGGCGGGCCAGGCCGTCCCGGTAGGCGAAGCGGCGCGCCATGCCCTCCGGGGTGTCGGTGACGATCAGCGTCCTGGCCTGGCTGAGCGCGTCGGACTGCAGGGTGGTGCCGGGATAGGAGTCCAGCTCACCGACGTCCGGGAAGGCGGCCGCCCGGCCCAGCACCGAGCGGTCGGCCGCCCGGCGGAGCTTCACCGCCGCCCCCGGCGCGGGCGGCTCGGAGGGCGGGTCGCCGCCGTGCTCCGGGTCGAGCAGGTCCACGCTGACGAAGTCGGCCAGCGCCGGCACCAGCACGTCCGCGAACTCCTGCGCGGTCCGGCGGACGTCCAGCGTGGTGCCCACCCGGGTGCTCGCCTCGTTGACCAGCTCCAGGCGCTCGCGTGCCCTCAGCTGCTCGGTGAAGTCGTGCGCGGCGAGGGAGACGCCGCAGACCGTCCCCGCGTCGTCCCGGACCGGCGCCATGCTGGTCAGCCAGGCGCGGATCACCCCGCTCCCGCCGAGCTGCGGCAGGTACGTCCGCACCGAGTAGTTCTTGCCGGTCTCCAGGACCTGGCGCATGGTCTGCTCGACCTCGGCCAGCTCCTCCCGCCCGCCGATCTCGGTCACCCGCAGTCCGCGCAGCCGTTCGGCGGGGGCGCCCATCACCCTCGCCATGTCGGTGTTCATCGCGCGCAGGCGCAGGCCCGCGTCGAAGACGGCCATCGCGCAGGGGGACTGCACCAGTTGCACCGTCGCCAGCGGATCGCTGGGCGGCAGCGGGCGGGAGGTCTCGCCGACCGGGGCGACGAGGACCCAGCGGCCCGGCCGGCCGTCGCGCGGCGGCCTGCGGTGGGCGATCACGCCCACCGGCACGGTACGGCCGTCCCGGTGGCGCACCGGGACCGTCAGGACGAGCCGCTGCTCGGCGGCCGCGTCGCCGGTGAGAAGGCCGCCGCAGCCGCCCCCCGGGGCGCACAGCGCCGAGACCGGGCCACCCACCACGTCGCCGGCGGTGTGTCCGAGGAGCCGCGTGGCTCCCTCGCTCCACTCGAGCACGACGCCGTCGTCGTCGACGACGGCCCGTGCCGTCGCGGCATCGTCGAGCGGATTGACCGGGCTCATGGTCGGCACTCCATCGCGGGCACTTTCCGTGACCGTCGCGTCACGTCGGTCCCAGCGTAGTCGCTCGGACACGGGCGTGTGCCGCCGCCTTGGGCCGGGCGGGCGGCGGGCCGGTCGCCGCACGGGCGGCGGGCAGCCGCGGCGGACCGCGGCCGTCCTCCCCGCGGTACCGGCTCGAAAAGACGTTCCCATCGCCCTGACCTGCGGATATTTACGGCCGGACGGGCCGGCGGTACCTTGGCGCCATGCCAGCACTCAATGTCGAGTTCAGCGACCGCGAGCTCGAGGACCTGCGGCAGATCGCCAAGGAGCGCGGTACCTCCATGAAGGCCCTGGTCCGCGAGGCGGCGGCGGCCGACATAGCCCGTCACCGGGCGCTCCAGGAGGGCGCCGAGGCGTTCCGCCGCTTCTTCACCGCGCACGCCGCCGAGTTCGCCGCCGCCTTCCCCGACGACGAACCGCCCCTGCGGGGAGCCGGGCGGGCCGCCTGACCCATGGCCGCCGTCCTGCACATCGACGTGCCCTGGCTGCTGCAGCGCCACGAGGAGGTGCTGCCGGACCAGCCGACCATCAGCGACTTCTCGGCCCTGGTGGCCGCCGTCGCCCGGCACCGGGTGGACCCGCCGCGCCTCGGCGTCGACTCCGACCCCGCCTGGCGCGCCGCGGCCCTGCTGCACACGCTCGTCGTGCTCAGGCCGCTGCCCTCCTCCAACGCCCGGTTCGCCTGCGCCACCGCGGTCGCCTACATGTACGCCAGCGGCGCCGGCATTGACCCGCCGTACGGGGCGCTCGTCGACCTCGCCCGCGACCTGGTCACGGGCAAGGCCGACGTCTACGCCGCCGCCGACCGCCTGCGGGAGTGGCAGCTGTGACCCACGGGCGGCGCGGCCCACGGTCAGCGCCGCCTTCGGTGGCTGGTGTCGCACCACGGGTAGCGCTCGCTCAGCCGGCAGGTGCACAGGGCCACCCGGAAACGGTCCGAGGACGCCACGGTGCCGTCCTCGAGCTCCACCTCCACCGGTCCGTCGACCAGCATCGGCCCCCGGCGGGGCACCACGATCCGGCGCGCCTCGGGCGTCCGCCCGGCCGACGGCCGCCCGTCGGACGGCCGGCCGTCCGACGTCGGAGCGCCGGTCTGCTCACTCGGGTCGTTCGGCACGGACCACCACCAGTTCCTCGCGCTCGGCACGGGCCTGCTCCGGGGAGATCAGTCCCCGGTGACGCAGCCAGTTCACCCGCTCCCGGAGCACCGGCCCGAAGGCCACCTGCCGCCGGTGCGTCACGGACGCCTTGAGCCCGGCCGCCCGCAGCCGCTCCTCGGTGGCGGCGGGGCCGCACAGCGCGGAGTGCACCATCAGCAGGACACCGCCCGGGCGCAGCAGCTCCGGGGCCTCCCGGCAGATCCGGTCGACCACCAGTCGGCCGTCGTCGCCCGCGTCCCACGCCCGCGCCTCGCGCGGGCGCCCGCGCAGTCCGCCGGGGGGCGTCGGCACGTACGGGGGATTGGCCGTGATCATGTCGAACGCCTGGCCCCGCACCGGTGCGAACAGGTCGCCGCGGACCGCGCGCACCCGGACGCGGTGCAGCAGGGCGTTGATCCGGACACCGGCCACCGCGCGGCGCGAGACGTCGACGGCCGTGACCTCGCCGCCACGCCGGGCGGACGCCAGGGCCAGGGCGCCCGAACCGGTGCCCACGTCGAGCACACGGGCGCCCGGGGAGAGGAGTTCGTCGTCCAGGGCCTCGAGGAGGAGGCGGGTGTCGTCCTGGGGCGCGTACACGCCGGGGATCACCAAGGGTCGCTTCACACGGGCCGAATACCCAGGTCGGGCCGGGGCATGGCCGAACTCCGGGTCACCGTCACCCGGCCGGTTCCGTCCCTCCGCGCGGCCGGCGCCGGCCACCGCCCCGCTCACGCGGCGGCCCCGACCGGTTCGGCGAGCGGCGAGCGCAGCGCCGTGCGGTCCCCGTGCCAGCAGGCCATGACGTGGTCGCCCAGCCGGTCCTCCAGGAACACCGTCGCGTCGATTCCGAACACGACGTCGGCCTCCAGGTGCGGCTCCTCCTCCAGCAGGCCGCCGATCACCTCGTGACGGACCACCTGCTCGTGCACCGCGTCCGCCTCGACGTGCTCGTCGTAGAAGAACTCGGCGGCCGGTCCGGCGCCGGTGCGGCGCATGGCCTCCGCCAGGCGCCGCGACCCCGGCGAGGAGGTGATCTCCACGGTCGCGAAGTGGCCCACCAGCGCTCCCCGCAGGGCGCGGTGCAGGCCCAGCAGCGACATCAGGTTCACCACGGCCAGGGCGGGGGCGGGGGAGGGGTCGAGGTAGCGGCCGTAGGCGGTCTCCAGGCCCAGGTCCGCCATCAGGTCGGCGAAGAGCTTGGCGTGCGCCCGCTCGGCGCGGCCGCCGCCGAACTCGTCGAACTCCACCGAGACCATGGCCGCCTTGGCGCGTCCCCACAGCCGGGGCAGCACCCAGGCGTGCGGGTCCGCCTCCTTCAGGTGGTAGACCGACCGCATCGCGGCGTACTCCCGCAGGTGACGCAGCTCGCCCTCGTCCCGCAGGAACCAGCTGACGCCGGTGCCCTCCGACGGCTCCACCAGAAGTTCCTTCACCGCGGACCGCACGTCCTCGTGCACCGGCACGTCACGGCGCAGCGCTCCGAGGAAGCGGTTCTCCATCGCCCGGCGCACGGCCAGCAGGTCCGGGTCCCACTCCAGGGCGGGGTCCACCCCGGCGAAGCCGCGGTAGTGGAGTTCGTAGCAGCAGTAGAGGGCGAGCTGGAGGTCGTCCCCGTACGGGTCGGCCTCCTCGGCGAGTGCGGTACGGGGCGGCGGGCCCTCGCCGCGCAGCAGGGCGAGGACGCCCGCGGACAGCGGGCCCCGGGGGGACGGCAGCTCGGGTGCGTGCCGGTCGTGAAGATCGTCGCGGTCGTGACTCATGCGGCCCGGGTACCCGCCGCGACGCCGGGTACCCGGGCGGATCGCCAGGTCAGCGCTCCTGCCGGGCCTGCTCCTGGGCGCCGGGGTTCGGTGACGTCGCGTCGCCGGCCTCCCCGGAGTGCTTCTGCCCGTCCTTGCTCCGGCCGTCCGCTCGGGCGGCGGCCTCCTCGGCCTCGCGGAAGGCCTCGGCCAGCGCGGTGCGCGGCGGGTCGTCCTTGCGGTCGCGGTCGCTGTGGTGGTTCACCGTCGTCTCCTCGGTCTCACAGGTGTCTGCGTGTCGCGCCCCGGAGGGGGCGGACCTGCGGGTACCCGGCACCGCCGCGAACAGGCTCCCTCCCGACCGGCCACGCCGTCCGGCGGCGGACCCACCGGCCACGCCGTCCGGCGGCGGACCCACCGGCCACGCCATCTGGCGGCGCACCAGCTCGTGCAGGCGCCCGCCGGTGTCGGCCAGCAGCTCCGCCGGGGACCCGATCTGCGCCACCCGCCCCTCGTCCATCACGATCACACGGTCGGCGTCCATCACCGTGGACAGCCGGTGCGCGATCACCACCCGGGTGGCCCGCAGCGCCCGGGTGCTCTCGATCACCCGCCGCTGGGTCTCGTTGTCCAGGGCGCTGGTGGCCTCGTCGAGGAAGAGGATCCGCGGCCGCCGGATCAGCGCCTGGGCGATCATCAGGCGCTGCCGCTGACCGCCGGAGAGCGAACCGCTGCCCGCCACCAGGGTGTGCAGCCCCATCGGCATCCGCCGGATGTCGTCGCCCAGCCCGGCCAGCTCCGCCGCCGCCATCACCTCCTCGGGGGTGTACGGCTCGTGCCCGCGGATGATGTCCAGCACCGACCCGGTGAACGGCTGCGCGTGCTGCAGCACCACCCCGCACTGCCGCCGCACCGCCGCCCGGTCCAGCGCGGCCAGGTCCTGACCGTCGTGGAGGACGCTCCCGGAAGCCGGCCGCTCGAAGCCGATCAGCAGCCTCAGCAGCGTCGACTTGCCGCAGCCGCTCGGGCCGACGATCGCCAGGAACTCGCCGGGACGGACCTCGAAGGACACGTCGTCGAGGACCGGCGGCCCGTCGTCGGAGTAGCGGAACGACAGCCGCCGCGCCTCGATCGCCCCGGAGAGCCGCCCCGGCGGGGTGCTCGCCTCCCGCACCTCCGGCACCGCGTCCAGCACCGGGCGCAGCTCCTCGAACAGCGGGAGCGCCGCCACCACCGAGACCGCCGCGCCGGTCAGCTGGGTGACCGAGCCCAGCAGCATCGTCACCGCGGTGTTGAAGGCGAGGAAGTCCGCGGGCGGCATCGAACCCCGCGCCGGGCCCGCCAGCAGCATGAACATCAGCAGCGAGCACACCGGGAGGGCCACCGCGCCGAGCACCGCGTTGAGGTTCTTGATCCCGCCCAGCCGCCGGTGCATCTCGCGGCTGCGCGCGAACTCGCCGGCCCAGGCGGCGTAGGCGTAGTTCTCGGCCGCCGCCACCCTCAGCTTGGGCAGGCCGCGCAGCGTCTGGAAGGCCTGGTTGTTGAGCTTGTGGGTGAGCTGGACCAGCCGGCGCTGCCACCGCACCTGCCACAGGCCCAGCGCCAGGAACACCGCGGCGAGCACCAGCAGCAGGCCGATCGCGGCCAGCGCCATCGTCACGTCGTACCACAGGAGCAGCCCCAGGTTGACGGTGCCGACGGCCAGCGACTGGGCCGCCACCGGGCCCACGCCCGCCAGGAGCTGCCGGATCCGGCTGATGCCCATCGCCGCGCCGGCCAGCTCGCCGGTGGAGCGCTCGGTGAAGAACCTCGCCGGCAGCCGCAGCAGCCGGTCCCACACCGCGGGCTGGAGCACGGCCTCGATCCGCCCCTCCAGGCGGAGCATGGTGAGGTTCTGCAGCAGCAGGAACACCGCCGACACCACCGCGGCCACCAGCACGGCGGTGCAGGCCAGGGCGATCAGGTCGGTCCGCGCCTGCGGCACGTACGCGCCCAGCACCTTGCCGGTGACCACCGGCACCGTCACGCCCACGGCGACGGTCACCAGACCGCCGAGCAGCAGCGCGGCCAGGTCGCCCCGGGCGCCGGACAGCACGAACCGGGCGAGCCGCAGCGGCGTGGTGCGCCGCTCGGGCAGGGGGCGGAAGAACATCACCGCGCGCGTGTCGTAGTCGCCGGCGTTCTCCGCGCCGATCCGGGTCTCCCGGCCGGTGGTCGGATGCACCGCCGCGTAGCCCCCGCGCCGCCACAGCAGTGCCACCGGCGCGCCGGACAGCGCGCGGAACCCCAGCAGCGGTCCGACGTTCTCCTTCCACCAGCGGCCCCCGCCCAGCCGCACGGTCCGCGTCCGCACCCGGGAGACGGCGGCGATCCGCTCCACCGGGTCCAGCCGCTCGGCGCCCGCGGCCCCGCGCGCCGGATCGGTCAGCGTGACGCCCGCCGCCCCGGCCACGAGCCGGCAGGCCGCCCAGGTGGCGTCCTCGTCGACGTCGGTAATCCGGCGGCCCGCACGGCCCCCGAGGGAGGCCAGCAGGGTGCGGTCGGCCCGGTCGCGGGCCTCCTGGCCGGCCCGGATGCCCGCCGCGGCCCGGCTCTCGTGGGTCCTCTCCAGCTGCTCGATCCACCGGTCCAGCGTGGAGAGCAGACGGAACTGCCGGTCGACCATGCCCTGCCAGAGGGACGGGTCCATCAGCAGGTCGGCGGCGGCCTCCGCGCCGTAGAGGGAGCCGGGGGCGACGCTGCCGGGCGGGACGTGCATCCAGAAGACGTCCTCGTCGGCCTTGCGCGCCAGGTGCTCCGCGGCCTGCTGGAAGCCCGGCTCGGTGGAGAAGCCCTCGGTGAACTCGGCGGTGAAGACCGCCGCCATCGGCGCCTGGAAGAGCACCGACAGGCCCCGTCCCACACCGAGGGCCAGGGCGTGCTCCAGCGGGCCCGCGTCGGCGGCGGAGTACCCCGGGCTCAGGTGGAGCGGATTGCCGTACTCGTCGTACGTCCAGGTCTGCTCGGTGACCGGCTGGTACAGCTCGCGCAGCTGGATCCGGCGCACCGCGCAGTCCCGCAGCGGCCTCGCCACCAGCGTGTGCTGAGGGCCGGAGACCGGGCCGAGCAGCAGCGAGCCCGCCTCCAGCCGTCCCAGGTGGTGCCAGTGGCCCTGCCCCGCCGCGTCCACCGCGAACAGGTCCAGCGCTCCCGCGTCGACCAGCCACAGCACCTGCGGACCCTCCAGGTCCAGCCGGGGGCCCGAGCAGTCCACGGGGGTGCCCAGGCCGTCGAGCGCCGCGAGACCGGTGTCCCGGAAGGCGTGGTCCCCGTCGTGCACGGACGTCATCTACCGCTCCCTGACCAGTTGTGCGTAGGCCCCGCCCGCGGCCACCAGCTGGGGGTGCGTGCCGCGCTCCACGATCACGCCGTGCTGGAGCACCACGATCTCGTCGCTGTCCCGGACCGTGCTGAGCCGGTGGGCGATGACCACGCAGGCACAGCCGCGGCGGCGCAGGTTGTCCATCACGACCAGCTCCGTCTCGGCGTCCAGCGCGCTGGTCACCTCGTCGAGGACCAGGATGCTGGGGCGGCGGGCCAGGGCGCGGGCGATCTCCAGCCGCTGCCGCTGCCCGCCGGAGAAGTTCCGGCCGTCCTGCTCGACCGGGCTGTGGATGCCGCCGGGGCGGCGCATCACCACGTCGTACAGCGCGGCGTCCTTCAGGGCGTCGACCACCGCCTCGTCGGGGACGGACGGGTCCCACAGCGCGACGTTGTCGCGGACCGTGCCCTCGAAGAGGAAGACGTCCTGGTCGACGAAGGACACCGAGGCGGCCAGCGCCCCGCGCGGGATGTCCTCCAGCCGCTGCCCGTCGATCCGGATCACGCCCTCCCACGGGCTGTACAGACCCGACAGCAGCCGCGCCACCGTCGACTTCCCGCTGCCGGACCCGCCCACCAGGGCGACCTGCCGGCCCGGGCCGACCGTCAGGTCGAACCCGGCGAGCAGCGGCTTGTCGAGCGGGCTGTAGCCGAAGGTGACGTTCCGCAGCTCCACGTGTCCGCGCAGGCGGCGGGTGGAGTCCTCGCCGCCACGGGAGTGCAGCGGATCGGGCTCGAAGTTCTCCACGTCCTTCAGCCGGGCCACGTCGGCGGCGAAGTCCTGGATCCGTCCGGCCACCCCGTTGAGCCGGGTCAGCGGGGCGGTGAAGCGGGTGACCAGCGCTTGGAAGGCCACCAGGAGGCCCACCGTGATGTGGCCCTCCACCGCGCGCAGGCCGCCGATCCAGAGGATCAGGGCGCTGTTGAGGGTGGCGAGCGTCGGCGCCACCACCCCGAGCCAGGCGGTGGGGACGCCCAGGCGCTGCTGCTCCTCCAGGGTGATGGCGTGCTGCCCGGCCCACCTGCGGAAGTAGCCGTCCTCGCCGCCGGTCGCCTTCATGGTCTCGATGAGCTGGAGCCCGGTGTAGGCGGTGTTGGTGAGCCGGGCGGAGTCGGCGCGCAGCTTGGCGGTGCGGGTGGCCCGCAGCCGGACGACCACGCGCATGGCGACCACGTTGAGCAGGGCCACCCCGATGCCGACGGCGGTCAGCTGCGGGTCGTAGGTGTGGAGGAGCACCGCGTAGAGCACCACGACCACCGCGTCCACGCCCGCGGAGGCGAGGTCCCGCGAGAGGGTCTCGGCCACCGAGTCGTTGGACTCCAGCCGCTGCACCAGGTCGGCGGGGCCGCGCTGGGAGAAGAAGGTGACCGGAAGGCGCAGCAGATGGCGCAGGAACCGGGCGCTGGAGAGCGTGGAGGAGATGATCCGCCCGCGCAGCAGGTTGCCCTGCTGGAGCCAGGTCAGCACCCCGGTGAGGAGCACGCAGGCCCCCATCGACGTGAACAGCACGCCCAGCAGCGAGGTCTGCCCGCCGATGAGGAAGGTGTCGATGTAGGTCCGGCCGAGCGCCGGGACGGCCGCGCCGACCAGCACCAGCAGCAGGCTCGCCAGCACCGCGGCCGGCAGCGCCCCCGCGGTGCCGCGCAGCCGGGCGGGCAGCGCGCCGAGCGCCCCCGGACGGCGACCGCCCCGCCGGAAGTCCGGGCCGGGCTCCATCACCAGCACCACGCCGGTGAAGCTGGTGTCGAAGTCCTCCATGGGCACGAAGCGCCGGCCCTTGGCGGGGTCGTTGACGTACACCCCGCGCCGGCCGAAGCGCCGTCCCACGCCGTCGAGGACGACGTAGTGGTTGAACTCCCAGAACAGGATCGCCGGGGCCGCCACCTCGGCGAGGGCGGCGGTGTCCATCTGCATGCCCTTGGCGGTCATGCCGTAACTCCGCGCCGCCTTCAGCAGGTTGCCGGCCCGCGAGCCGTCACGGGAGACGCCGCAGGCGATGCGCAGCTCCTCGAGCGGCACATGGCGGCCGTGGTGGCCGAGCACCATGGCGAGCGCGGCGGCGCCGCACTCGACGGCCTCCATCTGCAGCACGGTCGGGGTGCGCACGGTACGGCGGCGGGACCGGCGGACCGGGGGCTTCTTCTTCTCCGGGGCGGCCCGGCGACGGCCGCGGACGGGCGGCGGCGGGATGTCCCGGGTCGGGGCGGTCACGGCAGGAGCCAATCGACGGGATGCTGGTCGGCGACGCGGACGGAGGCGGTGGCCTGGGTCATGGAGTCGAGCCGGAAGGGCGGACCGTCCTCGGTGGACCACGCGTACCCGCTCCTCGTCGAGGACGAGCGGGTGAGCGCCACGGTGACGGCGACGGGCGCGCCGTCCTCGGTCAGCCGCGCGGCGAGCTGCGCGTCGCCCAGGAAGGAGGCGATGGCCCGCGCGGACCGGGCACGCCGTTCCACCGACGTCACCGTGCCGCGCAGCACCCCGTACCGGGAGGCGGGGGCGGTCTGCACGGTCAGGTCCACCCGGTCGCCCTCACGGACCTCGGCGGCCTTGTCCGCCGGCACGTAGACGGTGGCGCGGAGCGGGGCACCGGCGTCGGTGACCTTCTCGACCGCGGCCACGTCGGCGCCGGTCTGCAGGACCGCCCCGACGTTCACGGCGAGGGCGGTGACCCGGCCGGCCTCGACCGTCCGCACCAGGGCGTCGCCCTCGGCCGTGCGGACCTCGAGGACCGGCGCCGAGGCACCGAGCCGGTCGCCCTCCTGGGCGAGCACCTCGGTCACCTGACCGGTGACGGGGCTCTGCAGGACGTAGCTTCCCCGCCCGTGGGAGAGCACGGCCGGCGCGCCGACCGTGGTGACGACCGATCCGGTCACCGCCCACACGGAGGCGGCGGCCATCACGACCAGGGTCACCGAGAGCACCAGCCAGCCCTGCGGGCGGGCGAGCCGGGCGGGGAGCTCGAGATCCTCCGGTGACCGCAGCTTGTCGAGGGCCTGCTGGCGGAACTGCACGGAACTTCTTTCGCCTGTACGGAACCGGCCCCCGTGCGGGGACCGGGACGGAACGCCGGGAGTCCCGGAGCCGCGGGGCGGCTCCGGGACTCCGCTGCACCGGGTGCGATCAGAGGCCGTTGACCAGGCCGGTGATCGGGGCGGTGTTCAGGCCGGTGGCGCCCTCGAGCGTGCCGACAGCGGTGTTCAGGATGCCGGAGACCGGCACGATGCCGTCCACGATGCCGGTCACGGCGCCGAGGGTCTCGCCGACGAGGCCGCCGGAGACGTTGTCCAGCTCGGCGTCGGAGATCTCGGCGGTCTCGACCTGGGGGACGAAGTTCATGAGGAACTTCCCTTCGTAAGGACCTTCATAGGGGGGAATCGCACCGCCGTCCACCGGCGCCCGGACGGAGCCGGCGGGACCTGCGGCGCGGTGGGATCAAAGCACGGGGCCGACGCCGCCTTCCAATCAACAGCCGCCTTGAGCTGGGCGTTTGGCCCCAGGTCGGCGGGAAGCGTGAATCCGCCGTCACCACTTGGTGATCGCATCCACACAAGGGGCACGCCACGGCCGCAGACCCTTCGTGCGAGCTCTTCCCGGAACGGGTCATTCCGGACCGCGGTCCGCCGCGGACGGTGCGGGAGGGGCGCGGGCGGTGCCTGCTTCGGGCAGCGGGTGTGCAGATTTCCCGAACGGTGGTTTCGAGGCCCCCGGCCGATCGCCGAACGTGCGCGCGCCGTCACCCCGCGTCGATACCGGTGGCGGCCGCCGCGGCGACGTCTTGACTTCCGATCGTCAGTACACGGAGCATGCGTCGACGGGTGAACACATGTTCACCCGCTCGCTCCGTACATCCACGAACGATGGGGAACCGCACCATGACCCTCACCCGTGACCTGCTGATCGGCGGCAAGGACGTGCCCGCCGCCTCCGGGCGGACCACCGAGGACGTCAATCCGTACACGGGTGAGGTGTACGCGCACGTCGCCGCCGCCGGACCGGAGGACGTGCGCCGCGCCGTGGACGCGGCCGACGCCGCCTTCGAGGAGTGGGCCGCGCTCTCACCCTTCGCCCGCCGGGCCATCCTGCTCAAGGCCGCCGACCTCATGGACGGCAAGGCGGAGCAGGTCGCCGCGATGATGGCGGACGAGGCCGGCGGCACCCGCCCCTGGGCCATGTTCAACGCCGGTCTCGGCGCCAACATGCTGCGCGAGGCGGCCGCCGCGGTGACCGCGCCCCGCGGCGAGGTCCTCAGCTCCCAGCAGGAGGGCGTGTTGGGCATGGCGGTCCGCGAGCCGCTGGGCGTCATAGCCGCCTTCGCCCCGTGGAACGCCCCGGTGATCCTCGGCGTCCGGGCCGTCGCCGCGCCGCTCGCCGCGGGCAACACCGTGGTGGTCAAGGCCAGCGAGGACGCCCCGGTCGCCTGCGCCCTCTTCGTCGCGGACGTGCTCCGCGAGGCCGGCCTGCCCGACGGCGTCCTCAACGTCGTCACCAACGCGCGCGAGGACGCCGCCGAGATCGCCGAGACGCTGATCGCCGACCCGCGGGTGCGCGCCGTCAACTTCACCGGCTCCACCGGCGTCGGCCGGATCATCGGCACCCACGCCGCCCGCCACCTCAAGCCCGCGGTGCTGGAACTCGGCGGCAAGAACGCGGTGATCGTCCTCGAGGACGCCGACCTCGACTACGCGGTCGACGCCGCCACCTTCGGCGTCTTCATGAACGCCGGCCAGATCTGCATGTCGGGCGACCGGGTCCTGGTCCACGCGTCGCTGGCCGAGGAGTTCTGCCGCCGGTTCGCCGCCAAGGTCGCCTCGCTGCCGTCCGGCGACCCGACCCGCCCGGAGACGGTGATCGGCCCGCTGGTCACCGCCGACGCCGCCCGCCGGGTGGCCGCCCTGGTCCGGGACGCCGTGGACAAGGGCGCCACCGTCCTCACCGGCGGCGGCGAGCCCGAGGGCGCCGTCCACCCGGCGACCGTGCTCACCGACGTCCCGCAGGACGCCGACCTCTACTACGCGGAGGCGTTCGGCCCCGTGTGCGTGGTGCGGACCTTCACCACCGACGAGGAGGCCGTCGCCCTCGCCAACGACACCGAGAACGGGCTCACCTGCGGCATCATCACCGAGAACGCCACCCACGGCCTGAACCTGGCCCGGCGGATCCGCACCGGCATCGTCCACGTCAACGACCAGTCCGTGGGCGACGAGCCGCAGGCGCCCTTCGGCGGCGTCAAGGCGTCCGGCTACGGCCGCTTCGGCGGGCGCTGGGGCATCGAGGCCTTCTCCGCCACCCGCTGGGTGACCGTCGCCACCGAGCACGCCCACTACCCCTTCTAGCCCCCCGTCCCGTGCCCCCGGTCCGCCCCTCACCGGGAGCGGGCCGGGGCACGGCGACCCGTGCGACGGGCCCGACCGCTGCGCCTCGTGGGAGGCCGCGTGACGTACCGTTGGACGGCTGGTCAGGTCACCCACGAAAGGTCACTCCATGGCGCAGGAAGTACGCGGCGTAGTCGCCCCCGGCAGGAACGAGCCGGTGCGGGTCGAGACCATCCTGGTGCCCGACCCGGGCCCGGGCGAGGCCGTGGTGAAGGTACAGGCCTGCGGGGTCTGCCACACCGACCTGCACTACAAGCAGGGCGGCATCGGCGACGACTACCCCTTCCTGCTCGGCCACGAGGCCGCCGGCGTCGTGGAGTCCGTCGGCGAGGGCGTCACCGACGTCGCGCCGGGCGACTTCGTCGTCCTCAACTGGCGGGCGGTGTGCGGCCGGTGCCGTGCCTGTCTGCGCGGGCGCCCCTGGTACTGCTTCGACACCCACAACGCGCGGCAGAGGATGACCCTGGCCGACGGCACGGAACTGACCCCCGCCCTGGGCATCGGCGCCTTCGCCGAGAAGACCCTGGTCGCGGCCGGCCAGTGCACCAAGGTGGACCCGGCCGTCTCCCCGGCCGTGGCCGGCCTGCTCGGCTGCGGCGTGATGGCCGGCATCGGCGCCTCCATCAACACCGGCGGCGTCGGCCGGGGCGACAGCGTCGCGGTGATCGGCTGCGGCGGCGTCGGCGACGCGGCGATCGCGGGGGCGCACCTGGCCGGCGCCGCGAAGATCATCGCCGTCGACATCGACGACCGGAAGCTGGAGACCGCCCGCACCTTCGGCGCCACCCACACCGTCAACTCCCGGAACACCGACCCCGTGGAGGCGATCCGCGAGCTCACCGGCGGCTTCGGCGCCGACGTGGTCGTCGAGGCCGTGGGCCACCCGGAGACCTACCGGCAGGCCTTCTACGCCCGCGACCTGGCCGGCACCGTCGTCCTGGTCGGGGTGCCCACCCCGGAGATGCGGCTGGAGCTCCCGCTGCTCGACGTCTTCGGCCGCGGCGGCTCGCTGAAGTCCTCCTGGTACGGCGACTGCCTGCCGTCCCGGGACTTCCCGATGCTGATCGACCTGCACCTCCAGGGCCGCCTGCCGCTGGACAAGTTCGTCACCGAGACCATCGAACTCACCGACGTGGAGAAGGCGTTCGACCGGATGCACCAGGGCGACGTCCTGCGCTCGGTGGTGGTCCTCTGATGGTCGCGCGCATCGAACGCCTGGTGACCTCCGGCCAGTTCAGTCTGGACGGCGGCACCTGGGACGTGGACAACAACGTCTGGATCGTCGGCGACGACCACGAGGCCGTGGTGGTCGACGCCGCGCACGACGCGGAGGCGATCCTGCGGGCCGTGGGCGACCGCCGCCTGACCGGCATCATCTGCACCCACGCCCACAACGACCACATCGGCGCCGCCCCCGAGCTCGCCGAGCGCACCGGGGCCACGATCTGGCTGCACCCCGACGACCTGCACCTGTGGAAGCAGACCCACCCCGACCGGCTCCCCGACGCCTGGCTCGAGGACGGCCTGCGCATCGAGGTCGCCGGAACCGACCTCGAGGTGATCCACACGCCCGGCCACGCCCCGGGCGCCGTCTGCCTGCGCGCCGTCGGCCTGGGGGTCGTCCTCACCGGCGACACCCTCTTCCAGGGAGGCCCGGGAGCCACCGGCCGTTCCTGGTCGAGCTTCCCGGACATCATCGAGTCCATCCGCGGGAAACTGCTCACCCTGCCGCCGGACACCAAGGTCCTGACCGGCCACGGCGACACCACCACCATCGGCGAAGAGGCCCCCCACCTCGAGGAATGGATCGCCCGGGGACACTGACCGGCACGCGGCGCCCCGTCGCCCGGGGCGCCGGCCGGCCTGTCGCGCCCCGTGCGCCCGCGGGCCGGAACGGTGAGCGACACCATCCCCCGGCGGCGTGGCGCTCGCACGCGGTCTTCCGGGCGGGGTGCCGGTGATGTCATCATTTCCTCACCGACGTCTCCCACCCCCGGGCCGCACCCGGGCGTGGACCCCTGTCGGCGTACCAGCACACCGACAGAGGAAGGCCCTGGCTCATGGGGGACATCCGCAGACGGGCCGCGGCCCTGCTCACCGCCGTGCTCGCGGCACCACTCGCCCTCACCGTGGGCGCCGCGCCGGCCGGGGCGGCGGAGACCGCGGCCGCCGCCTGTACCGCCGGCGCGGGCCCCTACCAGCGGCAGGCCGAGCGCTTCCTGGGCCGCCCCGTGGACGGCCGGCAGTCGCGCGCCGACTGCGAGGCGATCCGCGCCTTCCAGAAGAAGCACCTGATCACCCCCAGCGCGGGCTACGCGGGCCCGATCACCTGGCGCGTGATGGACCTCATGAACCGGCAGCGGGCGGCGGGGACGAACCCCGACCCGGCGAAGCGCTGCCCGGCCGACAAGGGCCGCATCGCCTGCGTCGACCTCACCCGGCAGCTGAGCTGGATCCAGGACGGGCGCAAGCTGGTGTACGGCCCCGTCCCGGTGCGCACCGGCCGCGACGGCTACGAGACCCGCACCGGGCTCAAGAAGATCTCGTGGCGGAACATCGACCACGTCTCGACCATCTACCACGTCCCCATGCCGTACAGCCAGTTCTTCGACGGCGGCCAGGCCTTCCACTCGGTGACCATGAGCGTCTGGGCCCCGCCCGGCTCGCACGGATGCGTCAACATGACGCCCAAGGACGCCAAGAAGTACTGGAGTCTGCTGCGGACCGGCGACGAGGTGTACGTCTGGGGCCGCAAGCCCGGCACGTGATCATTGCCACGTCGGATACGCGCGTTTTCGCCGGATTGCTCACATTGTCCCGGCGGCTCTCCCCGTATGCTTCACAACATGTCCACCACTCCTGAAACCGCCCGCCGGCGTACGGCGGCAGAGGTGAACGAGGAGATCCGGGACCTGTTGATGAAGTCCGGCGGCCGGCTCGACCACGAGCAGCGCCGCAGGTATCAGCGCCTGGTGGGGGAGTGGGCCGCCGCCACCCCGCGGCCCAAGCCCCGCCGCCGCCCGGCCCGCGCCTCCTGAGGTCCTCGTGCCCGTTGCCCGTGTTCCCGCGTCGCGGGAGCACGGGAGTCCGACCGTCGACGTCAGGGCGCCGGTGTCAGGACGCAATTGCCAGGACCGTCGTTGCCGGCGCGTCGTTGCCGGGACGTCAGTGCCAGGACCGGTGCGTGTCCTCGGAGAGCTGGAAGACCGGCTCGCCCCGCACCGGATCCTTCGCCGTGACCAGCCGGACCCGGTCACCGGTGTGCACACCCGCCGGCGGGCCGGTCACCCGGCCGCGCACCACGAAGCCCTCGGCCATCTCTATCAGCGAGACGTTCCGCGCCGACGGGGTGTTCCGGTGGACCACGGTCGACCGCAGTACCGTTCCGGCGCCCGCGCTGCGCTCCGTCACCAGCTCGCTCCCCGCGCAGACCGGGCACAGCAGCCGGTGGTACATCGCGGTACCGCACCAGGTGCACCGCTGGTAACTCAGGCCCTCGGTCTCCTGGGTGCCGTGATCGAGCACACCTGTCGCGGAGGAGCCGGTGGCCGCGTGAGAGGCGAATCCTGACTGGAACACGACTGTCATCTCCCTGCGCTCGGACGGGATCCGAAGCGCGCGGCGCCCCCGCGCGCGAAGCACAGCGTATGGCACCCAGTGCCACACGTAAAGGCACTGCGTATCATCATTCTGGCCGGTTCGACCGGGGCTCCAGCGCGGACTCCACCTCCCGCACCACCCGCCACATCGGCGCACTCCGGCGCGCCACCACCACGACCACGTCGTCGTCCGGGCGGTCCCGGTCCGCCCCGTCCCCGAAGGCCTCGCGGACGTACCCCAGCGCCCGTTCCACCGCCTCGCCGGCGTCGCCCTGCCCTTCCGACCGGAGCCACGACCGCAGCACGTTGTTGTGCGCCGCCACCACCGCCGCGGCGATCACGTCCGCCCGCAGCGCCCCGTCCGGACGGTCCGACAACCGCTCCCGCAGGTGCCCGGCGAAGGTCCGCTCGTAGCGCCACACCACCGACAACTCGTAGGCGCGCAGGCCCGGGACCGTCTTGGTCAGCCGGTAGCGCTGCATCGAGAAGGTGGGGTTGTCGGTGTAGAGCCGCAGCACCATCCGGACCGCCTCGCAGACCCGCGCCACCGGGTCCTCGCCCTTGTCGCCCCCCTTGAGGAACTCGGTCACCTCGGCGAGCCGGCGCTCGTGGTCGGGGAAGACCACGCCCTCCTTGGAGGGGAAGTACCGGAAGAACGAACGCCGGCCCACCCCGGCCAGCGTGACGATGTCCTCCACCGTCGTCTGCTCGTACCCCCGCTCCAGGAAGAGCCGGAAGGCGGCCTCGACCAGCGCGTCACGCATCGGCGGCTTCGACGGGAAACTCATGCCGCGAACGTAGCACCGCCACGGACGCGCGGCACCGCGTCCCCTCGACCGGGGTACGGAGTGCACCGGCTAGGTTGACCTGCGCCGACGCCCGTCCGAGGAGTAGCCCATGCCCGCCGCCCGTCCCCGCCTTCTGCACGTCACCGACCTCGCCTACCCGGCCGCGGGCCGCCGCTACTGCGACGAGGACATCCACCTCTCCGCCCGGCTCGCCGAGGACTTCGACGTCGCCCTCTGCCACCCCCGCCAGGCCGCGGCACTGATGGACTCCTTCGACGCCGTACTGGTCCGCAACAGCGGCCCCGTCCTCGGCCACCAGGACGCCTACCAGGACTTCCGGGAACGCGCGCTGGCCGCCGGCACCCTCGTCTACAACGAGCTCACCGGCAAGGGCGACATGGCGGGCAAGCGGTACCTGCTCGACCTCACCGCGGCCGGCCACCCCGTCATACCCACCGTCGACCGCCCCGAGGACCTCCGCCACCTGCCCGCCGCCGACGCCTACGTGGTCAAGCCGCGGCTCGGCGCCGACTCCGTGGGCCTGCGCGTCCTCGCCCCCGACGAACTCGACGGCGTCGAGTACGGCGACGTCCTGGTACAGCCCCGCGTCGACTTCGCGTACGAGGTGTCGTTCTACTTCGTCGACCACGACTTCCAGTACGCCCTGTACGCCCCGGACCCCGCCCGGCGCTGGGAACTCGTCCCCTATACGCCCACGCCCGCCGACCTGGAGTTCGCGCGCCGCTTCGTCGAGTGGAACGCCGTCTCCCACGGCATCCAGCGCGTCGACGCCTGCCGGGCCAGGGACGGCAGGCTGCTGCTGGTGGAACTCGAGGACCTCAACCCCTACCTCTCCCTCGACGCGGTCCCCGCCGACCGCCGCGATGCCTTCGTCGACGCCCTCCGGGCCGCGCTGCACCGGCTCCTGCGCAGCGGCTGACCCGCGCCGGGTCCTGGCCCGCCGTGGTTGTACCGGGGCTTTCAGGGCAGCAGGGCACTCATGCGATCCACCGACGCGTTCATGAAGCGGATCGACCCCGACATGTGCGTGGTGACCGCCACCGCCGACGGGGAGCGCTCCGGCTGCCTCGTCGGGTTCTGGGCCCAGTGCTCCATCGACCCGCCGCGGCTCACCGTCTGGATCTCCAAGGCGAACCACACCTACCGGGTGGCGCGACGGGCCGAGCGCCTCACCGTCCACCTGCTCACCCGGGACCAGCACGACCTGGCCGCCCTGTTCGGCGGCCGGACCGGCGACAGCGTCGACAAGTTCGCCGACGTGGACTGGCGGGAGGGGCCCGGCGGGAGCGTCGTGCTGACCGAGGCGGCGGCCTGGACGGTCGGCCTGGTCGAACAGCGGCTGGACACCGGCGACCACGTGGCCCACGTGCTCGCGCCCGAGCAGAGCGGCGAGCGTCCCGTCACGCGCGGCAGCCTGCTCAGGCTCGGGGACGCCCTGGACATCGAACCCGGGCACCCGGCCTGACCGGCGCCGCAACCCGACTGGCCGCCCCGCCGCCGTCCGACCGGCCCGCCCGCCCGGACGGCACCGCGGCCCGCGCGGATCAGGCGTCCGGCGCCTGCTCCGGCTCCTGTTCCACCCGGATGTCGAGCACGCAGACGTCGTCCCGCCGCTCGCCCTCCAGCATCTCGGCGAGCAGCGGTCCCAGTGAGGCGGACCCCGGCTGCTCGTCGTGCCCGGCGGCCGCGGCGGCGAGCCGCTGCAGACCGGCGTCGATGCCTTCCGAGGGCCGCTCGATCAGCCCGTCGGTGTACAGCAGGATCCGGTCGCCCGGCTCCAGCAGGCACTCCGCCTCCTGGAAGGGCGGGCTCTGCACCGCGCCCAGCAGCATGCCCGTCGGACGCGGCAGGAACCGCGCCTCGCCGTCGCGCAGCAGCAGCGGCGGCGGATGACCCGCCTGCGCCCACACCAGCTTGCGCTCCCGCGGGTTGTAGCGGGCCAGCACCATGGTGGCCGTGGCGCGCGGCTCCCCGGTGTGCAGCAGCAGGGCGTTGAGCCGGGACAGGGCGCCGGTCAGCGAGGAGCCGGTGATCACCATGCCCTTGGCGGTGAACCTCAGCTGCGCCATCGTGGCCACCGCGTCGATGCCGTGCCCGGCCACGTCGCCCACCACGCACAGCGCGTCCCCGTCGGGCAGCTCGATGGCGCTGAACCAGTCACCGCCCACCTGTATGCCGGACTGGGCGGGCAGATAGGCGACGTCCACCCGCAGGCCCGCGGGACGCACCGGCTTGTGCGGCAGGGGGAGCAGCGCCTGCTGGAGCCGGCCGGCCAGGCTCCGCTCGGCGCGCAGCATGCCGTGCTGGGTGAGCATCATGCGCTCGCTCTCCATCAGGGCGAGCTCGGCGCTGCGCTGGGCGGTGAGGTCCTGCACGAAGCCGTGCGCCTCCACCGGCGTGCCCTGAGGGTCCGTCACGGCCTCGGCCACCGCCCGCAGGTGCCGCACCCCGTGGGCGGTGCGGATGCGGAAGGGCACGTCGAACGCCTCACCGTCGGCCGCGAGGGCGCGCACGGCACGGCCGAGCGCCGGCCGGTCCTCCGCCAGCACCTGGTCGGGCAGCTCGTGGTACGGCACGGGGCCGTCGGCGGAGGAGCGGTCGAAGATCCGGAAGACCTGCGGGGACCAGTTGACCTCCCCGGTCAGCAGGTTCCAGTTGGTCCAGCCCAGGTTGCCCAGGCGCTGCACGTCGGAGAGCCGCTGCTCCTGCCGTTCGGCGATCTCGTAGCGGGACCAGGTGAGCAGCAGGCCGTCGCCCAGTCGCCGCGCCCGCACCGCGAACGTGGGCAGCTCCGCCGAGTCGCCGTCCGGCGAGGGGTACGCCATCGGGTCGCCCTCGAAGGGCTCCCCGGTGGCCAGCGCGTGGATCAGCCCCTGCCAGGTGTGTTCGTCGGCCAGCGCCGGGAACGACTCCAGCAGCCGCAGGCCCACCAGGTCCTGGCCGCCGAGACCGGTGAGGCCGACGACCGCGGGGCTGGCGGCGTCGATGCGGTAGTCCTCGACGTGCCCGGACGCCGCGCGCAGCGGGGCCAGGGCCAGCGCCGCCTCCGGCAGCGCGCCCAGCACCGCCTGCACCGTCGGCCGTGAGACGTCCTCGGGGAGCCGCGTCCGGGCGCCGGAGGCACCGAGCGTGCCGGAGCAGAGCCGGGCCACCGAGCGCAGCAGCTCGCGCGTCCGCGGCGGGAACGGCTTCCCGGCGTGCGGCAGCAGGCCGAGCGCGGCCGCCGGCCGGTCACCCGTGCCGACCGGCAGCCAGGCGCCCGCGTCCCACGCCCCGGTCGGGTCACCCGGCCGCGGTGACGGCGCCGCCCCGTCGGCGTCCGCAGGCCAGTACGGCTCGCGGGTCTCGACCACCGCGGCCACCGGGGACCCCTGCGACGGCGGAACCTCACGCCAGCGTTCGGCCAACTCGTCGTCGACGCCCGCGTGTCCGCTCAGCTCCAGCCCTCCGCCCGGCAGGGCCGTGAAGACCGCCACGGCCTCCACACCCAGCGAGCCGCCCAGGTGGTCCCGCAGGCGCGAGGCCAGCTCCTCCGGGGTGCGCACACGCACCAGCGCGCGTCCCACCTGCCGCAGCAGCGCGGCGCCCGAGTCCTCGGCGGGCGCGGGCGCGGATCCCCAGGAGGCGGGCGGGGCCTCGCGGACGGGCGAGGCGGGGGCGGGGACGGAGGGGATACGGCGGGAAGCCGCGTCGGCGGCGAGGGGAGGACGGCCCATGGCCCGGTCCAGGGTGATCCAGCACTCGTCCAGCAGCGTTCGACCGGCCTCGCGGGCCCGGCGGAGCAGTTCCGCGTGCGCCGTGTCGGCCGTGACGCCGGTCAGAGCCATGACGACACCCTTGGCACGCTCCAGCACGGCTTCGGGCGCCACCACATCGGGGACGGCGCCTGCTTCGGCGGAACGGGCTGGATCGGTTGTCACGTGATGAGCATGGCACATCCGCTGCGACCGGATCACGCGGACGCCCACGTCAGCGCATCCGTGAGGGACCTTCGGCCCTGTTGCCCCGCCTCGCGCCGGGGCAGGGTGGAATGCCCTCGTCCGCTTCCGGGGGTGGGTTCGGCCGAAAACCTTCCCCGGGTCCCCTTTCACCCACCCCGGCGAAAGCCGGCAGGCAAGGTTCGGCGCCCGGTGGGAAGGTGGTCGGCATGAGCGATCTCGGCCTCCCCGCACAGATCCGCGCCTGCCTGTTCGACCTCGACGGTGTCGTCACCCGGACCGCCGTGGTTCACGCGGCGGCCTGGAAGGAGACCTTCGACACCTTCCTGAGGGAACGCGACGGAGCCGGCTACCGGCCCTTCGACGCGGCGCACGACTACGACCGGTACGTGGACGGCCTGCCCCGCGCCGACGGCGTGCGCTCCTTCCTCGCCTCACGCGGCATCACGCTCCCCGAGGGGTCGGCCGACGACCCGCCGGACGCCTCGACCGTGCAGGGGCTCGGCAACCGCAAGAACGACCTGGTGCTGCGCAAGATCCGCGAGGGCGGGGTGGAGGCGTACGACACCACGCTGGAGTACATCCGCGAGGTCCGCGCCCGCGGGCTCGCCACCGCGATCGTCTCCTCCAGCAAGAACTGCCTCGACGTGCTCCGCGCGGTGGACGCCGTCGGCCTCTTCGACGTCCGCATCGACGGCGTGGTCGCCGCCGAGCGCGGACTGCCGGGCAAGCCCCGGCCGGACACCTTCCTCGCCGCCGCCACCGACCTCGGCGTGGAACCGTCGGAGGCCGCCGTGTTCGAGGACGCGCTGGCCGGCATGGACGCGGGGCGCGCCGGACGCTTCGGCCGGGTGATCGGCGTGGACCGGGTGGGGCAGGCGGAGGCGCTGCGCGCGCACGGCGCGGACGTCGTCGTCCAGGACCTGGCCGAACTCGGCGGTCCCGCGGAGGCGACCCCCGCCGTGGGAGGTGAGCGGTGATCAGCCAGCGTTCGTACGCCGTCGAGCCCTGGACCGTCCGGGAGACCGAGCTCAGCCTGGACGTCCTGGCGCAGAGCGAATCGGTCTTCGCGCTCTCCAACGGCCATGTCGGCTGGCGCGGCAACTTCGACGAGGGGGAGCCCCACGGGCTGCCCGGCAGCTACCTCAACGGCGTCTTCGAACTCCACCCGCTGCCGTACGCCGAGGCGGGCTACGGCTACCCGGAGTCCGGCCAGACGGCGATCAACATCACCAACGGCAAGGTGCTGCGGCTGCTCGTCGACGACGAGCCCTTCGACCTCCGCCACGGCCGGCTGGTCGCCCACGAGCGGAACCTGGACATGCGCCGAGGCGTCCTCGAACGCAGCTGCGACTGGGTCTCCCCGGCCGGCTCGCGGGTCCGCATCCGCTCCACCCGCCTGGTCTCCCTCACCCAGCGCGCCATCGCCGCCGTCTCCTACGAGGTGGAACCGGTCGACGCCCGGGTCCGCGTCGTCCTCCAGTCCGAACTGGTGGCCAACGAGCAGCTCCCGGACGGCACCGGCAGCGACCCCCGGGCCGCCAAGGCGCTCCAGTCGCCGCTGGAACCCGAACAGAACTTCGCCTCCGGCAACCGGCTGCGCCTGGTGCACCGCACCCGGCGCAGCGGCATCCGGGTGGCCGTCGCCGCCGACCACGTGATCACCGGTCACCAGCCCGTCGTGACCGACAGCGAGAGCGAGGACGACCTCGCCCGGCTCACCGTCACCTCGGTGCTGGAGCCCGGGCAGCGGCTGGTGCTGCACAAGGTCGTCGCCCACGGCTGGTCCCGCACCCGCTCGCTGCCCGCGATGAGCGACCAGGTCGACGCCGCCCTGGCCGCCGCCCGGCACAGCGGCTGGGACGGGCTGCTCAAGGAGCAGGAGGAGTTCCTCGCGGACTTCTGGGGACGCGCCGACGTCGAGGTCGACGGCGACGAGGAGATCCAGCAGGCCGTCCGCTTCGCCCTCTTCCACGTCCTCCAGGCGGGCGTCCGCGCCGAGGAACGCGCCATCCCCGCCAAGGGACTCACCGGATCGGGCTACGACGGCCACGCGTTCTGGGACACCGAGACCTTCGTCCTCACCCCGCTCACCTACACCTCGCCCAAGGCGGTGGCCGAGGCGCTGCGCTGGCGGTACAACACCCTGGCCGTCGCCAAGGAGCGCGCCGCCACCCTGGGCCTGCGCGGGGCGGCGTTCCCCTGGCGGACCATCGACGGCTCCGAGTGCTCCGGCTACTGGCCGGCCGGCACCGCCGCCTTCCACGTCAACGCCGACATCGCCGCCGCCGTGGTCCGCTACGTGGCCGCCACCGGGGACACCCGGTTCGAGCGGGAGGTCGGACTGGAACTGCTGGTGGAGACGGCCCGCCTGTGGCGCTCGCTCGGCCACCACGACCACCACGGCAACTTCCACATCGACGGCGTCACCGGCCCCGACGAGTACAGCGCCGTCGTCGACGACAACGCCTACACCAACCTGATGGCCCGGGCCAACCTCCTCGCCGCCGCCGACGCCGTGGAGCGCCACGCCGACGAGGCCGCCCGGCTCGGCGTCGACGAGGAGGAGAGCGCGGGCTGGCGGGACGCCGCCGGAGCCATGCACATCCCCTACAACGAGGAACTGCAGGTCCACGAACAGTCGGCCGGGTTCACCGGCCACCAGCGCTGGAACTTCGAGAAGACCGACCCCGACCAGTACCCGCTGCTCCTCCACTTCCCCTACTTCGACCTCTACCGCAAGCAGGTCATCAAGCAGGCCGACCTGGTGCTGGCCATGTACACCTGCGACGACATGTTCGACGAGGAGCAGATCGCGCGGAACTTCGCCTACTACGAGCCGCTGACCGTCCGCGACTCCTCCCTCTCCGCCTGCTGCCAGGCCGTCATCGCCGCCCGCGCCGGCCACCTCCGGCTGGCCTACGACTACACGGCCGAGGCCGCCCTGATGGACCTCGACGACCTGGAGCACAACGCCCGCGACGGCCTGCACATCGCCTCCCTGGCCGGAGCCTGGCTGGCCCTGGTCGCCGGGTTCGGAGGAATGCGCCAGCGCGGCGACCGGCTGGAGTTCTCGCCCCGGCTGCCGGAGAAGTTCAGCCGGCTCGCCTTCACCCTGCAGGTCCTCGGCCGCTGCCTGAAGGTGGAGATCACCCAGGAGACGGCCGCGTACAAGCTGGTCAGCGGCAAGCCGATGACCATCAGCCACCACGGCACCCCGCTGAGGGTGACGGTCAACGGCGGAGGCCCCCTGGTCCGCCCGGTGCCCAACCCCGTCCACCGCCCCACCCCCGCGCAGCCCCCGCACCGTCCGCCCAACGGCGGACGGTGACGGACCGTCCGCCCACCCGCCCGGTCCTCGGCATGGCCGCCGTCTCCGCGGGCACCCGCCCGCGGAGCCCTTGGGCCCACGGCCTTCGGGCCGGGCGGCCACACGGACGTGGCACCGGTGCCCCGAACGGATGAACGACCGGTCACCCGGGGCGTGGACCGGCACCGGGGCGGGACCCGGCACGGAGCATGACGGACGACCGGTCCGCTCCCTCCCCCGGGAGCGGCACCGACCCCGAACCAGGAGCACGCGTGAGCTTCAACCCGCTCGAACAACGGGGCATCCCGTTGGACCGGCAGCTGCGCAACTGGCGCGAACTCGACGTCGAGCCCGTCGACCCCGACCACGGCGACCCCTACACCCGCTGCCGCGTCATCACCATGAACGGCATCGAGGTGGAGGCGATCCTCTTCAGCCACCAGCTCGCCCGGCACTGCCCCGACCCCGAGGTCAAGCGGCAGCTCGCCGAGACCCGCTACATCGAGGCCCAGCAGCAGAAGGCCGTCAACTGGCTGCTCCCCGGAGTCGCCTCGGTCCTCGAGACGACCATCGCCTACGAGCAGGTGGCCGTCGACCTGACCGCCTGGATCGCCCGGATGGAGCCCGACCCGTACCTCAAGCAGGCCTACCAGTTCGGCGTGCTCGAGGACTTCGACCACCTGTACCGGTACGCCAACCTCTACGAGATCATCGAGCACCGCAAGGCGGAGGCGATCGTCGACCAGCTCACCGAGGTGATGCCCGGCCGGCCGACCAAGTACCACCACCGCCACCCGGCCGACAACGTCCGCGACCCGTACGACCGCACGCGGACCGACCCGCTCTCCAAGCTGCACGCGCTGACCGTCATGTCCGCCGAGCAGCAGACCATGAACTTCTACATGAACGTCGGCCCCACCTACATGGAGCCGATCGCCCGGCAGCTCTACCAGGAGATCGGCCTCATCGAGGAGGAGCACGTCACCCACTACGAGTCGCTGGTCGACCCGGGGGAGACGTGGTGGGAGCAGCTCGTCAACCACGAGTACAACGAGTGCTACCTCTACCACTCCTTCATGGAGCAGGAGTCCGACCCCAAGGTGAAGGCGGTCTGGGAGCTCCACCTCAACATGGAGCTGGAGCACCTGCGGATCGCCTGCGACCTGATGCGCCGGCACGACGGACGCGAGCCCGAGGAGGTCCTGGCGCCCGAGCTGCCCCCGGTCCTCACCTTCGAGCCCAACAAGGCCTACCTGCGGGAACTCCTCGCCACCCAGATGGACCTCACCACCCTCGGCGCGGGCTACGTGCGCGACGCCCACGAGCGGTTCGAGAAGCTCCAGGAGAGCATCCACGGCGGCGAGGAGCCCCCCAGCGAGCGGGTCGTCGACCAGCACCGCGAGATGTTCGGCCGGGAGTACCGCCTGGAGACCGAGGGCGAGCACCCCGACCCGGCGATGCGGCAGGGGTGAACGCGATGAGCGAGACCGGGACGAGCGGCGCCCGCACCCCGCACGCGGGCGACGACAACGCCCCCGACGACAACGTGGTCGACCTGCTGATGCGTCAGCACGGCGACATCCGGAACCTCTTCGACGAGGTCGAGGCGACCACCGGCGACGCGCGCCGCGACGCGTTCCGCCGCCTGGTCCGCCTGCTCGCGGTCCACGAGACCGCCGAGGAGGAGGTCGTGCACCCCTTCGCCCGGCGGAACGTCACCGGAGGGGAGCAGGTCGTCGCCGAGCGACTGGAGGAGGAGCGGCTCGCCAAGGAGACGCTGGCCGAACTGGACGGCATGGACCCCGAGGACCCGGCGTTCCTGCCGAAGCTGCTGGCCCTCCGGACGGACGTGCAACTGCACGCCCGCGCCGAGGAACGGTACGAGTTCACGCACATCCTGCGCACCGCCGACCCCGCCCGGCTGGCCGCCATGGCCAAGGCGGTCAAGGCGGCCGAGGCCACGGCGCCGACCCACCCCCACCCGGGCGTGGAGTCGGGGGCCGCCAACATGGCGGCCGGGCCGCTGGCCGCGCTGATGGACCGCACCCGGGACGCGGTGCGCAAGGCCATGGGCGGCCACTGAACCGCCGCGCGGCGGCGGGGGCCCACCGGCCCCGCCGCCGCGCAGTCGTCCCGGGGAGTGCCCGGTGGGTACGGAGACCGGCCGTCGTCCGGCCGGGAGAGGGGTGCGAGATGACCAAGCTGCTCGGCAGCGCGCTGTACGCCGTCGCCGAACGGGTGGCACGGGTGCGGGCGGCGCCCGCGCTGCACCCGGCCGGGGTGATGTGCTCCGGGACGCTCGAGGTTCCCGGCGACCCGGCGGGCCGCTGGAACGTGGCCTGGCTGGACCGGCCCGCGGTCCACCGGGTCACCGTGCGCTGGTCGAGGGCGGCCGGCCTGCCCGGCGGCCTGCCCGACGGCGTGGGCCTCGCGCTCCGGGTCGACGACGCCGACGGCGCGGGCGCCACCCTCGACCTGCTGTTCACCTCCTGCGGCCGCGGCCGCCTCGGCCGCCGCGTGCCGCTCCCGCGCCGGGACGCGCTCGGCGGCCCGTACTCCACCCTCACCGCCTACCGCGTCGGCGACCGGGACCGCCTGCTGACGGCCCACCCCGTGACGCCCGCGGGCGGAGCCTCCGCCACACCGGTCACCCTGGCCGGGCTGCGGCGGGCACTCGACCGGGGCGACGTCCGGTTCCGGCTCTGCACCGAGGCCACGGGCGAACCGAGGCGCATGTTCGCCACCCTCACCCTCGGCCCCGCCGGGCCCGAACCGGCCGGGTACACCGTCTCCTACGAGCCGTACGCCCACTGCCTCCCCGGCCTGCGCCCGACCCGCACGCTGCGCGCCGCCCGCGTCGCCGCCTACGCCGGCTCGCGGGAGGGACGGACGGGCCGTCGTGGCTGAGGAGCGGCCGGCGGACCGGCCCGCGCCCGGCACGGCCGGACCGGAAGCGACGCGAACGCGAAGGACGTCGATGACAGAGACAGCACGCCCCGCCCCCGCGCCCCGCAAGCACCGCGGCAGGGGCCGGGCCGTCATCACCTGGGCCTCGACCACCGACCACAAGAAGATCGGGCACCTCTACCTCGTCACGTCGTTCGCCTTCTTCCTGCTCGCCGGTGTGCTGGCCCTGCTGATGCGCGCCGAACTGGCCCGCCCCGGCATCCAGTTCCTCTCCAACGAGCAGTACAACCAGGCGTTCACCATGCACGGGGCGGTGATGCTGCTGCTCTTCGCGACACCGACGTTCGCCGGGTTCGCCAACGCGGTGATGCCGCTGCAGATCGGCTCGCCCGACGTGGCCTTCCCCCGGCTGAACATGTTCTCCTACTGGCTGTTCCTCTTCGGCGGGCTGATCGCGATCAGCGGCTTCCTCACCCCGCAGGGCGCCCCCGACTTCGGGTGGACCGCCTACACCCCCCTCAGCCTGGACCAGCGCACGCCCGGCCTCGGCGCCGACCTGTGGATCATGGGCCTGGCGCTCTCCGGCTTCGGCACCATCCTCGGCGCCGTCAACTTCATCACCACCATCATCTGCATGCGGGCTCCCGGCATGACCATGTTCCGGATGCCGCTGTTCACCTGGAACGTGCTGCTCACCTCGGTGCTGGTCCTGCTGGCCTTCCCGGTCCTCGCCGCGGCGCTCCTCGCGCTGATGTCCGACCGGCAGTTCGGCTCCCGGGTCTTCGCCCCGGAGAACGGCGGGGCGCTGCTGTGGCAGCACCTGTTCTGGTTCTTCGGCCATCCGGAGGTGTACATCCTGGCGCTGCCGTTCTTCGGCGTGGTCACGGAGATCATCCCGGTGTTCGCCCGCAAACCGATCTTCGGCTACATGGGATTGGTGGGGGCCACCATCGCCATCACCGCCCTCTCCGCCACGGTGTGGGCCCACCACATGTTCGCGACGGGGGCCGTGCTCCTGCCGTTCTTCTCCTTCCTGACGTTCCTGATCGCGGTGCCCACCGGCGTGAAGTTCTTCAACTGGATCGGCACCATGTGGAACGGCTCGCTCTCCTTCGAGACGCCGATGCTGTGGGCCACCGGCTTCCTGGTCACCTTCCTGTTCGGCGGCCTCACCGGCGTCGTGCTGGGCTCCCCGGTCCTCGACTGGCACGTGACCGACAGCTACTTCGTGGTGGCCCACTTCCACTACGTGCTCTTCGGCACCATCGTCTTCGCGATGTTCGGCGGCTTCCACTTCTGGTGGCCGAAGTTCACCGGGAAGATGCTCGACGAGCGGCTGGGCAAGATCCACTTCTGGACGCTCTTCGCCGGCTTCCACACCACCTTCCTGGTGCAGCACTGGCTGGGCGCCGAGGGCATGCCGCGCCGCTACGCCGACTACCTCTCGGCCGACGGGTTCACGGCCCTCAACACCGTGTCCAGCATCGGCTCGTTCGTCCTGGGCGCGTCGACCCTGGTGTTCCTCTACAACGTCTGGAAGACCGCCCGGTACGCGCCGAAGATCGAGGTCGACGACCCCTGGGGATACGGCCGGTCCCTGGAGTGGGCCACCTCCTGCCCGCCGCCGCGCCACAACTTCGTCGCCCTGCCCCAGGTGCGCTCCGACTCGCCCGCCTTCGACATGCACCATCCGCGCCACTCGGCGCTGGAGGAACGTGAGAACGAGGGCCGGCGGGACGTCGTGGACCGGAGCGGTGACGACCGCGAAGGGGTCCGGTGACTCCTTCGCGGCCGTCCGTGGGGGAGGGGCGGGGCTGCTTTCACTGACGGGGGTACAGGGGCCGGATCCGGTCCCAGTACCGCCGCAGGTCCTGGCCCACCTCCTCGATCGTCTGTGGTTCCTGCGGCTGCGGTTCCTGCGCCACCCCGGCCTGCCGGTCGTCCTGGACCTCAGGGGCCTCGCGCCGGGGCGGCGCGTGATCCACGGGTTCCCGGCGTGCGCCCGCGGGGGCGGCGGGCGGGGCGGCCGGAGCGGGCGCCGGGCGGGCCGGCAGCGCCGCGTGGCCGGTGGTGCGGCTCACCGGGCCGGAGGGCCCGGCGTGCGGCGCGTGTCCCGTGGGCCCGGCCGGCGCGGTACGGCGCCACGGGGCGCGAGCGGTACTCGCCGCGTGACGGGAACGCCGGACGGCGGCCAGCCGGGCACGGGCCCCCGCCGCGGCGCCGGCGGCCGCCAGCAGCGCGGCCATCGCGGGCCGGACTGTCATGTCGCCTCCCTCGCCAGGACGCCGGGTCAGTGCCACAGGCCCGCGTGGCCGTGGTGGTGGCCGCGGCCCATGGCGTGTTCCAGCCGGTGGGCCAAGCCCTGGTCCGGGGTGAGCGAGTGGGCCAGGGAGTGCGTCACCCCGGTCGCGGAGGACCGGCCGCCGCCGGCGCCCGTGCCGGCCCGCATCAGCGCGCCGCCCATGGACATGCCCTGCTGCGCGACCTTGGCGCCCAGCAGCGGAGCGCCACCGGTCATGGCGGCGCCCTTCTTGAGGGCCATGCCGCGCATCATCGACCCGCCGGGTGCGCCATGGTGGCCGCCCTTCCCCATGGCGTGGAGGGACCGCATGGCGCCCCCACCCATGGCGTGGCCGCCCATGTGCTTGCCCATGGTGTGCCCGCCCATGGGCAGCTTGCCCATGCCGGTTCCACCTGTGGCGTGCTTGCCCATCTTGGCGTGCCCGCCCATGGGGAGCTTCCCCATGCCGTGACCGCCCAGGGAAGGCTTGCCCATGCCGTGCTTGCCCATGGTCTGCCGACCCATGGACCGTCCGCCGACGGGGAGCTTGCCCATGTGGCGTCCGCCCATGGTGTGCCCCGCCATCGGGGAGTGGCCGCTCCTGCGGATCAGCACCCCCGCCGCGCAGGCGGCCAGCGCCGCCCCGCCGACGGCCATCAGCTGCTTGCGGCGGTCGCTCTCCTCGAACTGGTCCGCCCGGTAGGCGCCGGACCCCGTCATGCCGGAGGGCTGGTAGCCGGCCTCCACGTCGTCGGACGAGGAGGACCTGCTGCGCACCCGCTCCTTCGCCTGCACCGCGCGGTCCCGGAGCTCGGCGCGCCGGGCCTCCGCCTGCTGCCGGGTCTCGCGCAGCTTGGTCCGGGCCCGTGCCTTCACATCGGCCCGCGAGGCCAGCTCCTCGACCGTGTGGCCCAGTTCCTCCCGCTTCTCCTCGACGTCCCGGCGCAGTTCGTCCTCGCAGTGCGGGCCGTGCGGTCCCGCATGGGTGTGGGAGTGGTGATGGGTGTGCGTGTTGCTCATCGCCGGCTCCTCTCCTTGATCTCGGCCACGTCGGTGCGCACGCTCGCCATGGTGCGGCGTGGCGCCGCCGGGGTCGCCTTACGGATCATCGACCTGCCCACCAGTGCCATCACGCCGGTGATCAGCAGCAACGCTCCGGCGATGATCAGCGCCGACGCCCAGAGCGGCAGCTCCATGGCGATCGCCGCGATGGCCGCGGTCACCAGCGTCGCCAGCGCCAGGAACCCGAACACCCCGGCCGCCGCGAGCATGCCTCCGCCGGTGCCGAACCGCTTCCCCTTCTGGGTCATCTCGGTCTGCGCCAGCCGCATCTCGGCCCGCACCAGATCGGTGAGCTGCCGCGAGGCCTGCTGCACGAGCTGCCCCACCGAGGCGTGCGCGTCGGCGGAGCCGGGCTGTGAGCGGGTATCGGTGCGGTGCCCGTTGGAGCGGTGGCGGTGGAAGTCGAGTGTGGTCATGATCGCTTCTCCTCCCGACGGTTCCGGGACGGTCCCGTGGACGACGCCCCGAGTACCCGCCTCATCACCGGGTCGCACACCTGTCCGTACGTGGTGGGCCGGTCACGTACCGCTGCCGTCTCCCGGCCCCCTCGTCACCCTGGCGGGTCGCACCGGCCCTCCGACGGCGGAACGGCCCGTTACCTGGGCAGGGCGCGGCCGTTGAGGGGGCGGCGGTCGAACGCCTCGTGCTCGGCCGGCCCCGCAGGACGTGACGACAGGTGGAAGGGAACCAGATGGCCGGTGCATGGAGAGCGGGAGCGGCCGTGGGGGTCGCGCTGACGCTGCTGACCCTGACGGCGACGCCGTCGTGGGCGGCGCGGCCCGTGGCGGAGCCGCCGCCTCCGCCGCACGCGCAGCTGTGGACGCCCCACCACATGCTCCCGTGGCTGCTCGGCGGTGACCACGGCGGTCCGTACCGCCCGGGAGAGGGCGCCGGGCCGTCGCGTCCCCGCCCGCAGGTGCCGGGGAGGGCGTCCGCGCGTGACCGTGTCGTCGCGGCCGTCAACCACTACCGCGACCGGGCCGGCTGCGCCCCCGTACGGGGGCGCGGGGCGCTTCACCGGGCGGCCGGCGCGCACAGCGCGCACCTCTCGCGGATCGGACGGCTCAGCCACCGGGGCCGCGGCGGCAGCTCGCCCGGGGACCGGGTCCGCGCCGCCGGATACCGGGCGAGCATGGTGGGGGAGAACGTCGTCGCCGGTCCGGACGGGCCGCGCGAGGCGGTCCGGTCCTGGATGCGCAGCTCACCGCACCGGGCCATCATCCTCGGCTGCCGGTACACGCACGCCGGCGTCGGCGTGGCACGGGGACACGGCGGGCCCTGGTGGACGCTGGTGCTGGCCTCCGGGCGCTGACGGGTGAGAGGCCGGAGCCGCGACGCGAGGACGCGTCGCGGCTCCGGCGCGTTGTCAGTGGCGGCCAGTAGCGTGGTGAGCGTCACATCGGAACGTGGAAGTCGAGGTGGGTTGCCGTCATGAGCACTCTGGAGGGTCGGCTGAAGAGCGGGCTGCTGGTCGTCGACGTGCAGAACGACGTGGTGGCCAAGGCCCACGACCGGGACGCGGTGGTGGGCGCCATCGGAGCCCTGGTGGAGAAGGCGCGCGCCGAGCTGGTCCCCGTGGTCTGGGTCCGGCATCACGACGAGGGGATGCCGACGGGCGGCGACGGCTGGCAGATCGTGCCGGAGCTCAGGCCGGCCGAGGGCGAGCCGGTGGTCGAGAAGGAGTACGGGGACTCCTTCGAGGACACCCCGCTGGAGACGGTGCTGGCCGAGCGGGGGGTGGGCCGGGTCTTCGTGACCGGGGCGCAGACCGACATGTGCGTCCGCTCGACGCTGCACGGAGCCCTGGCCCGCGGGTACGACGCGATGCTCGTCGCGGACGCCCACACCACCGAGGACCTCTCGCAGTGGGGCGCCCCCAAGCCGGAGGAGGTCATCGCCCACACCAACCTCTACTGGTCCTTCCAGAAGGCGCCCGGGCGCACGGCGGGGACCGTCGAGAGCAAGGAGATCGACTTCTGGGCGAGGTGAGTGATTCGCGTGTTCGAATTTTAGTTCGATAACGTGGTGGGGGAGGTGGGAACGATGACCAGCAACGGCGGGAGCGGGACCGGTACGGGGTGCGTGATGCACGTGCGCTGCCCCGAACGGCTGCCCGAGGCGGTCTACCGGCAGGTCCTGGAACTGCTGGGTGACCTGTCGCCCGTCGTGCAGGCGTCGCCCCCCTCCGCCGCGCTGGTGGATCTCAGGGGAGCGCTGCGGTGCCACGGCGTGGACGGCGCCCGGATCGAGGAGGTGCGGCGGCTCGGAGAGGTGCTGCGCATCCGTTCGATCTCCCGGCTCGGTGTCGACCTGCGGATCGGGATAGGCCCCACGATCGCGGTCGCGGCCACCGCCTCGGGGCAGGCGTCGGGCGAAGGCGGTGTGGGAGGCGTGGTGGCGGTGGAGGCCGACGGCGTCGCCGCGTGGCTGGCTCCGCTGCCGGTGGAGGCGCTGCACGGCATCGGCCGCCGGCAGGCGGCGGCGCTGCGGGACTACGGCGTCGACCGGGTGGGCCTGCTGGCCGAGCTGCCGCCGGCCACGGTGCAGCGCCTGCTGGGCGGCACGGCCGGCCGGGCGGCGTCGGAGCGGGCCCGCGGCGTCGACCCCCGGCCGGTGGTGCCGCGCGAGCTGCCGGCCTCGGCGGCGGTGAGCCACTCCTTCCCGCGGCAGACGCTGGACGGGGCGGAGGTCCGGGCGGCCCTGCTCGACCTGGTGGTCCGACTCGGCCTGCTGCTGCGCGGGCGGGGCCAGGCGGCGCGCGGTCTGCGGCTGACGCTGAGGTTCGCCGCGGGCGGCGTCTGGGAGAAGACCCGGCGCCTGCCCGAGCCCTCCGGGCACGACGACGACCTGCGCACCCTCGCCTACCAGCTGATGGACGCGGCCGGACTGCAACGCGGGCGGCTGACCGGGATCGGGATCCGGGCGGAGGACCTGGTGGGCGCGGAGCGGGTCGCCCGCCAGATCAGCCTGGACGAGGCGCGGGAGGCCCGGCTGGCGGCCGAGGAGGCCGCCGACGACATCCGGAACCGCTTCGGGCCCACCGTCATCGGCCCCGCCGCCGTCTACCGCCGGGCCTCCTGACGGCGCGTCAGCCGGACAGTGCCGCGCGGGCGGCCGTCACCGTCCGCTCCGCGTAACCGCGTCCGAAGAGCACCGTGTGCACCAGCAGCGGGAACAGCTGGTGCAGCGGCACCCGCCGCCGCCATCCGTCGGCCAGCGGCGCGGCCTCGTCGTAGCCGACCAGCACCCGGTCCAGGTGCGGGCAGCCGAACAGCGCCAGCATGGCGAGGTCCGTCTCCCGGTGGCCGCCGTGCGCGGCCGGATCGATCAGCCAGGCCTCCCCGTCGGCCCCCCACAGCACGTTGCCGTTCCAGAGGTCGCCGTGCACCCGGGCGGGCGGCTCCGGCGGCCCGGCCAGCTCCGGCAGCCGCGCGCACACCCGTTCCACCACGGCGGCCTCCGCCGCCTCGAGCGTGCCGTCGTCCACCGCCCGGCGCAGGTACGGCAGCACCCGGTGCTCGGCGTACCAGGCGGGCCACTCCTCACCGGTGACGTTCCGCATGGGCGCCGCACCGATGTACGCGTCCACCGGACCACCGGGCGGCGGGGCGCCGAACGCGGGAGCGCCCGCGGCGTGCAGCGCGGCCAGGCCGCGGCCGAACCGCAGCGCCGCCCCGGCGTCCGGAGCGCCCTCGGGCACACGGTCGCTGACCAGCCACCGCTCGTCCCAGCCGTGCACCACCGGCACGCGGACCGCGTCGGCCTCCGCCAGCCAGCGCAGCCCGGCCGCCTCGGCGAGTACCGCGCGGGCGTCGTCGCCGCGCTTCACCATCACGCGGCGCCCGTCGTCGAGCTCGACCACGCGGAGCGCGCCCGCCGCACGTCCCTCGGACACCGCACGCCGGCCGGTCAGGCGCTCCGCGGCCGCCGCGGGCCCGTCGGCGGCGGTCATCCGTCCAGGCGCTCGCGGACCCAGGCGAGCAGCCCGGGCACGCAGGCCTCGATCATGTCCAGCACGTCCTCGAAGCCCTGCTCCCCGCCGTAGTAGGGGTCGGGCACCTCGAGGTCACCGGCCGCCACGGCCTCCGGGTCGAAGGAGCGCATCAGCCGGATCCGGGACGGGTCGTCCACCAGACCGCGCAGCGCCTTCTCGTGCGTGCGGTCCATGGCGAGGAACAGGTCGGCGTCCAGATGCCCGGGCCCGACCTGGGCCGCGGAGTGGTCCGTCGGATAACCGCGCCCGGCCAGCGCGGCGCCGGAACGCGGGTCCACGGGCTCCCCGACGTGCCAGTCGCCGATGCCGGCGCTGGTCACCCGGACCCGGTCGTCGAGGCCGTCCCGGCGCAGGTGCTCCGCGACCACCAGGGCGGCGGAGGGGGACCGGCAGATGTTTCCGCTGCAGACGAACGTGAGATGCACCCGACCAGCCCACGGCCGACGGACCGTCAGCGGACCCGGCGGTAGGTGACCTCGAAGTCGCGCCGCCAGGAGGAACCGTCCTCGGAGAACTCCCAGGCCCCCGTGACGGTCCCGCCCTCCGGGTCGACGACGGCCTCGAACCGCTGGTGGAAACCGGGCGCCGCCCGCCACTGCCGCCACACACCGTCCACCAGATCCGCCCGGTAGACCCGGGCCACGCCCCGCCCGTCGGCGTACAGCATGGTGAACTCGTCGGCGGTGTCGTCGTAGCCGGTGACGCACGACGTCGGGAACGGCGCGTGTCCCCGCCAGTCCTCGGGCAGTACGGTCTCCGGCCCCAGGAAGGCGCGCTGGTGCAGGAAGGCGCCGCCCTCCAGCCACGCGATCTCGGTGCGCACCGGTCCCACGTCATCGCCGCGCGCGTACATCTCCCAGATGCCGACCAGGGGCTCCAGCCGCCGCAGGGCCGGGTGCGGAACGGGGTCGTGCATGCTGCCCTCCGAAGAGTCCCGAGGAGTCCGAGCAGAGACGTCCGGCACCGGCACGCTACCGCGCCCGGGAGCCCCGCGCCGCCGGAGGACCGGGCCGGCGGCCGCCCGGGTGCCACCGGAACCGGCGGTCCGGCACCGGGAACGCTCTTCGCCCGCGTGCCAGAATGACCGGATGGCAGCGGACCACCCGGCAGCGGAGCCCCCGTCGCCGCAGACCCCCGCCCCCGGCCGGCGGGAACTCGCCGTCGCCCGGTCGGGCGACCCCGTCCGCGACCGCGCCGAGGAGAAGGTGCGGCGCTTCCTGGACGCCGCGCTGGAACTGGTCACCGGGCCGCGGGACAAGGACTTCACCGTCCAGGACGTCGTGAGGACCTCCGGCCAGTCCCTGCGCAGCTTCTACCAGTACTTCGACGGGAAGCAGGAGTTGCTGCTGACCCTCCTCGAGGAGTCGGCGCGCTGGACCGCGGACCGGCTCCGGGAGGCCACCGCCGAGGAACCCGACGCGGCGGCCCGGCTGCGCCGCTTCACTCTCGAGTACCACCGCCTGTGCCGGCCCCGTCCCGCCGACCGCGAGAGAGGAACCGGCGGCTCGGGAGGAACCGGCGGCGAGGGCGACGGCGCCACGGCCGAGCTCGCACGGCGGCTGCTGACCGACCACCCCGAGGAAGCGGCGCGGGCGTTCACCCCGCTGCGGCTCCTGCTCGAGGAGATCCTGCACGACGCCGCGGAAGAGGGCGCCGTGCGGCCCGGCCTGGACCACCGCCTCGTGGCGGGCACGCTGCTCCAGTCCGTCCTGTTCCACCCCTTCGCCCTGGCCGTCGGCGGGACCGGCCACGAGGCCCGCGACGCCGACGCCGACGCGCTCTGGGACCTGCTGGCCCGGGGGATCACCTCGCCCTGATCGTCCTGAACGTGCCCCTCAGACAGCCCCGCCGACCCGCTGCTCCGTGCCGCAGTACTTGCACTTGACCGCGGCCGCCGGGATGCCGTCCTGCAGGCAGGCCGGGCAGGTCCTCACCGGCTTGTCCTCGGCGAACGCCTCGAGACCCCGACGGGCCTGCACCTTCCGGGTAGGGCCACCGCCGGGACTCCGCAGCCCGGAGGCGCCCGAACGGGGCGTCAGGACGACACCACACCCCCCAACCCGAGACTCGCCCGTTTGACCGCCGCCCGCGCGGCAACCCGGTTCTCGGTCACGGCAAGCGGCGGGCGGGGCCTCAGTCACCCCGCCCGCCGCACAGGCCACCGGCCGGCGGCTCCGGCATCAACGCGCCCGCCGCTTCAGGGGACGGACCCGCTGGTGCGGGCCGGGAGGGCCGAAGCCGAGGCCGTTCTCGTCGAGGGCGTTGAAGACCGTCACCCTTCGCGCGCCGAGCACCAGGCTGATGTCGACGGTTCTCGCGGCAGCGCCCGTCGGCGTCCTCCATTCGAGAAGCTCGACCCGTGACACCGTCAGGCCGTGCAGCGCGCGCGTCTCCGGAAGGACGTCGGTACTCCACTCCAGCCGGAACTCCGGCCACCGCACCGGATCCCGCACGTCGACGGTGTTCCAGGTGACGGAGAGGTCGTCGAGTTTCGCGTGGTTGATCTCGAGCCGCTCGCCGTCGAAGTCGAGGACCACCGGGCAGTCGGAGAACCAGGAGCCGTCCTCCACGTCCCGGACCAGTCGGACGGCCGTCAGCGTGCGGCCCACCAGGTCGCGCAGGCGAGGGCCGTGCACCCTCGCGACGTCCCTCCACCCGTTCAGCCAGACAGGCCGGTAACCCTCGATGCCGAAGTCGAACACCCGCACAGCCTGACACACGCCCCGCCCGGCCCGCCCGGGCCCGGGGCGGCGGGCCCGGAGCGGCCCCGGGCGGCTCGGAGCGCGGGCGGGAAAACCGGCGGCGCCCGTCGCCCCGGCTGCGGCAGAATGCGCCCCATGCCCGCCCCACCCGCCATGCACGCAGGTCAACTCACCGTCTCGGAAACGGAGATGGCCGCCCTGGTGGCCGCCCAGTTCCCCCGCTGGAAGGACCTGCCGGTGCGGTCCTGCCCGTCCGACGGCACGGAGAACGCGTTGTTCCGCATCGGTGACGACCTGGTCGCCAGGCTCCGGCTGCTCGGGGACGACCCCGACGCCACGCTGAGCGACATCCGACGCGAGGCCGAGGCGGCCGCGGCGATCGAGGCCGCCACCACCACCCCCACCCCGGGCTTCGTCACCTTCGGCGAGCCCGGACCGGGCTACCCCCTGCCGTGGAGCGTCTACCGCTGGATCCCCGGCACGCCCGCCACCGCGTCGGACGCCCACGGATCCGCCGCCTTCGCCGAGGACCTGGCCGCCTTCGTCCTGGAGGTCCGCGCCATCGACGCCGAGGGCCGCGTCTTCCGCGGCCGGGGCCGCGGCGGGCTCCTCACCGGCCACGACGAGTACGTCGCCCAGGGACTGGACGAGAGCCGGGAACTGATCGACACCCGGGCCCTGGCCCGCCTCTGGGACCGCCTGCGCGACACCCCCCGCACCGGGCCGGACGTCTGGTCGCACGGCGACCTGATGCCCGGCAACCTGCTCGCCGACCGCGGCCGGCTCGCCGGGGTGATCGACGTCGGCCAGGCGGACGTGGCCGACCCGGCGCTCGACCTGCAGCCCGCCTGGAACTACTTCGGCCCCGCCGCCCGGGAGGCATTCCGCGCCGCGCTCCGGGCCGACGACGCCACCTGGGACCGGGGCAAGGGCTGGGCCTTCGCCCAGGCCATCGGCTGCCTCTGGTACTACCGCGAGACCAACCCGGTCATGTCGAACCTGGCCCGCACGACCCTCCAGGCCCTCCTGGACGACGAGCCGGCCTGACCCGCGGACCCTTGAGCCGGCCGCCTACGCGGACGGCTTGAGGGTCCGCATCCGCCCATAGGCGTACACGCAGCCCGCCAGCGCCAGGTCGGACAGCAGCATGAACCCGATCGAGTAGGAACCCTTCGAGCTGTAGATCGCGCCCATCAGCAGCGGCGGAACGAACCCGCCGAGCCCGCCCATCGCGCCCACCACGCCGGTCACCGAACCGACCTGCTGCTGGGGCGTCACCTGCGAGACCAGCGCGAACACACTGCCGCTGGTGGTGCCCAGACCCGCCGCCATCACCAGCAGGCAGATCGTGCCCATCGGGTACAGGTGGGGGTCGAAGGCCTGGAACACGGCGAACACCGCCACCACCGCCAGCGCCCCGGCCGTCACCATCGCCGGGTGGATCCGGTCCGACAGCCAGCCGCCGAACGGCCGGAACAGCACCGTCACCAGGGCGAAGCCCGCCGCCTTGGTACCCGCGTCCGTCGGGCTCAGGTCGTACCAGGTCTTCAGGTACGACGGCAGGTAGACGCCGAACGCCACCACCCCGCCGAAACCGATCGCGTACAGCGCCGAGAGCTCCCAGGTGACCCGCAGCCGTGAGGCCTGCCCCAGCCGCGAGGCCAGCGACGCCGTCGGCACGGTCCGGTCCGGGTGGTCGCTGATCAGGAAGAAGGCCGCCACCGCGTACGCGGCCAGCGCCACCGCCACCACCAGGAACGGCAGCGTCTCGCCCTGCTTCGCGATCCGCGGCGTGAAGTAGCCGGAGAGGGCCACACCGCCCATGCCCATGCCGAAGATGCCCAGTGCCAGACCCCGGCGGGACGGCGGGAACCACGAGTTCACCAGCGGGATGCCGATCGCGAACGTGGTGCCGCCCAGACCCAGCAGGAACCCCACCGCGATCATGGCGACGAAGGAGTCCCGCGCCAGGATCACCAGCAGCACCGGCACGATCGTCAGCGCCGAGACCAGCGGGAACATCACCTTCGCCCCGTACCGGTCGGTCAGCGCGCCCACCGGGATCCGGCCCAGCGACCCGACCAGCACCGGCACCGCCACCAGGAACGACTGCTGGAAGGAGGTCAGCGACAGCCGCTGACCGAAGTCACCCGCCAGCGGCGAGATCAGGTTCCACGCCCAGAAGGTGAGCGCGAACCCGACCGTCGCCGTGAGCAGGTTCCGGTACGCCGCCCCGGGCACCCGGTCGGCCGTCTGCGCCGCGTCCCGCGCGGACCCCTGCGATCGATTCACGGCTCCACGCTAGGAACGCCCGCCCCGGCCCGCCCGGCGGAGTACTCCGGACGGCGGGCATCCGTCCGGCCGTGGCGGTGGTTACCCGTCCGGCCGTGGCGGCGGGCATCCGCCCGGCCGCTCAGCGGTCCTCGGGGTCCAGCCACCACAGCCCGAGGACCACCAGGAACGACAGCACCAGGAAGGCGGCGCCCCACCAGGCGGTCGCCACCCGGCCGGCCATCCACGCGTTCACCACCACCGTCAGTGCCCACAGCTGGCCCGCGAGCACCGAGAAGGCGAGCACCAGACGCGCCGTCAGCTTCGACGCGCGCTCCGGCTCCTGCTCGCTGCCCGCGCCTGGGCCCGGCCCGGTGTGCCGGACCCGGCCGTCGCCGTACCCGCTGGTCGGCCTGATCTGCGGATAGCGCTCGTCCACCGGGCGGTTCAGCCACGGCCGCGAACTCCCCGGCCGGTAACCCTCCCGCCCGAACCCGATCGAGCGGCGCCTCGACGCGTCCTCGCTCACCCGTCCTCACCCTCTTCCGGACAGCCCAGCTGCCGCCGCAGATCCGGCTGACGGAACTGCCGGCACAGCGCGTCGGTCACGTTCTCGCCCGACCGGGCCGTCGCGAACGCCCACACGCTGCCGTCCGGCTCCTCGGTCAGGTACACCCTCGGCAACGGCCGCGGCGGAGGGCCCGCCGTCACCTCACCGGTCCGCACGTTGAACACCCCCTCGTGGCACGGGCAGTACAGCTCGCCCTCGTCCCCCCGGTCCGCCCGCCACATCACCCCGCACGCCAGGTGCGTGCACACCGCGGAGTAGCCGACCAGCGTCCCGTCGCCCAGCCGGACCGCCACCGCCCGGTCCTCCTCCTCCGGATAACGGAACGCCACCGACTGCCCGGGCTCGATCCGGTCCGCGATCCGCACCCGCGGCGGCTGCTCGTTCCCGCTGTCCCCGTGCCGGTGCAACGCCCCCGCCGCGACCGCCACCCCGCCGACCGCCAGACCGCCGGAGACGGTCGCCACCAGGCGCAGGCAGTCCCGGCGGGTGGTCAGCGAGTGGGCCGTGATCCGGTCCCGCATGGCCTCCTGCGCGGCGTCGTGCTCCCGGTCGCCGTGCGGGCCCGCCGCCGGGTCCGCCCCCGGCTCGGGCTCCTGCCGGGTCACGCTCATCGCACGTCCACCCCGTTCACCTCCACGACCGGCAGCCCGCCCGGAACCGGCCACCGGGCCCGCTCGGCGGGCACCACCATCGCCACCCCCGTACGCACGGTGCTCCGCCCGAAGGTGAACTCGTCCACCACCTCCACCCCGGGCCGCTCCTCCCGCAGCTCCTCCACCGTCCCGTAGAACAGGGCGCCCGTGGGACAGACCGTCGCGCACATCGGCGCCAGCCCGAACGAGGTGCGGTCGTAGCAGAGGTTGCACTTCAGCTGCAGCTTCGCCGTCAGGTCGATCTTCGGCACGCCGAACGGGCAGGCGTTGACGCAGTTCGCGCAGCCGATGCACCGCGTGGTGTCCGCCTCCTGCACCACGCCGTCGGCCGTCACCAGGATCGCGTCGGCCGGACAGACCTCCGCGCACGGCGCCACCGGGTCCTCGCAGTGCATGCAGACGGTGGGCAGCGCGGCGACCGACTGCCCCTCCTGCGGATAGTCCAGATGGATCAGGGACTTGCCGCGGTGCGAGTCGCACTCGCGGCAGGCCGAGACGCAGGCCTGACAGCCGATGCAGCGCCCCGGATCGATGAAGATCGTGCGGCCCATCATGGCGGCGCTCAGCTCCTTTCCGAGGTACCGCGGCCCTGGGACGCGGACGGCGGCAGGACGTCCGACAGCGCCGCCTGGACCTCCTCGTAGCTCTCCCGGCCGGGTGGCACCGGCGGCGCCGGCACCTCGTCGAGGCGTTCGGCGAGCTCCAGCCGGGCGGCGGCCACCTTGTACTCCGGGATCCGCGACCGCGGATCCAGCGCGTCCACCGTGAGCACGTTGGCCGCCACCGGCGACGGCCAGTGGTACGGCACGAACACCGTGTCCGGCCGGATCGCCTCGGTCACCAGCGCCGGGAACACCACGCTGCCGCGCCGGGTCACCACGCGCACCGGGTCGCCGTTGCGGAACCCCTGCGAGGGGTGCACCTCCACCCACGGCCTGGGCGTCTGCTCCACCAGCCCGCCCAGCCGGCGGGTCTGGGTGCCGGACAGGAAGTGCGCCACCGTCCGCCCGGTGGTCAGCGTCAGCGGATACTCCTCCGTGTGGACGTCCGCGGGCGGATGCCACTCCACGGTCTGCAGGTGCATCTTGCCGTCCGGATGGTAGGAGCGCAGGTCCTCGAAGAGCCGCGGGGTGCCGGGGTGGTCGGTGGACGGGCACGGCCAGGAGATCCCGCCGGTCTCCTCCAGACGCTCGTAGGTGATGCCGGAGTAGTCGACCAGCGCCCCCGCCGTCGCCACCCTCAGCTCCTCGAACACGTCCCGCGACCCGGTGAACGCGAACTTGTCGCCCGCCCCCAGCCGCCGCGCCAGCTCGCACAGCACCCAGGTGTCGGTGCGCACCCCCGGCGGCGGATCCTGCGCCTTGTTGTGCTTGACGACCCGGGCCTCGGCGTTCGCCGTCACCCCCTCGTCCTCCGCCCAGACCGTCACCGGCAGCACCACGTGCGCCTCCGCGGCGGTCTCCGAGAGGAAGAAGTCCAGCTGGACGTGGAACTCCAGCCGTTGGTAACCGTCCTTCACCGTGCGGTGGTTGGGGAGCGAGACCAGCGGGTTGTTGCACACGCCCAGCAGCCCGCGGATCTCCCCGCGCTGCATCTGCCAGACCATCTCCATCATCGACGTGCCGACACCCGGCAGTTCGGACTCGTCGATGCCCCAGATCTCGCAGATCTGCCGGCGGTGCTCCGGGTTCTTCAGGTCGCGGCCGCCCGGCAGCATGTCCGACTTCTGCCCGTGCTCCCGGCCGCCCTGCCCGTTGCCCTGCCCGGTCAGCGTGCCGTAACCGGCGCCCGGACGGCCCACGTTGCCGGTGGCCACGATCAGGTTCACCACGCTCAGGCAGTTCTCCACGCCCTGGGTCTGGTGCTCGATGCCGCGGGCGTGGCAGGCCATCGCGTTCTCGGCGCCCGCGAACATCCGCGCCACCTCGTACACCTGCGACTCGGGAATGCCGCAGATCTCCGCCGCCCGCGAGGGCGGGTAGTCCTGCACGCACCGCACGACCTCGTCCCAGCCGGTGGCGTGCGCGTCGACGAACTCCTGGTCGGTCAGGCCCTCGGCGATCACCACGTGCAGCACCGCGTTGAAGAACGCCGAGTCGGTGCCCGGCCGCAGCGCCACGTGGATGTCCGCCGTCCGGGCGATCGCCGTCTCCCGGGGATCCACGATGATCAGCTTCGCGCCGCGGTCCCGGCCGCCCCACACGTACTGGGTGAGCACCGGGAAGCACTCGCCGATGTTGCCGCCCGCCACCAGCAGGCAGTCGGTCACCAGCATGTCGGCGAACGGGTTGCCGGCCCGGTCGATCCCGAACACCGCCTTGTTCGCGGCGGCCGCCGACACCATGCACAGCCGCCCGTTGTAGTCCACGTGCCGGGTCCCCAGCGCGACCCTGGCGAACTTGCCCACCAGGTACGTCTTCTCGGTGAACAGGCTCGCCCCGCCCAGCATCCCGAAGGCGTCCCGCCCGTAGCCGTCCTGGATGCGCCGGATCTCCGACGCCGTGAAGTCCAGGGCCTCCTCCCAGCTCGCCTCGCGGAACGGCTCGTCACGGGAGGCGCGGATCAGCGGAGCGGTCAGCCGCTCCGGGTGGTTGACCTGCTGGTAGGCGTTGACGCCCTTCGGGCACAGCCGCATCCGATTGATGTCGTGGTTGCGGGGCTCCATGCCGAAGACCTTGCCCGCCTCGTTCACCCGCAGGTACAGGCCGCACTGCACGCCGCAGAAGCAGCAGTGCGTGGGCACCAGCGTCTCGCCCCGCTGGTCCGCGTGCCACCGGTCGGCGGGAATGCCGCCCGCGTCGCGGAAGGCCTGCGCCCCCGGGGGCGCCAGCGTGGGGTCGAGCGGAATCGTCGGCCGGGTCACTTGTAGCCCTTCTTCACGTTCTCGAGATAGGCGGAGCCGCGCAGCACCCGCTTGCAGCGGGGGCAGTACTCGGTCCACTCGTCGAAGTCGAGGCGCAGGTCGCGCATGGTGCCCCGCAGGTTCTCCACGTACGCGTCGGTGTCCACCGGCTCGCCGCACCGGCGGCAGGTGAAGACCTTCTCGTCCTGCCGCGCCGTGTACTTGAACAGCTGCATCCCCACGGCCGCGGGACGCTGGGCGATGTGGAAGAACTTCCCGAACGGCAGGTAGATCAGGGTGAACACCACCGAGATCATGTGCAGCACCATCAGGAACTCGTAGCCCTGGCCGTGCAGGAAGATGGCGGAGAAGGTCAGCAGCAGACCCGTCACCGAGATCACCACCAGGGCGATCAGGGGCAGCAGGTCGTAGGCGAAACGCTGGCCGGTCATCGCCCCGCGGTCGCGCATCCGCCGCCACAGGAAGTACGAGGCCCCGGCGATCACCAGGACGGCCGCGATGTCCAGGCCGTGGAAGAGCAGCCAGCCGAAGAAGCTCAGCGAGTCGAAGGTCAGCAGCTTCACGCCCCACATGCGCCACTCGTACGAAGGCCCGGGGCCGGTGGGAGAGGTGAACGTGAACCAGCCCCAGGTCAGCGGGAAGGTGATCACCGCGGCCAGCACACAGCCCCAGAACACCAGCTGGTGGGCCGCCCACCGGGCGTGCGAACGGGCGCCCAGGAACTTCTGGAAGCCGAGATAGGTGGCGATCATCCGCGGCACCGCGGTGGGGGCGCGGCGGAAGTTCGCCGCCGAGAAGAAGGAGCGCCAGCCCTGCTTGAACAGGCGGCGCGCGGCCGGCGCCGACACCCACACGGTGTACCGGTACACCAGACCGAAGACGAGGAAGACGGAGGCCGCCGCGTACGGCAGCAGCGCCGAGTCGAAGTCCCGCAGCAGTCTGCTGCCGAACACGATGGCCAGGATCAACAGGACGGCGGCCGCGGTGCCCGCCAGGGTCGCCCGGCCGGTCACCGAGAGCCGGTCGAGCCGTCGGGCCGGCCCGGGCGCGACGGGCGGGGGGTTGGACTCGCTCACACGGGCACACTAGGAGAGGGTGGGCCAGGAGTGCCCCATTTGCGCCTTCGGGCGGGTATGTCTCACTCCACCGGTCCCCCCGACCGGCACCACCTGGCCCGCGACAGAACAGGCAGCGAGACGCACGTGACCATCGACAGCCGGCGGAACGTTCCGCGCACCGACCGCATGGACATCCGCCACACCCCCACCGCCCGGGACTTCCGCGAAGCCCATCGCGCCCACGCGCGCGGCACGTCGGCAGGGCGCAGACGGCTCGCCGTCACCCTCGCGCTCACCGTCGCGGTCATGGCCGTCGGCATCCGCGGCGGCGCGGTCACCCTCCTGTCCCTGCTGATGGGCGCCGCCTACCTGTTCTTCGCCCTGGTCGCCCTGCCCCGGGCCCAGGCGGGACGCGCAGCCGCCAAGGCCGCCGAGGAAGGCGGGCAGCGGGTCCGTCTCGACGAGGCGGGGGTGCGCCTCACCACCGGCGCCGAGCAGCGCAGGTACGCCTGGACCGACATCTCCCGCTACCTGGAGACCCCGCGCCTCTTCCTCCTCGTCGGCGCCGACCGTGCCGCCCCCTGCCTGGCCGTGCTGCCCAAGGAGGGCTCCGGGGACCGGCTGCGCACCCTCCTCGACTCCCGGCTGAACCCCTCCCGGACGGACTGACCGAAACCCCGGCGCGGGCCCGGCCGCGCGTGTGAGGCTTCGGGCATGCGCGCAGGCGATCACGCCACGCCGTCCCGGCGCGGCACTCCGGGCGGTCGCCGATGACGACCACGCACCGGCCGCCCGCCGCCCGAGCCGCGCCCCCGGCGGCCCTGCGGCGCGGCCGCGGTATCGAGGCCCACCGGGACGACGCTTCGCGCGAACCGACCGGGAAGGAGCCCGACATGCCGTTCTTCAAGACCTCCGACGACATCGAGATCCACTACCAGCTCTGGGAGACGGAGTCCGACCGGCCGCTGGTCCTCCTGCACCACGGCTTCATCGCCGACGCCGACGTCAACTGGGTCGCCCCCGGCATCGTGCGGGTGCTCACCGAGACCGGCCGCCGGGTCCTCGCACTCGACGCCCGGGGCCACGGACGCAGCGGCAAGCCGCACGACCCCGAGCGCTACGGCGAGGCCCGCATGTCGGAGGACCTGCGCGAGCTGATGGACCTCCTGGACGAGGACGCCTACGACCTCGCCGGCTACTCCATGGGCGCCGTCGTCAGCCTGCTCACCGCCGCCCGGGACACCCGGATCCGCCGCCTGGCCGTCGGCGGCGTCGGAGCGGCGGTCGTCGAACTCGGGGGAGTGGACAGCAGGGTCGTCGGCGGGCCCGCCCTGGTGCGGGCGCTGACCACCGACGACCCCTCCACCGTCGCCGACCCCACCGCGGCCGGCTTCCGGGCCTTCGTCGACGCCCTGGGCGCCGACCGTCTCGCCCTCGCCGCCCACGCGCGGGCCATCCACCAGGAACCCATCGCGCTCGACGGGATCACCGCGCCCACCCTGGTCCTCGCGGGCGAGGACGACCCGCTCGCCGCCCGGCCTGAGGTGCTCGCCGACGCCCTTCCCGACGCCACCCTCAGGACCGTGCCGGGCGACCACTCCACCGCCGTCGGGGCGCCCGCCTTCGTGGCCGAGCTGGCCGCGTTCCTCAACACACCCTGATCCGCGGTCGGGCGGTGTGCTACCCCACCGGGTCGCCCGCCGCCCGCAGCCGCTCCAGGACCAGCGGATCGATCGCCCCGTCGACCAGCCGCTCCTCCAGGTTGGCGATCCCGGCCCACTCGCCCAGCGCCGCGTCCACCTCCATGCCGCGGTGCCCGAGCGCGGCCAGCCGGTCGGCGACCTCCCGCGCCAGCTCGCCCGTCAGCGGCAGCAGCGTCGCGGGATCCGGCCTGCCGAAGTACAGGTCGTGCAGGTCCAGCAGCCGGCCCAGCTCCGCCGACGGATCGGCGTGGTCGTCCACCCGCAGGTCCACCAGCACGTCGCTGCCGCCGCCGTACCCGCCGCCCGGCGTCACCACCAGCAGGGCCGCGCTCTGCCGGCCCCGGCTGTCGCCGCCCGCGCGGTCGCCGGCCAGCAGCGCGGCGTGCAGCCGCCGCGCCAGCGGCAGGTCCGGACCCGACTCCAGCCACGCCCCCTCCATCGACCGCACCACCTCCGGTCCGGTCAGGATGTTGCCCTGGATCGCGTAGCCGGGGCCCGAGACGCCGCCCGCCCAGGTCATGCACGCCCGTCCCGTCCAGGTCGCCGAGCCGCCGTCCCGGTCGACGATCCCGGCCTGCCGGTCGTCAGGGCGCTCGTCCCCGGCGAGCAGCGCGTCCAGGGTTTCCCGGGCCGACCGCCCCTCGTCCAGCAGGCGCATGCCGTCCGGCCGGTAGGCGAGATTGGCCAGCGCCTGCGTCGCGAGCGCGCCCACCCCCGCCCGCGCCGCCGGAACGGCCGCCCCCACGGCCAGGAACTTCGACGCGACGGCGACCCCGAAGCAGGTCCCGTCGGCACTGCGCGCAGCGATCGAGAAAGTCATGGCCGGACACTAACCCCCCGCGGCCCCCCGCTTCGAGGCCCCCGCCCACGGCCCCGGAACGGCACGGTAGGCTCATCGGGCCAGTCGAACTCCACGAGGTGGGGTCAGGGAACCCGGTGCGACTCCGGGACTGACGCGCAGCGGTGAGGGTGACGGTCGGGCACGCGTGGGCGCGGTGAGCGCAGCGCAGCCACTGGAGCGACGCTCCGGGAAGGCGCCCGTACCGGAGGAACCCGAGTCCGAAGACCTGCTGGCGCTGGCGGTGACGGGCCGCCAGGTCGACCGCGGGCCCCGCGAACGGGTCCCTGACCTCGAAGGACTCGTGTGTCCCCGATGGATTCCGCGTTCAGCTCCGCACGCCGTGCACGGCGCGACCGCTGCCCGGGCGTGCTCCGCCCCTGGCCGGCCGACGACGGCCTCCTGGTCCGTCTCCGCCTCGTCGGCGGCCGCCTCCCCACCGACTCCCTCACCGCTCTCTCGGCCGTCGCGCAACGCCACGGCGACGGCCGGGTCCACGTCACCGGACGCGCCAACCTGCAGATCCGCGCCCTGCCCGGCCACCAGGGCCGCCTCGGCACCGCCGTCCTGGCCGCCATCGAGGAGACCGGCCTGCTGCCCTCACGCACCCACGAACTGGTGAGGAACATCATGGTCTCGCCCCGCACCGGAGTGACCGGCGGCCGCGCCGACCTGCGACCGGTGGCCGCGGAACTCGACCGGCTGCTCTGCGCCGACCCGGCCCTCGCCGGGCTGCCCGCCCGCTTCCTCTTCGTCCTGGACGACGGCCGCGGCGACCTGACGACCCGCCCCTGCGACCTCGGTCTGGTCGCCCTCGACGCCGGCGGCGCACAGCTGCGGGTCGGCGACACCTGGGGACCGGTCGTCCCGCTGACCGGGGCGGCCGCCGCCCTCACCGGCCTCGCCCGGGACTTCGTGGACGCCCGGGGGATCGGACCCACGGCGCCCTGGCACGTCGTCGAGCTGGACGTCCCCCTCACGGAGCCCGTGCCCCCGGACCCAGGACTGCCCAGCCCCGCGCCACCTCTGCCACCGGGCCCCCTCCCCGAGGGCGGCCGCCACGTGCTCGTCACCGACGCGGGCATGTCCCCGCAGCTCGTCGCCGAACTGGCCGACGAGGCCCGCGCCGCCGGCGCGGGCGAACTCACCGTCACCCCCTGGCGCGGAGTGATCGTCCCGGGAGCCGCCGCATGACCACCACCACCGGCGCCGGTACCCCGGCGCCCCGCCGACCCGACCGCCACTACGACTACATCGCCGACGGGCCGGCCATCTACGTCGACTCCTTCGCCACCATCCGCCGCGAGGCCCGCCTGGACCACATCCCCGCCGAGGCCGAACGCCTCGCCGTGCGGATGATCCACGGCGCCGGACAGGTCGACCTGGCCGACGACCTGGTGATCCACCCCGGCCTGGTCGGCGCCGCCCGCGGCGCCCTGCGGGCGGGCGCCCCGATCCTCTGCGACGTCACCATGGTCGCCACCGGCGTCACCCGCGGCCGCCTCCCCGCCGACAACGATGTCGTCTGCCTCCTCGGCGACGACCGCGTACCGGACCTCGCGCGCCGCTGGCACACCACCCGCACCGCCGCGGCGGTCTCCCTGTGGGAGCCGCTGATGGAGGGCGCGGTCGTCGCCGTCGGCAACGCGCCCACCGCCCTGTTCCACCTGCTGGAGATGCTGATCGACGGCGCACCCCGGCCCGCGGCGATCGTCGGCTGCCCGGTCGGCTTCATCGGCGCCGCCGAGTCCAAGCAGGCCCTCACCGAACTCGCCGACCGGCACGGCATCGACATCCCGTACGTCACCGTCCACGGCCGCCGCGGCGGATCCGCCATGACGTCGTCGGCCCTCAACGCACTCGCCAAGGAGGAGGAGTGACCGGACGTTTCCACGGTGTCGGCGTCGGCCCCGGAGACCCCGAACTGATCACGCTCAAGGCCGCCCGGCTGATCGGCTCCGCCGACGTCGTCGCCTACCACGCCGGCGTCCGCAAGGAGTCCAACGCCCGGCGGATCGCCGCCTCGCTGATACCCCCCACCGCCGTCGAGGAGCGGCTGGTCTACCCGGTCACCACCGGCGTCACCGACCACCCCGGGGGCTACGCGGGCGCCCTGGCCGACTTCTACGAGGAGTCCGCCGCCCGGCTCGCCGCCCACCTCGACGCCGGACGCGACGTCGTACTCCTCTCCGAGGGCGACCCCCTCTTCTACGGGTCGTACATGTACATGCACGACCGGCTCTCGGAGCGGTACGAGACCGAGATCGTGCCCGGTGTCCCCGCGTTCGCCGCGGCGACCGCGGTCGCCGCCGCGCCGCTGGTCCGGCAGACCGACGTGCTCACCGTCCTCCCCGGCACCCTGCCCGAACCCGAACTCGCCCGCCGCCTCGCCGACACCGACGCCGCCGTGGTGATGAAGCTGGGCCGCACCTTCCCCGCCGTCCGCCGCGCCCTGGAGGCGGCCGGACGGCTGGAGCACGCCGTGTACGTGGAGCGCGCCTCCATGGAGGGCGAACGCCGGCTGCCCGTCGCCGAGGTCGACCCGGACACCGTCCCGTACTTCTCCCTGATCCTCGTCACCGGCGACAGCCGCAACGGCACCCGCTCACGGCGGCCCGGCGAACAGGACACGGCCGCGACCCGCGCGGAGGACCGGGCCCCGGAAGCGGCGGCGGCCCGCACCGCCGTGCCCGCCGCCGAACTCCTGGTCGTCGGACTCGGCCCCGGCCCCGAGGCATGGCTGACCCCCGAGGCCACCGCGGCGCTGGCCGAGGTGGACCACGTCGTCGGCTACGGCCCCTACGTCGACCGGGTGCCGCAGCGCCCCGGACTGACCCGGCACGCCTCCGGCAACACCGTCGAGATCGACCGCGCCCGCGCGGCACTGGAGCTGGCGAGGAACGGCGAGCGGGTCGCCGTGGTCTCCGGCGGCGACGCCGGCGTCTTCGGCATGGCCACCGCCGTCCTGGAGGCCGCCGAGGACCCCGCCTACCGGGAAGTCCCGGTGCGCGTGCTGCCCGGCGTCAGCGCCGTCCAGGCCGTCGCCGCCCGGGCCGGCGCGCCGATCGGCGGCGACTTCGCCGTCATGAGCCTCTCCGACCGGCTCAAGCCCTGGGAGGTCGTCGAACGCCGGCTGCGCGCCGTCGCCGAGGCCGACCTGGTGCTGGCCGTCTACAACCCGGCCTCCCGGTCGAGGACCGAGCAGATCGCCACCGCCCGCCGCGTCCTGCTCGAACACCGCAAGCCGGAGACCGTGGTCGTGGTGGGACGCGACGTCGGACGCGCCGGCGAGGAACTGACCGTCACCACGCTCGGCGAACTCGACCCGGCCACCATCGACATGCGGTGCCTGCTCATCGTCGGCGCCTCCGGCACCCGCGTCTCGGCGACCGGCCGCGTCTGGACCCCGCGGTGGGTGAAGCCGTGACCGTCCACTTCGTCGGCGCCGGCCCCGGAGCGGCCGACCTGCTCACCGTCCGCGCCGTGCGCCTGCTCGCCGAGGCCGGCACCGTCCTCTACCCGGGCACCTACCTCGACCCGAAGGTCCTCGACCACTGCGCCCCGGGCGCCCGGCTGGTGGACACCCAGCGGCTCGACCTCGACCGCATCACCGAGCACCTGGTCACCGCCCACCGGGCGGGGGAGCAGGTCGTGCGGCTGACCTCCGGCGACCCCTCGCTCTACTCGGCGCTCGCCGAACAGACCCGCCGCCTCGACGCGCAGGGCGTGCCCTGGGACGTCACCCCCGGCGTGCCCGCCTACGCCGCCGCGGCCGCCGTGGTGGGGCGGGAGCTGACCGTGCCGCTGCTGGCCCAGTCGGTGGTCCTCACCCGCACCCGGGCCCGGTCCACGCCGATGCCCGGCGCCGAGTCGCTCGCCGCGTTCGCCGCCACCCGCGCCACCCTGGTGCTCCACCTCGCCATCACCCGGATCCGCGACCTGATGGCGGAGATCGAGCCCGAGTACGGCCCCGACTGCCCCGTCGTCGTCGTGCACCGGGCGAGCCAGCCGCAGGAGTCGGTGCTCCGCGGCACCGTCGCCGGCATCGCCGACGCCGTCGAGGAGGCCGGGCTGCGGCAGGCCGCGGTCATCCTGGTGGGCCGGGCACTCGACCCGGCCCCCGGCGGGGAATCGTTCCTCTACGACCCCGCCCGCCCCCGCCTCAGCCCACCGTCAGGCTCCACTGGGTGACCGTCCGCGACGGCGTCCACCCGGTGAACGAGCCGATCGGCGCCGTCGTCTCCACCGCCAGGCGGGTCAACTCCCCGCCGTGGCGGCGGTAGGCGTCCGCCAGCATCGCCTCGGTCTCCAGCGTCACCCCGTGCACCACCAGCCGGCCGCCCGGCCCAAGCGCCCCGAGACATGCCTCCAGGACGCCCGGCCGGGTCGCCCCGCCGCCCACGAACACCGCGTCCGGAGCCGGCAGCCCGGCCAGCGCGTCCGGCGCCCGCCCGGTCACCACCCGCAGCCCCGGCACGCCCAGCCGGCCCGCGTTCCGCGCCACCCGCTCCGCCCGCCCGGCGTTCGCCTCCACGGCCGTGGTGCGGCAGGACGGGTGCGCCCGCATCCACTCGATCCCCACCGAGCCCGCCCCCGCGCCCACGTCCCACAGGTGCTGCCCCGGCGCGGGCGCCAGCCGGGCCAGCGCCGAGGCCCGCAGATCACGCCTGGTGAGCTGCCCGTCGTTCTCGAACGCGTCGTCCGGCAGCCCCGCGACCAGGCCGTAGGCCGGCGGCCCCGCCAACTCCAGCGCCAGCACGTGCAGTTCGGGCACGTCCTGGGGAGGTGACGCCAGCCAGCCGTCCGCCGTGGCCGCCAGCCGGGACTCCGTCGCCGCGCCCAGATCACCGAGCACCGTCATCACGGTCGCCCCGTACCCCGCGCCCGCCAGCAGCGCCGCCACCGCGTCCGGCGTCCGCGCGTCCGAGGACAGCACCAGCACCCGGTGACCGGGCGCCAACTCCCGCAGCAGCAACCGCGGATCACGGCCGACCAGTGTCACCACGGCGCACCGCTCCGACGGCCAGCCCATCCGGGCCCGCGCCAACGCCACCGAGGACACCGCGGGTTCGACCCGCACCGCCCCGACCCCCAGCAGGTCCAGGAGCGTCGTGCCGATCCCCGACACCAGCGGGTCGCCGGAGGCCAGCGCCACCACCCGCGCCCCGCCGACGGACTCCAGCAGGGCCGGCAGCCCCTCCCGCAGCGGCGAGGGCCACGCCTCCCGGCGCTGCCCCGCGACCTCCGGCAGCATCGCCAGGTGCCGCCGCCCGCCCAGCACCACGTCCGCCCCCAGCACCACCCGCCGCAACCGCTCGGGCAGCGAGGCCCAACCGTCGGCGGCCACGCCGACGACGGTGACCCGGGGGGCCGCGATTTCGGGAAGAAGGGGAGGGGGCGTGCCGATCGTCATACCCCTGACGCTATCGTGGTCGATCACAGGCACGAGGTGCCCCTACGGCCCAGCCATCGGAAACGGTGAGGACGGTCCACGGGGAGAATCTGGGAAGCCCGGTGAGAATCCGGCACAGGCCCGCTGCGGTGAACCGAGCCTCGCTCACGAGGACTCGGCAAGTCCGAAGACCGGCCTCGCGCCCGCCCTTTACGGATGGCGAAACGAGCGGGAGCCTCACATGCCATTGGTGCGTTCGCACTACCCCTTTTCCGCGATCGTCGGCTGCGACGCCGCCGAACTCGACGACCTCGGCCTCTCCCTGGTCCTGACCGGCATCTCACCCGCCATCGGCGGCGTCCTGGTCCGCGGCGAGAAGGGCACCGCCAAGTCCACCGCGGCCCGCGCGCTCGCCGCCCTGCTGCCGCCCGTCGGCGTCCACCCCCAGGACCGGTTCTCCACCGACCCCGCGGACCCGGACGACGACTCCCCGGACGGCCCCTTCGACCCCGGCACGCCCCTGGAGAGCCGCCCGGTCCGCCTGGTGGAACTCCCCGTCGGCGCCACCGAGGACCGCGTCCTCGGCTCCCTCCACCTCGAACAGGCCCTCTCGCACGGCAAGGTGGCCTACGAACCCGGCCTGCTGGCCCGCGCCCACCGCGGCATCCTCTACGCCGACGAGGTCAACCTCCTGCCCGACCACCTGGTCGACCTGCTCCTCGACGCCGCCGCCACCGGCCGGGTCACCGTCGAACGCGACGGGTTCTCCATGGAGCACGCCGCCCGGTTCCTGCTCATCGGCACCATGAACCCGGAGGAGGGCGAACTCCGCCCCCAGCTCCTCGACCGGTTCGGCCTCACCGTCGAGGTCGCCGCGCCCCGCGACCCCGCGGCCCGCGCCGAGGTGGTGCGCCGCCGGATGGCCTACGACGCCGACCCCGCCGCCTTCACCGCCCGCCACCGGCCGGCGGAGCAGGCCCTGGCCGCCCGTGTCGCCGCCGCCCGCGAACGGCTGTCCCGGGTCACCCTGTCGGACGCCGCCCTCGGCAAGATCGCCGAGATATGCGCCGCGTTCGACGTCGACGGTCTGCGCGCCGACATCGTCACCGCCCGCACCGCCGTCGCCCACGCCGCGTGGGCCGGGCGGACCACCGTCACCCGCGCCGACATCCGCCGCGCCGCCCGGCTCGCCCTGCCGCACCGCAGGCGCCGCAACCCCTTCGACGCGCCCGGGCTCGACGAGGACCTGCTCGACCGGATCCTCGGCGACGACGAACTCCCCCCGGACCCGCCCACCCCGCCGGAGGGCGGGGGACCGGACGGACAGGACGACGGCCCCGACCAGGACGGCCCGCAGGACGACGCCCCCGGCGACGACCCGGCAGCGGGGGAGGACCCCGGCGGCCCCCACCAGGAGGACACCGGCCACCGGCCGGGCCGGGACGACCGGCCCACCTCCGCCGGCGCCGCGGCCTACACCGCCGTCGCGGCCGACACCTCCGGCACGGACGGCACCGCCCCCACCGACACGCCCGCCACCCCCGACGGCGGGAAGCCCGGCGACACGGGGCCGAAGGCCGACGGCCGGACCACCACCGTCCAGGCCACCGCCCCCTACCGCCCCCGCCTCCTCACCGTCCGCGGCACCGGCGAGGGCACCGACGGCCGCCGGAGCCGCGCCATCGGCACCCGCGGCCGCCGCGTCGGCACCGCCCGGCCCGGCCGGCACGCCCGCGGACCCCTCCACCTCGTGGAGACCGTGCGCGCCGCCTCCGCCCGCACCGCGACGACGCGGCCCGGCGGCCGCCTGCGCCTGCGCCCCGAGGACCTGCGCACGGCCGTCCGTGAGGGGCGCGAGGCCAACCTGGTCCTGTTCTGCGTCGACGCCTCCGGCTCCATGGCCGCGCGCAGGCGCATGGTGCAGGTCAAGACCGCCGTGCTGTCCCTGCTCCTGGACGCCTACCGCCGCCGCGACAAGGTCGGCCTGATCACCTTCCGCGGCACCGCCGCCGAACTCGCCCTCCCTCCCACCCACTCCGTCGACATCGCCGCGGCCCGCCTGGACGACCTCCCGGCCGGCGGCCGGACCCCGCTCGCCGAGGGCCTGCTCGAGGCCGCCCGCGTCGTCGCCCGCGAACGCCGCCGCGACCCACGGCTGCGCCCCCTGCTGGTCGTGGTCACCGACGGCCGCGCCACCGGGGGCAAGGACGCCGTCGCCCGCTCCCTGCACGCCGCCGACCAGGTCGCCTCGCTCGGCGTCAGCACCGTCGTCGTCGACAGCGAGTCCGGGCCGATGCGCCTCGGCCTCGCCGCGCACCTGGCCGCCCGCCTGCACGCCGACCACCTGCCCGTCCGCGAGGTCAGCGCCGCCGCGCTGAGCACCGCCGTCCGAGAGAGGGCCGCCTGATGCCCCAGGGACAGCCCACCACCGTCCCCGACGACGGCCTCACCACCCGCCAGCGCCGCAACAAGCCCCTCCTCGTCGTCCACACCGGCGACGGCAAGGGCAAGTCGACCGCCGCCTTCGGCCTCGCCCTGCGCGGCTGGAACCAGGGCTGGCGCATCGGGGTCTTCCAGTTCGTCAAGTCCGCCAAGTGGCGCATCGGCGAGCAGACCGTCCTCGAACGCCTCGGCCGGCTCCACGAGGAGACCGGCGAGGGCGGCCCCGTCGACTGGCACAAGATGGGCTCCGGCTGGTCCTGGACCCGCAAGCAGGGCGACGGCGAGGACCACGCCGCGGCCGCCGCCGAGGGCTGGGCCGAGATCAAGCGCCGCCTCGCCGACCAGACGTACGACCTGCTGGTCCTCGACGAGTTCACCTACCCCATCGCCTGGGGCTGGATCGACGTCGAGGACGTCGTCACCGCCCTGCGCGAACGTCCGGGCCGCCAGCACGTGGTCGTCACCGGCCGCCGCGCCGCCCCCGAACTGCTCGAGGTGGCCGACCTCGTCACCGAGATGACCAAGATCAAGCACCCCATGGACGCGGGCCAGAAGGGCCAGCGAGGCATCGAATGGTGACCCCCGACCCGACCGGGCCGCGGGACACACCGGACGGGCGCCTGCCGCGGATCATGATCGCCGCACCGATGACCGGACAGGGCAAGACCACCGTCGCCACCGGCCTGATGGCCGCCCTGCGCGACGCCGGGCACACCGTCAGCGGCCACAAGACCGGCCCCGACTACATCGACCCCGGCTACCACGCCCTCGCCACCGGCCGCCCCGGCCGCAACCTCGACCCCCACCTCGTCGGCGAGGAACGGGTCGCGCCGCTCCTCCTCCACGGCGCCCGGGGCGCCGACCTCGCGGTCGTCGAAGGCGTGATGGGCCTGCACGACGGACGGATCGGCGGCGACGGCTTCGCCTCCACCGCCCATGTCGCCGCCCTCACCCGGACCCCCGTCGTCCTGGTCGTCGACATCTCCCGCATGTCCCGCTCGGCCGCCGCGATCGTCGAGGGCATGGCCGCCTACGACCTGTCCGTGGAGGTCGTCGGCGTCATCCTCAACAAGGCCGGCTCCCGGCGCAACGTCGCCGAGATACGCCGGGCGCTGCGACTGCCCGTGCTCGGCGTCGTCCACCGCGACGAGGGGATCGCCGCCCCCTCCCGGCACCTCGGCCTGGTCCCCGCCTCGGAACGCGCCGACTCCGCCGAGGCCGTGCGACGCCTCGGCGAAAGCATCGGCCGCCAGGTCGACCTGGACGCGATCCTCGCCCTCGCCCGCAGCGCGCCGCCGCTCGACGCCCGCGCCTGGAACCCGGCCGACGAGGTGACCGCCCCGGCCGGGGCCGCCCGCCCCGTCGTCGCCGTCGCGGGCGGCCGCGCGTTCACGTTCCGGTACGCCGAGACCGACGAACTCCTCACCGCGGCGGGCTGCGAGGTCGTGCCCTTCGACCCGCTCACCGACACCGCCCTGCCCTCCGGCACCCGGGGCCTCTACCTCGGGGGCGGCTTCCCCGAGGTCTACGCCGCGGAACTCGCCGCCAACCGACCGCTGATGGCCGAGATCCGCGAGGCCGTCCGGGCCGGGGTGCCGACCGTCGCCGAATGCGCCGGGCTGCTCTACCTCGCGGAGACCCTGGACGACACCGCCATGGCCGGCGCCGTCCCCGCCCACGCCCGGATGGCCGAACGCCTCACCCTCCGCTACCCGCGGGCCCTCTCGCCCGGCGACACCCTCCTCACCCGGGCGGGGGAGCGGGTCACCGGGCACGAGTTCCACCGGACCGTCACCGCGCCCGCCGCCTCGGCCGCCACCCCCGCCTGGGAGATCGACGGTCTGCCCGAGGGCTTCGCCTCACCGTCCTTGCACGCCTCCTACCTGCACGTCCACTGGGCCGGTCACCCCCGCCTCGCGCAGCGGTTCGCCGCAGCGGCGACCGGGACCGCGGCGGCACCCGTCCCGGGGCCGCGGTCCGCCGCGGCCCTCGTGTCCGCCCCGGCGCAGGTGTCCGCCCCGGCGTCCACGCCGGCGCCGGGGGCAGGCGAGGCAACGGCGGCAGTCGTGGCGCCCGCGACCCCCGAGGGCGGCCTCGCGGCACCCAGCCGCGGCCTCGCGGCGCCTGCGGGCAGCCTGGCGGCGCCTGCGGGCAGCCTGGCGGCGCCTGCGGCACCTGGTGGCGGCCTCGCTGCACCTGTGGGCGGCCTGGCGGCGTCCGCGGGCAGCCCGGCGGCGCCTGCGGGCAGCCTGGCGGCGCCTGCGGCACCTGGTGGCGGCCTCGCTGCACCTGTGGGCGGCCTGGCGGCGCCCGTGGTGTCCGCGGGCAACCTGGCGGCGCCCGAGGCATCCGTGGGCAGCCCGGCGGCGCCCGTGGCATCCGCGAGCGGTCTGGCGGTATCCCCGGGCGGCCGGGCGGCGCCTGCGGCACCCGCGGGCGCCCTCGCGACCCCCGTGGCGGACCCGTTGCGGCACCACGGTGACGTGGAGGCCCGTGACGGACTCCTGGACCTCGCCGTCAACGTCTACTCCGGCGAGCGCCCCGACTGGCTCGAGCGCGCCCTGCGCGCCGGCATCGCCGAGGCCGCCGCGTACCCCGACCCGGAACCCGCCCGCCGGGCCGTCGCACGGCGCCACGGGCGGCCCCCGGCCGAGGCGCTGCCCACCGCGGGGGCGGCCGAGGCCTTCACCCTGGTCGCCCGGCTGCGGCCCTGGCGGCGCCCGGTCGTCGTCCACCCGCAGTTCACCGAGCCCCACGCCGCCCTGGAACAGGCCGGACACACCGTCACCACCGTGCTGTGCCGGGACGCCGACGGCTTCGCCCTCGACCCGGCCGCCGTGCCCGAGGACGCCGACCTGGTGGTCGTCGGCAACCCCACCAACCCGACCGGCGTCCTCCACCCGGCGGCCGCCGTGCGGGCCCTGCGCCGCCGCGGCCGGCTGGTCGTCGTCGACGAGGCGTTCATGGACGCCGTCCCCGGCGAGCCGGAATCCCTGGCCGACGACCGCTCGGAGGGACTGCTCGTCATCCGCAGCCTCACCAAGCACTGGTCGATCCCCGGCATCCGCGCCGGCTACGTCGTCGGCGACCCGGCCGTCGTGGGGGAGCTCGCCCGGGCCCAGACCCCGTGGGCGCTGTCCTCCCCGGCCGTCGCCGCCACCGTCGCCTGTACGGCCCCGCAGGCCCTGCCGGAGGCCGACACGCGCGCCCGCCTGCTGACCTCCTGGCGGGAGTACCTCCAGGACGGCCTCGCCGACGCCGGCGTCCCGTTCGTGCCGTCCGCCGCGCCCTTCGTGCTGGCGCGCCCGGGGGAGGGGGTGCACGGCCTGCTCCGCGCTCACGGCGTCGCCGCCCGGCGCGCCGACACCTTCCCCGGACTCGACCCGTCGTGGATCCGCCTGGCGGTCCGCCCGCCGGAGACCACCCGCCGTTTCCTCGACGCCCTCGCGGAGGTACGGGCATGCGCCCCTCGCGCCTGAACACCCGGGCCGCCGGTCTCCTGCTCGGTCACCTGGCCGACCGGCTCCTCGGCGACCCGCGCCGCCTCCACCCGGTGGCCGGCTTCGGCACCGTCGCCGCCGCGCTGGAGGAGAGGCTGCACGCCGACTCCCGTGCCCGCGGGACCGCCTACACGGCCCTGCTGGTCGGCGGCGCCGCCGCCCTGGGCGTCGCCGTGGAGCGGGCCGCCGCCCGGCACCCCGCGGCGCACCTGGCCGTCACCGCCGCCGCCACCTGGGCCGTCCTCGGCGGCCGCTCCCTGGAACGCGAGGCCACGGCCGTCCACACCCGCCTCGCCGCTCCCGACCTGCCCGCGGCCCGCACCCGGCTGCGCTCCCTGGTGGGAAGGGACACCACCACCCTGGACGACGCCCAGATCGCCCGCGCCGTGGTGGAGTCGGTCGCCGAGAACACCTCCGACGCCGTGGTCGCCCCGCTCGTCTGGGGCGCCGTCGCGGGAGTGCCCGGCCTGCTCGGCTACCGTGCGGCCAACACCCTCGACGCCATGGTCGGCCACCGCACCCCGCGCCACGAGCGCTTCGGCTGGGCCTCCGCCCGCCTGGACGACCTCCTGAACCTCCCCGGCTCCCGTCTCGCCGGCATCCTCACCGCCGTCACCTCCCCAGCCGGTCCGGCAGCGCCCCTGCGCGCCTGGCGCCGGGACGCCGCCGCGCACCCCAGCCCCAACGCGGGTGTCGTGGAGGCGTCGTTCGCCGGCGCCCTCGGCATCCGCCTCGGCGGCACCAACCGGTACGGCGCCCGCACCGAACACCGCGCCGTGATGGGCGACGGGCCGCAGCCCGTACCCGCCGACATCCCCCGCGCCACCGCCCTGGCACGCCGGGTCTGCCTGGCCGCCGCGATCACCGCCGCCGCGGGCGCCGCGGCCTTGCGCCGCAGGTCCGGGGCGCGCGGCTGTTAGGGTCCGGGCCCATGGACGACAGCGTGTACGTCGGCAACGCCGGCCAGGACGCGGCCCTGGACCGGGGCTGGCTGCTCGGGCACTTCAAGGACGCGGGCGACCCGCGGCACAGCGAGGCCGTGGAGATCAAATGGGGTGTCCACCCCAAGGGCGACACCCGCGCGCAATGGGTGCGCGGCGAGCGCCGCACCGCCCTGCAGGTCCTCGTCAGCGGTCGCTTCCGCGTGGAGTTCCCCGGCCGCAGCGTGGTGCTGGAACGGCAGGGGGACTACGTCGTCTGGGGCGAGGGCGTCGACCACTCCTGGGTGGCGGAGGAGGAGTCGGTGGTGCTCACCGTGCGCTGGCCGTCCCTCCCGGGCTACGCGGTACCCGCCCCGGAGACGGGCTGACCGTCCGCCGTCGTCCAGGGAGCCGTCCCGCCCGCCGTAGCGCGAGCCGCCTCGCGTACCCAGGCGAACGCCTCGGCCACGTCGTGCACCACCGGTACGCCGTACCCGTCGGCGGGCCGCCGCACGAGCACCACCGGCACCCCGAGTTCGCGGGCCGCCGCCATCTTGGGCCAGGTGTAGGTCCCGCCGGAGTCCTTGGTCACCAGCACGTCCACGGCGTGCTCGCGGAACAACTCCCGTTCGCCCGCGAGGGAGTACGGCCCCCGGCTCGTCACCAGCCGCCAGGCGGCCGGAAGTTCGAGCTCCGGCACGTCGACGACACGCGCCAGCACCGCCGAGGTCCGCAGGGCCGGGACGAACCGCGCCAGCTCCTGCCGCCCCACCGTCACGAACGGGCGCCTCCCCAGCCGGGCGGCGACCTCGGCGGCCTCCTCGTGCGAGCCGGCGTACGTCCACGCCGGGTCCGGGTCCCAGCCCGGGCGCTCCAGCCGCAGCAACGGCACCCTTGAACTCCCGCACGCGGCAACCGCGTTGGCGGTCATCCCGCGGGCGAACGGATGGGTGGCGTCCACCACGGCGTCGAAGCCGTCCAGCGCGGCCAGCAGCCCCGGCACCCCGCCGAACCCGCCGATCCGCACCTTGCCCACCGGCAGCCGGGGCCGTGCCACCCGTCCCGCCAGCGAGGACGTCACGTCCACCCCCGCGTCCACCAGCAGCGCCGCCAGCTCACGCGCCTCCGACGTCCCGCCCAGCAACAGCAGCCTCACCGCACACCTCCGGGTGGCAGCAGGGGCAGCCCCCGCGGCGCCCCGTCCCGCGCCAGCGCCTCCAGCGCGTCCACGTCCAGGTACTTCTCCGCCAGGTCCCCCAGCCGCTCGACGCGCGCCTCGCGGGCCTCCCCGAACCGCACGCCCGACGGCGCGAGATCCAGCGTCGCGGCGAGGAACGCCTCCCGGAACGCGTCGCCCTCCAGGCTGCCGTGCCACATCGTCCCGAACACGGTGCCCGACCGGGCCCCGCCCAGGAACTCCTCGGCCCCGCCACCCACCGTGATCCGCCCGTGGTGGATCTCGTACCCGGACGCCGGTGCGCCGAGCGCCGAGCCCTCGGGCAGCCGCAGCGTCTTGTCCACCGCGAAGTCCGTGCGCACGTCGAGCAGTCCCAGCCCTTCCGCGAAGGCCCCCGGCCCGGCCTCGACCCCGTCCGGGTCGCGGACGGTCCGCCCCAGCATCTGGAACCCCCCGCAGATCCCCAGCACCGGGCGTCCCCGCCGCGCGTGGTCCACCACGGCCCGGTCCAGTCCCCGCGCCCGCAGCCACTCCAGGTCGGCCAGCGTCGACCGGGTCCCCGGCAGTACCACCAGGTCCGCGTCCGACAGGTCCCGCGGGTCCGAGGCGAACACCACGTCGAGGTCCGGCTCCAGACCGAGCGCGTCCACGTCCGTGAAGTTGCTGATCCGCGGCAGCCGCACCACCGCCACCCGGCGCACGGCGTCCCCGCGGGCCCGCCGGCCCGCCAGGTCCAGGGCGTCCTCCGAGTCCAGCCACAGCCCCGGGTCCCACGGCAGCACACCGAACACCCGCCGCCCGGTGATCCGCTCCAGATCCTCCAGCCCCGGCCTCAGCAGCCCCACGTCACCACGGAACTTGTTCACCACGAACCCGGCGACCAGCGCCTGGTCGGCCGCCTCCAGCAGCCCCACCGTGCCGTACATCGAGGCGAACACCCCGCCCCGGTCGATGTCACCGACCACCACCACGGGCAGCCCGGCGTGCCGGGCCAGCCCCATGTTGACGTAATCGCCCGCCCGCAGATTGATCTCCGCCGGGCTCCCCGCGCCCTCGGCCACGACCACGTCGTACCGGGCGGACAGGTCGTCGTAGGCGGCGTGCGCCGCCTCGGCCAGATGACGGCGCCCCGCCTCCCAGTTCGCCGAGGACACCGCCCCGGCCGGCTGCCCCATCAGCACCACATGACTGCGCCGGTCCGTGCCCGGCTTCAGCAGCACCGGATTCATCTCCGGCTCCGGCACCGCGCGCGCCGCCAGCGCCTGCACCCACTGGGCACGCCCGATCTCCGCCGCCACGCCGTCCCGGCCGAGGCAGACCATCGAGTTGTTCGACATGTTCTGCGCCTTGTACGGCGCCACCCGCAGCCCGCGCCGCGCGAACGCCCGGCACAGCGCCGTCGTCACCACGGACTTCCCGGCGTCCGAGGTGGTCCCCGCGACCAGCAGCCCGCTCATCGCGCCGCGCCCTTCCTCAGCAGACACACGTCCATCACCCAACCGGCGGCCTCCCGGGCCCGGGCCCGCGCCCGCACGATCTCCGGCAGCACCTCGCCGACCCGGCCGGCCGCCAACTCCTCGCTCTCCGTGCCGAGATTGGCGCCCCACCAGACCCGCCAGTCCTCCAGACCCTCGAACCGCGGCTCGGACCCGAGCATCACCACGATGTTCTCCTGCCCGGCGGCGACCGCCTCGGCCAGCCGCCGGGCGGTGGTCACCTGCACCGGCCGGCCCACCTCGTGCAGCACCATCCGGTGCCGCGCCGCCAGCAGTTGAGGCGCGCTCACCCCCGGCAGCACGTCGTACTCCACCGGCACCACGGCCCGCTCGGCGATCCGCTCCACGATCCGCACCGTCGAGTCGTACAGCGCCGGATCGCCCCACACCAGGAACGCCGCCGTGCCGCCCCGGGCGGCCAGCACCCGCTCGTAGGCGGCCACCCGGGCCTCGTGCCAGGCGGCCACCGCCCCCGGATAGTCCTTCGGGTCCCGGCGGTCCCGCTCCGGGTCGGGCACCTCCACCAGCTCCACGCCGTGCGCCGCGCACACCGCGCGCCGCAGCTCCAGCAGCCCGTCCTCCTCGGACTTGCGGGCCGCCACCGCGTAGTCGCAGTCCCGCAGCGCCTCCACGACCTCGGCCGTCAGGTGCCGCGGCCCCATGCCGATGCCGAGGATCCGCACCCGCACCGCCACGCTCACTCGGACCGCTCCTCCAGCTCGCCCTCGACCTCCAGGTAGACCTCGGACATCGCCTGCAGCGTCGCGGGGTCGGGCTCGGCCCACAGGCCGCGCTCCGCCGCCTCGTGCAGCCGCTCCACGATGCCGTGCAGCGCCCACGGGTTGGAGCGCCGCAGGAACTCCTGCGTCTCCTCGTCCAGCACGTACTCGGCGGCCAGCTTCTCGTACATCCAGTCGTGCACCACGCCGGCCGTGGCGTCGAAGCCGAAGAGGTAGTCCACCGTCGCCGCCAGCTCGAAGGCACCCTTGTAGCCGTGCCGGCGCATCGCCGCGATCCACCGCGGGTTGACCACGCGCGCCCGGAAGACCCGGGCGGTCTCCTCGGCCAGCGTGCGGGTGCGCACCGCGTCCGGCGTGGTGGAGTCGCCCACGTACGCCTTCGGGTCCGCGCCGGTCAGCGCGCGCACGGTGGCGATCATGCCGCCGTGGTACTGGAAGTAGTCGTCGGAGTCCGCGATGTCGTGCTCGGCGCTGTCGATGTTCTTCGCCGCCACCTTGATCCGCCGGTAGTTGGCGCGCATGTCGTCCGCCGCCGGCACGCCGTCGAGACCGCGTCCGTACGCGAACCCGCCCCACGCCGTGTACACCTCGGCCAGGTCGCGGTCGTCACGCCAGCTGCCGGACTCCACCAGCTGCAGGATGCCCGCGCCGTAGGAACCGGGCTTGGAGCCGAAGATCCGCGTGGTGGCGCGGCGTTCGTCCCCGTGCTCCGCGAGGTCGGCCCGGGCGTGCGCCCGCACGTAGTTCGCGTCGTCGGGCTCGTCGAGCGCGGCGACCATCCGCACCGCGTCGTCCAGCATCGCCACCACGTGCGGGAAGGCGTCCCGGAAGAAGCCCGAGATCCGCACCGTCACGTCGATCCGGGGGCGGCCCAGCTCCTCCGGCGGCACCACCTCCAGCCGCGACACCCGCCGGGACGCCTCGTCCCACTCGGGCCGCACGCCCAGCAGCGCCAGCACCTCCGCGACGTCGTCGCCGGAGGTCCGCATCGCCGACGTCCCCCACACCGACAGGCCGACCGACCTCGGATACTCCCCGGTGTCTTGGAGGTGCCGCTCCACCAGCGACCGGGCCATCGCCTGACCGGTCTGCCAGGCCAGCCGCGAAGGCACCGCCCGGGGGTCGACGGTGTAGAAGTTCCGCCCGGTCGGCAGCACGTTCACCAGGCCGCGCAGCGGCGACCCCGAGGGGCCCGCGGGCACGTACCCGCCGGCCAGCGCGTGGACCACATGGTCCAGCTCCTCCGTCGTCCGCGCCAGCCGCGGCACCACCTGCTCGGCGGCGAACTCCAGCACCCGCCGCACCTCGGGATCGTCGTGCAGCGCGGCGGCCGCCCCGGGGCTCCAGCCGGCGGCCTCCATCCGCTCCACCAGCTCGCGCGCACGCGCCTCCACGCCGTCGACCGACTCCAGCCGCTCGTCGTCCTTCAGGCCCAGCGCCTTCCGCAGCCCGGGCACCGCCCCGCCGACCCCGCCCCACACCTGGGCGGCCCGCAGGATCGCCAGCACCAGGTTGACCCGCGCCTCGCCCTCCGGGGCCTCGCCCAGCACATGGAGACCGTCCCGGATCTGCGCGTCCTTGATCTCGCACAGCCAGCCGTCGACATGGAGCAGGAAGTCGTCGAACTCCTCGTCGTCCGGGCGCTGTTCGAGCCCGAGGTCCCGGTGCATCTCGGCGGCGCGCATCAGCGACCAGATCTCGCCCCGGACCGCCGGCAGCTTCGCCGGGTCCATCGACGCGATGTTCGCGTGCTCGTCCAGCAGCTGCTCCAGGCGCGCGATGTCGCCGTAGGACTCGGCGCGTGCCATCGGCGGGATCAGGTGGTCGACGACGGTGGCGTGCGCCCGCCGCTTGGCCTGCGCGCCCTCGCCCGGGTCGTTCACCAGGAACGGGTAGACCAGCGGCAGCGAGCCGAGCGCCGCGTCGGTGGCGCACTCCGCCGACAGCGCGGCGTTCTTGCCCGGCAGCCACTCCAGCGAACCGTGCTTGCCCAGGTGGACGAGCGCGTGCGCGCCGAAACCGTTCTCCAGCCAGCGGTAGGCGGCCAGGTAGTGGTGGCTCGGCGGCAGCGACGGGTCGTGGTAGATCGCCACCGGGTTCTCCCCGAAGCCGCGCGGCGGCTGCACCAGCACCACCACGTTGCCCGCGCGCAGCGCGGCCAGCACGATCTCCCCGGCCTCGTTGACGAAGAGCCGGCCCGGGGCGGGACCCCACGCCTCGGCCATCGCCTCCCGCAGCCCCTGCGGGAGGTCCGCCGTCCATGCCGCGTACTGGTCGGCGGTGATCCGCACGTGGGCGTCGGTGAGCTGCCCGGAGGTCAGCCACTCCTCGTCCTGCCCGCCCGCCGCGATCACCGCGTGGATCAGCGCGTCGCCGGCCTCCTGGTCGTCCGGCAGGTCCAGCCCGGGCAGTTCACCGGGGGCGCCCAGGTCGTAGCCCTCCTCCCGCAGCCGGCGCAGCAGCCGGACCGCGGAGCGGGGCGTGTCCAGACCGACGGCGTTGCCGATCCGGGAGTGCTTGGTCGGATACGCCGACAGCACCACCGCGATCCGCTTGTCCCCGTTCGGGACGTGCCGCAGCCGGGCGTGGTTGACCGCGATCCCCGCCAGCCGGGCGCACCGCTCGGGGTCCGCGACGTAGCGGGGCAGCCCGTCCCGGTCGATCTCCTTGAAGGAGAACGGCACGGTGATGATCCGCCCGTCGAACTCCGGGATGGCGATCTGGCTGGCCGAGTCCAGCGGCGTGACGCCGTCCTCCGACGCCTCCCACTCGGCCCGCGAACTCGTCAGGCAGAGCCCCTGCAGCACCGGGACGTCCAGAGCGGCCATCCGCTCCACGTCCCACGCCTCGTCGTCGCCCCCGGCACCCGCCGACGCCGGGACGCTGCCACCGGCCGCCAGCACGGTCACCACCAGCGCGTCGAACCCGCCGAGCGCCGCGTACAGCTCGTCCGGCGCCGACCGCAGCGACCCCGCGAACACCGGCACGCCCACCGCGAGACCGGTGGCGTCCACCGCGTCCGCCAGGTCGTGCGCGAACGTCGCGTTCCCGCCGGCCTCGTGCGCCCGGTAGTAGAGGATCCCCACCCGGGGGAGCGACGGGTCGCGCGGCGCCCGCTCGGCGAACCCCCACAGCGGCACGGCCTCCGGCGGCTCGAAGCCCTCACCGGTCAGCAGCACGGTGTCGGAGAGGAAGGCGTGCAGCCGCCGCAGGTTGGCCGGGCCGCCCTCCGCCAGGTAGCGGTGCGCGTCGGCGGCCACCCCCACCGGGACGGTCGAGTGCTCCATCAGCTCGGCGCTCGGCTGGAGCTCGCCGCCGAGCACCACCAGCGGCGTCCCCCGCTCCCGGACCGCGGCCAGCCCCGGCCACAGGTCGTGCGGGGAGCCGAGCAGCCGCACCACCACGAGGGCGGCACCCTCCACGGCGGCGGCGAGTTCCTCGTCGGAGGCCCGGGACGGATTCGCCCACGCGTACGCGGCGCCACTGGCCCGCGCGGAGAGCAGATCGGTGTCGGACGTGGACAGCAGGGCAACAGGCACGGTCAAGGCCGTGATCCTCCCTCGGGGTTCTCGCCCCGTACGACGGTCGGACAACCCGTGGCCAGTGTCTGGCTGCGTCCCCGGGGAGGGGAACGTCACAGTGGCGGAACCGCCCCGGAATCGCACCGGGTTCCTGCGCCACGAGTTGGTGGAGCCCCACCCTATCCGGGCACCGCCCGTCTCACACCAGGGCCCCCGGTTCCCGCGCCCCGGCCGACACCGGTGCCCCCGGTTCCCGTTCGCCGGCCGACGCACGGGCGACCTCCGCGACGAGCTCCCGCAGCCGCTCCAGGTACCGCTCCATGCTCCGCAGCGCCGGACCGGTGTCCGGGTACCGGGCGGCGAACTGCAACCCCTCGTGCACCCTGCTCACCCACACGCACACCTGGTCCCCGTACGACACCCTCAGCAGCCCGTACGCGTGCAGCTCGTCCCACCGCTCCGACCCGGGCACCGTGCGCCCGTCGACGAACGACACGATCGAGTACAGGTCGGGCGAGGTGGGCCGGAACTCCGCCCCCAGCAGCCGCAGCACCCGCGCGATCGGCATCCGCGCCAGCCGCCGGTTCTCCCGCAACGCCGCCCGCACCCGCCGCAGCGCCTCCTCGAAACCGGCCCCGTCCGACAGGTCCACCTCGATGGGCACCCCGCCGACGTACCAGCCCACGGAGTCCTGCCACTGCGACTTGGCCCGGGTGTGGAAGGGCACCACCGTCCGGTACACGTCCGTGCCCGCGATCTCCCGCACGATCACCGCCGTCGCGGCCAGCACACCCACCAGGGAACCGCCGAACGGCCGGCAGTACGCCTCGAAGCCCGCCGCCTCGCCCGCCCCGCCCAGCATGTCCTGCATCAGCTTCTGCGTGGGCAGCTTGCCCTCCGTCTCCAGCCCCAGGTCGACGGGAAAATTGGGCAGCCGCCCGTCGCACCGGGCGACGAACTCCCGCCAGCGCGCCACGATCTCGTGACCGTCGTCCACCCGGTCCGCGTCCGCCCGCTCGGCCTCGCAGAAGTCGACGTAACTGCCCGCGGGCCGCTGCTCCACCGCCCGGCCCTCCACGGCCGCCGCGTAGAACTCGTGCACCTCGGCGGGGATGCGGTGCAGCGAGTAGGCGTCCACGTTGCTGTGGTCGAAGGCCATGTAGACGCTGGTGCAGTCCTCCCGGACCACCGCCGCGTAGATGAAGTTCGGCCAGTCCAGCGCGTCCGCGGCCACGTCGAACCGGTCCTGCAGATGGCCGGCCAGCCGCCGCGGGTCGCCGAACTCGCCGACCACCTCACGCCGCAGGCGCACCGCCTCGGCGTCCAGCGTGAACCGGCGCATCGCGCCCCCGTCCCAGCGGAACCCGCTGCGCAGCGTCTCGTGCCGCGACGTCCAGGTGTGCAGGGCGTGCTGGAGCGCGTCCAGGTCCACCATCCCAGGGACGTCGAACGCCGCTCCGACCCAGGTCGGGACGAACAGACCGTCCTCGCGCACCGACCGGGCCGTCCTGATGTGCGACTCCTGCACGTACGCCGGGGGACGCGCGTCCTCCGGCAGGCCGGCGGCCGCCTCGACGGTGTCCGGACTGAGCGTCCACTCGACGAGCAGTCCGGGGCGCACGTCGCATCGCTGGATGTCGGTCACTCGCACCGGGGCGTTTCCCTTCGTAGGGGCGGAGAGGGAGGCACCGCGCGTCGGCCCGTTGCACCGGCCCGGCCCCCGACGGCGAACACCAGCCCTCGTCCCGCCGCCCGCCTGCAAAGCCTCGTCCGCCCGGGCTTCTTCGACGCATGCCCAACGAGGCGGGCGAGAGCGAGGAAACGGGTCGAACGCCAGCCCGGAACCGCGACGCGGGCTTCCGCGTCCGACACCAGAGCCGTCAACTACCGTCGCGTGCAGACTGGTTCGGTGCCGGATCCCGCCGCGATCAGCAGGGAGACACCACTTGTCCACCGGGTCCGACCGCTACCTCTACCTCACCCGCCACGGCGAGGCCGACGCCGACGAGGCGTCCCTCACCGAGCGCGGCCGTCACCAGGCCACCCTCCTCGGCACCCGCCTGCGGGACAGCGGCGTCCCCCTCGCCGCCGTGCACCACGGCCCCCTGCCCAGGACCACCGAGACGGCGGCACTGATCACCGGGCGGCTCGGCGGCGTCCCCGCCCACCCGTGCGACCCGGCCGGGGACTACGTCCCCCACCTCCCCGCCCGTGAGGAACTCCACCCCGCCTCCGCCGACAGGATCCTCACCTTCCTCGCGTCCTTCCCGGCCCCGGAGCGCGAGCACGGCCCGGCGCTCGCCCGCGCCGCCCTCGACCGCTTCACCGGCCCGGCCGACCAGGACACACCCCGCCACGAACTGGTGATCACCCACAACTTCCTCATCGGCCGGCTCGTCCGCGCCGCCCTCGACGCGCCGCCCGGCCGCTGGATCGGCCTCCACCACGCCCACGCCGCCCTCACCGTCATCCGCTACAGCCCCGACCGTCCCCCCGCCCTGCTCGTGTACAACGACACCCGCCACCTGCCCGAACCCCTCCGGTGGACCGGCCTGCCGCCGGAACTCCACGTCTGAGCCGCACGCGGCCCGTCACACGAATCGTCCCCCCGCCCCGAGAACCGGAGGTGCCCGTGCCCGACGTACGGGTCGAGACCGAAGGCCCCGTCACCACCGTGTGGCTCGACCGCCCCGACCGCCGCAACGCGGTGGACGGGCCCATGGCCACCGAACTCGAGCGCGTCTTCGAGGAGTTCGAGGCCGACCCGGAACGGAAGGTCGCGGTCCTGGCCGGCGCGGGCGGCACCTTCTGCGCGGGCGCCGACCTCACCGCCGTCGCCGACCCCGCCCGCCGCAACGAGCTCACCCCGGACGGGGCGGCGCCGGGCCCCATGGGCCCCACCCGGACGCACCTCACCAAGCCGCTGATCGCCGCCGTCACCGGGCACGCCGTCGCCGGCGGACTGGAACTGGCCCTGCTCGCCGACCTCCGCGTCGTCGAACGCGACGCCGTGATGGGCGTCTTCTGCCGACGCTGGGGAGTGCCCCTGATCGACGGCGGAACCGCCCGCCTGCCCAGGATCGTCGGCCTCGGCCGCGCCCTGGACCTCATCCTCACCGGCCGCCCCGTCGCCGCCGAGGAGGCCCACGCCATGGGCCTCGCCAACCGCGTCACCGAACCGGGGGACGCCGTCCGGGTGGCCCGTGAACTCGCCGCCACCATCGCCGCGTTCCCCTCGCTGTGCATGCTGACCGACCGGGCCTCCGTCTACGCGGGCCTGGACCTGCCCCTCGCGGACGCGCTGCGGGCGGAAGGAGCGGCGGGCGTCCCCGTCGTGGAACGCGAGGGCGTCGACGGGGCCGCCCGGTTCGTCGCCGGCGCCGGTCGGCACGGCCGGTTCCCGGGGGACGAGGCCCCCGGTCGAGCCGTCGCGCCCCGCACGTCCGCGACGTCCACCACGGGGCGGAGGGAAAACGGCGGCGTTGTCGGTGGTGACGTCTAGTGTTGCCCGCGTGGCCGCTCCAGGGGGCGAGCACGGGGGCCCCGGCCCCCGTGCGCCCGGACGCGGTCGTGCCCGCCGCACCGTACGCCGCGTTGGAGGACGTCGTGACCGCAGCCGAGACCCAGGGCGACAGGGGGCCGGACACCCCGGCCCGCACCGCTCATGACCTGATCCGCGTCCACGGCGCCCGGGTCAACAACCTCCGCGACGTGAGCGTCGACATCCCCAAGCGCAGGCTCACCGTCTTCACCGGCGTCTCCGGCTCCGGAAAGAGCTCGCTGGTCTTCGAGACCATCGCCTCGGAGTCCCAGCGCCTGATCAACGAGACCTACAGCGCGTTCGTCCAGGGCTTCATGCCCTCCCTCGCCCGCCCCGACGTCGACGTCCTCGAAGGGCTGACGACCGCCATCGTCGTCGACCAGGAACGCATCGCCGCCGACCCCCGTTCCACCGTCGGCACCGTCACCGACGTCAACGCCCTGCTGCGGATCCTCTTCAGCCGCCTCGGCGACCCCCACATCGGGCCTCCCAGCGCCTTCTCCTTCAACACGCCCTCCGTCCGGGGCAGCGGCGCCATCACCGTCGAACGCGGCAACGCCAAGGCCGTCAAGCAGACCTTCACCCGCACCGGCGGCATGTGCCCCCGCTGCGAGGGCCGCGGCACGGTCTCCGACATCGACCTCACCCAGCTCTACGACGACTCCAAGTCGATCGCCGAGGGCGCCTTCACCATCCCCGGCTGGAAGTCCGACAGCTGGTGGACGGTCAGGATCTACGCCGCCTCCGGCTTCCTGGACCCGAACAAGCCCATCCGCGAGTTCACCGACAAGGAGATGGAGGCCTTCCTCCACCACGAGCCCGTCAAGGTCAAGGTCGAGGGCGCCAACCTCACCTACGAGGGGCTCATCCCCAAGCTGCGCAAGTCGATCCTCTCCAAGGACCGCGAGGCGATGCAGCCGCACATCCGCGAGTTCGTGGACCGCGCGGTCACCTTCGTGAACTGCCCCGAATGCGACGGCACCCGCCTGAGCGAGGCCGCCCGCTCCTCCCGCATCCGCGGCCGGAACATCGCCGACCTCTGCGCCCTGCAGATCGACGAGCTCGCCGCCTGGATCGGCGAACTGGACGAACCCTCGGTGGCGCCCCTGCTCGGCTCCCTGCGCGGCCTCCTCGACTCCTTCGTCGAGATCGGCCTGGGCTACCTCTCCCTCGAGCGGCCCACCGGCAGTCTCTCCGGCGGCGAGGCCCAGCGGGTGAAGATGATCCGCCACCTCGGCTCCAGCCTCACCGACGTCACCTACGTCTTCGACGAGCCCACCGTCGGCCTGCACCCCCACGACATCCGGCGCGTCAACGACCTGCTGCTGCGCCTGCGCGACAAGGGCAACACCGTCCTCGTCGTCGAGCACAAGCCGCAGACCATCGCGATCGCCGACCACGTCGTCGACCTCGGCCCCGGCGCGGGCACCGGGGGTGGCACGGTCTGTTACGAGGGCACCGTCGAAGGACTGCGCGACTCCGACACGGTCACGGGACGCCACCTGGAGGACCGCACCCTCCTCAAGGAGAAGGTGCGCACCCCCACCGGCCACCTCGAGATCCGGGGCGCCGCCGCGCACAACCTCCAGGACGTCGACGTCGACATCCCGCTCGGCGTGCTGACCGTCGTCACCGGCGTCGCCGGCTCCGGCAAGAGCTCCCTCGTCCACGGCTCCCTGGTCGGCACCCCTTTGGGCGCCGAGGCCGGCGTGGTCTCCGTCGGCCAGAGCCCCATCCGCGGCTCCCGGCGCAGCAACCCCGCCACCTACACCGGCCTCCTCGAGCCGATCCGCAAGGCCTTCGCCAAGGCCAACGGGGTCAAGCCGGCCCTGTTCAGCGCCAACTCCGAGGGCGCCTGCCCGAGCTGCAACGGGGCGGGCGTCGTCTACACCGACCTCGCCATGATGGCGGGCGTCGCCACACCGTGCGAGGACTGCGAGGGCAAGCGGTTCCAGCCGGCCGTCCTCGAGTACCGCCTCGGCGGACAGGACATCAGCGAGGTCCTCGCCATGCCGGTGTCCCAGGCCCTGGACTTCTTCGCCGCCGGCGAGGCCCGCACACCCGCCGCGCACCGCGTCCTCTCCCGGCTCGACGACGTCGGCCTCGGCTACCTCACCCTGGGCCAGCCCCTGACCACCCTCTCCGGCGGAGAGCGCCAGCGACTGAAGCTGGCCACCCACATGGGGGAGTCGGGAGGTGTCTACGTCCTCGACGAACCCACCACCGGCCTCCACCTCGCCGACGTGGGGCAGCTCCTCGCCCTCCTCGACCGGCTCGTGGACTCCGGCAAGTCGGTCGTCGTCGTCGAGCACCACCTCGCGGTCATGGCGCACGCCGACTGGATCATCGACCTCGGCCCGGGGGCGGGCCGCGAGGGCGGCCGGGTCGTGTTCGAGGGCACCCCCGCCGACCTGGTCGCCGCCGGCTCCACGCTCACCGCCGAGCACCTGGCCGAGTACACGGCGGGCCCCATCGCCTGAACCGTGGGCCGGGTGGCCGGGTGGCCGGGTGGCCGGGTGGCCGGGTGGCCGGGTGGCCCGGGCGGCACGGGCGTGCGCAATCGGGACCTGGGAGCAGGCCCCACCGCCCACCGCCCGCCACCCGGCATGCGGCATCCGGCACCCCGGTCGTCGCGGCGGGGCTCAGGCCCGGGCGGTCCCGTCCTCCGCGTCCGCGCGCCGACGCCGGTAGTGGCGGGCCGCCCGGGCCCGGTTCCCGCAGGAGGCCTTGCAGAACTCCTGCCGACCGTGGCTCCGCACGAAGTACCGCACGCACCGCGGGGCCGTGCAGGCCCGCAGCAGTTCCCGCTCGGGCCCGCCCAGGAAGGCGATCGCGTCCCGGGCCACCGCCGCGACGACCCGCGCGGTCAGATCCCCGCCGACCGCCACCGTCAGGGCGGCGGGGGAGCCCTCCGGGGGCCAGTCCAGGCGGGGGACGACGGCAGCCCGCGCGGCGGCCGCGTTCAGGCGGGCCAGGGCCTCGTCGGCCGGCATCAGCCGGTGCGCGTCCGCCGGGCTCGGCGGGGCCGGACGCACGGCTCGCGCGAACAGGGCACGGACGGCCTGCCGCAGTGCGACGACCTCGTCCCGCATCCGGTCGTCCGCCGTGAGCCCGTCCGGCGGAAGACCGGCCAGTGCGTCCGACCGCTCCCGCAGCCAGTCCGTCGTTCCGGGCACCGTGGCGAGGTCGTCCGCGACACCGCCGACGCCGTCGTGCCGGATCGTGCCCGCCAGCTCCAGCGCAAGCCGACGCTCCATCAGCACCTCCCGCCCTCCCCGCCGTCAGCCCCTTGCTGACGGACCGCCCGGGAGTCTACTGTCCTCACGGTAAACAGGAAATCTACCGTTAGGAAGCGCTGCGGCGGCCGGGTCCGCCGCGGTGCCGACCGGCGGCCGGGGGCCGCCACGAGAGGGTGCGACGATGACGGTGCTGCTCGCGCAGATCAGCGACCTCCACCTGGACGGCGGCGAAAGGGCCACCCACCGCGCCGAGCGCGTCATGGACCACCTGCGGTCCCTGCCCCGACCCGTCGACGCCCTCCTGGTCACCGGTGACATCGCCGACCACGGCGCCGAGTCCGAGTACGAGGAGGCCGCCCGGATCCTGGCCGCCCCCTTCCCGGTGCTGACCTGCCCCGGCAACCACGACTCCCGCCCGGCCCTCCGCAAGGCCCTGCTCGGCGAGGAGTCCGGCCAAGGCCCCGTCAACCGCCTCCACCACGTCGCCGGGACCGCCGTCCTCATGTGCGACTCCATCATCCCCGGCCGCGACGAGGGCCTGCTCGACGCCGAGACCCTGGCCTGGATGGACGCCGAACTCACCGCCCTGCCGGAGGGAACCCCCGCGCTGCTCGCCTTCCACCAGCCGCCGGTCGACCTCCACCACCCCCTGCCGGACTCCTGCCGGCTCCAGAACCCGGCGGCACTTACCGCCCTCCTGGATGCCCACCCCCGGGTCGCCGCCGTGCTCACCGGTCACGCCCACACCGCGGCCGCCTCGGCCTTCGCCGGCCGCCCCCTGATCGTCGGCCCGGCCGTCACCTGGACCCTGCGCATGTCCTGGGAGGGCGACGCCCCCGCGGACCGCGAGCAGCCGCCCGGCATCGCCTACCACGTCCTCGACGACACCGGCCGCCTGACCACCCATTACCGCGTGGTCCTCTGAACGCTTCCCGGAGCCCGGAGCCCGGAGCCCGGAGCCCGGAGCCCGGAGCCCGGAGCCCGGCCCCGCACCTAGCCCCCGGCCCTCGCGCCCAGGGCCGCCACGGAACCCGTAGTCAGCCCGCCGCGCGACCGCCCGCACGCACCACCCGACCCCGACCCCGACCCCGGCCACCGCGCCGCCCCACCCCGCACCCGTCAGGAGCCACCCCCGTGAACACGGCCAACCCGGTCAACCCGGTCACCCACCCCGCCCCCGGCCCCGGCCCCTCCCGGCCCGGGCAGCAGCCCCGCCCCCAGCCCCTGAGCCCCATCCTGCGCGAGACCAGGGTGATCGCCGTCCTGCGTGCCGCCGACGCCCGGCACCTGCGCCCCGCCGCCGAGGCGCTCGCCGAGGAAGGCATCCGCAGCATGGAGGTCACGCTCACCACGGCGGGCGGCGTCGCCGCCATCTCCGAGCTGGCCGAAGCGCTCGGCGAGGACGCCGAGGTCGGCGCCGGAACCGTCCTGTCGACCGACGACCTCGACGCCGTCGTCGCGGCCGGCGCCCGGTACGTCGTCACCCCGCACACCGACCCCGAACTGATCCGCGCCGCCGTGGCCCACGGCGTTCCCATCGTGCCCGGTGGCCTCACCCCGACCGAACTGCGCACCGGCTGGGCCGCCGGCGCCTCCGCCGTGAAGCTGTTCCCCGCCTCCGCCGTCGGGCCCCGCTACGTCAAGGACCTGCACGGACCCTTCCCCGGCATGCCCGTCATCCCGTCCGGGGGAGTGGACCGCTCCACCGTCGGTGACTGGATCCGCGTCGGCTGCCCCGCCGTCAGTCTGGGCGGCCCCCTCCTCGGCGACGCCCTCGGCGGCGGCGACCTCACCGCCCTGCGCCGACGCGCCCGCGAGGTCCTGCGCACCATCCGCGACGCCGCCGAGGAGGTCTCCGGTGCCTGACACCCGGCCCGCCCGAGTCGTCACCTTCGGTGAGACCATGGCGCTGCTCACCCCCGACCGCGTCGGCGCCCTCGCCCACGTCCCGGGCATGGCCCTGTCCGTGGGAGGCGCCGAGAGCAACGTCGCCATCGGACTGCGCCGCCTCGGCGTCCCCGCCACCTGGATCGGCCGCGTCGGCGACGACCCCTTCGGCCGCAGCGTCACCCGGCACCTGCGTGCCGAGAACCTCGACGTGCGCGTCACGGTGGACACCGGTGCCCCCACCGGCCTGATGGTCAAGGAACGCCGGACCGCCCGCACCACCGGCGTCTGGTACTACCGCGCCGGCAGCGCCGGATCCCGGCTCGCCCCCGAGGACGTCCCCGACGACGCCCTCGACGGAGCCGCCCTCCTCCACGTCACCGGCATCACCCCCGCCCTCTCGGCCACGGCGGCCGACGCCGTCCGCCACGCCGTCCACGCGGCAAAGGACTGCGGCATCCTCGTCTCCTTCGACGTCAACCTCCGCACCAAGCTGTGGAGTCCGGCCCGGGCGGCCGAAGCTCTCGCCCCCCTCGTCGCCGCCGCCGACATCGTCTTCGCCGGCCCCGAGGAGGCGGAACTCTTCGTCGCCCCGCACGAGGACCCGCTGGAGACCGCGGCGGCCCTCAGCGCCCTCGGGCCCTCCCAGGCCGTCGTCAAACTCGGCGCCGACGGCTGCGCCGCCGTGGCCGACGGAGAACGGCTGACCGTGCCCGCCGTCCCCGTCGACGCCGTCGACACGGTCGGCGCGGGCGACGCCTTCGTGGCCGGCTACCTTGCCGAACTCCTTGACGAAAAGCCGCTGGAGCGGCGGCTGCGCACCGCGGTCGCCACCGGCGCCTTCGCCTGCACCGTCCCCGGAGACTGGGAAGGACTGCCGACCCGTGAGGAACTGTCCCTCCTGACGGCCACCGAGAACGTCGCCCGCTGACCCTCCCGGGCGGTTCCGGATCGTTCGCAGGCGCAGATCCCTGACGTGACCCGGACCAACGCTTCGCACCCGGAACCGCCCACCGGCAACACGCGCGTGCGCCCTCCCGCCGCCGGCGCCGCCCGTCTCCCCATCAGCCGAAACTCCCGGCGCGTGACCCATCAGCCGTCAGGAGCCCTAGGTAGGGGCGCAGAAGCGCACCACCAGGGGCGAACGAACGAGCCCGCGCACAGGCGTCGGACGACCTGATGGTGCGGCGATATGAACCGCGTCGCTCGAAGGAGTTCTTGTCCGCCCGATCCGGGCAAACCGACACATGCCGTTCCCTATCGTGAATGGCATATGCACGGACCTCCCTGCGCACCGGGCCAGTCCGACGGGCCGTGCGCAAGGAAGCTCCATGGACACATTCCGCACGGTCCGCAGTTTCCCCGCGGCCGTCCGGTTCCTGATGGTGAACCAACTCGGCATCGACATCGGCACGTTCCTCCTCTTCCCCTTCCTGGCGGGCCACCTCGGCGGGAACCTGGGTCTGTCCTCGGCACTCGTCGGGGCGATCCTGGGCACGATCCAGCTCAGCCACCAAGGGCTGGTCGTGCTCGGCGGCACGGCCTCCGACCGGCTCGGCGGTTTCCGCGTCATCCCGATCGGATGCGTGCTCCGCCTGGCCGGCTTCGCCCTGATCGCCGTCGTGGACACCCTCCACGCGGTGCTCGTCGCCTCCGTCCTCACGGGCGTCGGCGGGGCGCTGCTCTACCCGGCGATGCGGGCCTGCGCCGCGCAGGCGGCCCCGCCCGACCGCAGGGCAGAGGTGTTCGCGATGCTCAATGTCTTCACCGCGACCGGCGGCCTCATCGGCCTCGCACTCGGCAGCGTGCTCTGCATGATCGACTTCCGGGCCGCCGCGGTGACCGCGGCGGCCGTGCTGGCGGCCATGACCATGCTCCAGCTTTTCGCGCTGCCCGCCCACGCCCGACACGGCGCAGGAGAACGCCAACGCCGCGGCCGGTCCGTCCTGCGAGGCTGCCTGCTCGTCCTCCACGACAGAGGATTCCTGGCCTTCTCGCTCACCATGACGGCCCTCACGGCCCTGGAGAACCAGATCTACCTCCTCTTCGTGCACACCGCCCAAGGCGTCTCCGGGGAACCCGCCGCAGCGGCCGTCATGCCCATGGTCGTCGCCGTGGCGGGCCTCGCCCTCCAACTGCGGGTGACCCGCCTGGTCCGGGCCAGAGGCGGACCACCGGGCTGGATCGCCCCCGGGCTCGCCGTCATGGGCCTGGCCTTCCTCCCGCCGCTCGTCATCATGTTCATGACCCCGTCGGAACCCTCCGGTCTCGCCGACACCGCGCTGCTCCTGAGCCCCCTCGCCGCCGGCGCCTTCCTCCTCGCCCTCGGCCAGATGACCACCCAGCCGTCCGCCCTCGAACTGGTCACCCGCCACGCCACCGACGGCCTGGTCGGCACCTACTTCGGCTTCTTCTACGTCATCTCCGGAGTCGCCGCCTCGGCCTGCACCAGCGCCGTGGGCTGGGCGATGGACCTCGGTGACCGCACCGGCCGGACCTGGCTGCCCTGGCTCTGCTGCACGGCCGTCGGCCTCCTCTCCGCCGCTGGCGCCGCTTGGCTCCACCACCTGCGTCGCCTCCCCGGCGAGAGGGAGGACCCCGTCGTCCCGCGCAAGCACCGCACACGCACCCGCGTCCCGCACCCACGCCTCGGCGCCAACCGGCGCAACCACGTGAGGAAATGACCCCCCTCCAGGGCCGTGCCCCGGCCCTCCTCAGACGGCCCCCTGCTCGCGCAGCCGCCCGATCTCGTCCGGGCTGTACCCCAGCTCCACGAGAATCTCCCGGGTGTGCTCGCCGACCGCGGGCACGGGGTCCATCCGCGGCGTCACCCCGTGCAGGCCGGTGGGCGGCAGCAGGGCACGCACGGCGCCCTCGGGGGTGCCGACCTCCCGCCACCGGTCCCGCGCCTCCAGCAGCGGGTGGTCCCAGAAGTCCCGCACGGAGTTCATGCGGGCGTGGGCGACCCCGGCCTTCCCCAGCAGGTCGACGGCGTCCGCGGCATCGAGCTCGGAGAACCGCGCGGCGACGAGCGCGTCCACGTCGCCCCGGTGCGCCACCCGTGCCGGCCCGGTGGCGAACCGTTCGTCGACCGCGACCTCCGGCCGTCCCAGGAACACCCCGCACAGCGAGGCCCATTCGCGCTCGTTCTGCACCGCGACCAGCACCGTGCTCCCGTCCGCGGCCGTGAACGGCCCGTACGGGGCGATGGTCGCGTGGGAGGCGCCGGCCCGCGCGGGCTGCTGCCCGCTGTAAGCCGTGTAGTACGCCGGGTATCCCATCCACTCGGCGAGCGCCTCGAACAGCGAGACCTGGACGGCCGTTCCCCGTCCGGTGGTGGCCCGCCGCAGCAACGCGGCGAGGACGCCCGAGTAGGCGTACATGCCGGCGGCGATGTCGGCCACGGCGATCCCCGCCTTGACCGCCTCCTCCGGCGTCCCGGTCACCGACACCAGCCCGGTCTCGCACTGCACCAGCAGGTCGTACGCCTTCCGGTCGGCCCACGGCCCGTCGCTGCCCCAGCCGGAGATCTCGCAGACCACCAGCGAGGGGTGGACCCGGTTCAGTTCCTCCCAGGTCAGCCCGAGCCGGCCGACCGCGGCGGGCGTGAGGTTCTGCACGAACACGTCGGCCCGCTCCAGCAGCCGGTCCAGGACCTCGCGCCCGCCGGAGGACTTCACGTCGAGCGTGACCGACTCCTTCGACCGGTTCAGCCAGACGAAGTGGCTGGACTGCCCATGCACCGTGCGGTCGTAGCCGCGGGCGAAGTCCCCGGTCCCCGGCCGTTCGACCTTGACGACCCGGGCGCCGAGATCGGCGAGCTGACGGGTGGCGAACGGAGCGGCGACCGCCTGCTCCAGACTCACCACGGTGATCCCCTCCAGGGGCAGCGCACTCAAGAACCCGTCCTCCACACCACTCGTCCCGCAACCGGCCACCACCCAACCCGACCACCCCACCCACCCGTCAACCCCCACCCACCCGTCAACCCTCGCCATCCGTCAGCCCGCGCCCCCTCACCGTCCGGCCGTGGATGTCGTCGTCTCCCCTCGTGCTATGAACTGCCCGTGACCTTCACCATCGAACGCAGCGACGCACGCCCCCGCCGCGGCGAGGACCTCAAGGAGCTCTTCAGCGAGGGCTTCCCGGAGTTCATCGCCGCCGACCACCTGGTGAAGCAGTACATCGGACGGGTCCGCGAGTGGTTCGCCGCGTTCGACCTGATGCTCCTGGACGACCAGGACGTGCCCGTCGCCGCGGGCTGGGGCGTGCCTCTCCACTGGGACGACCGGCCCGACACCCTCCCCACGGGCTACACCCAGGCCCTGGTGCGCGCCGTCGAGGGCCACGAACAGGGAGTCGCGCCCGACACCTTCGTCATCTGCGGAGCCGTCGTCACGCCCTCCCTGAAGGGGCGAGGGCTGGCCGGGCAGACCCTCGCCGCACTCCGCGAGACCGCGGTCCGGGCGGGCCTGCACCAGGTCGTCGCCCCCGTCCGCCCCACGACCAAGGCCCGCTACCCGCTCACCCCCATCGAGTCGTTCATGCGCTGGACCCGCGAGGACGGCCTCGCCCTCGACCCCTGGATCCGCACCCACCAGCGCCTCGGCGCCACCCTCCTCGCCCCCGCACCCGCCTCCCAGACCATGACCGGCACCGTCGCCGACTGGGAACGCTGGACCGGCATGGCCTTCCCCGACACCGGCGACTACGTCATCCCCGAGGGCCTCGCCCTCCTCCACATCGACCGCGACACCGACCAGGGCATCTACCAGGAACCCAACATCTGGATGCGACACCGCTGACCACCGGGGGAGCGCCGCCCGGCGAACCACCCCTGCCACGCGACCGACACGCCGCGACTTGTCGGAGTGAGTACTCACACCGTAATGTCGGCGGCGTGAGCGCGCCTACCCCCAGGCGGCGGGCACCGGGCATGAGCCCGGAGCAGCGCCGCGAAATGATCATCCGTACCGCCCTGCCCCTCGTGGCTGAGTTCGGCACCACCGTGACCACGGCGAAGATCGCCCGCGCCGCCGGAATCGGCGAGGCGACGATCTTCCGTGTCTTCGCGGACAAGGACGAACTGCTGGCCGCCTGCGTCGCCGAGGCCGCCCGGCCCGACCAGGTGCTCGGCGAACTGTCCGCCGCCGGCGCGGAGGACTGCCTGGAACGGCGCCTGGAGGCGGCGGCCGACGCGGTGCTCGCCCACCTCGGGCGGATGGGCGCCGTGATGGGCGCGCTCCAGGCCACCGGTTACGGCGCAGGCTGCGCACCGGGGGAGGACGGGCCCCGCGAACGGGACGGGGCGATCGGCGCGATCGTCGACGCCGTCGCCCGCCTCCTGGAACCGGACCGTGACCGGCTGCGGTCGGCCCCTGCCGAGGCCGCGGAGTTCTTCTTCGCCCTCCTGTTCGGCCTGGCCCGCCCCGGCGGCGCGACGGACGCCTCCGCGCAGGCCGTCGCGGACATGTTGCTGCACGGCCTGCTGGCCGACGGCGAGCGAGAGAAGGAACCGAGAGCATGAGCGGCGACACATCCGGCAGACGCACCGCCTGGCCGGTACCGCGGACCGTCCTGGCCGCGGTGGCGGCCCCCCTGGCGACATGGGCCGTTGCAGTGCCCCTCCTCGGCGTCGAACTGAACACCACCACCCCCCAGGGCGTGATGGAGATAGGCCCCGCACCCATCGCCGTGGTCTCCCTGCTCAGCGCCGTGGCCGGCTGGGGCTTCGTCCGCCTCCTCCAACGGTGGGCCCCGCGCCGCGCGAAGGCCGTGTGGACGGCGACGGGCATCGCCGTACTCGTCCTCTCCTGCCTCCCCCTCGCCGACCCCGCGACGACGACCGCCACCCGCGTGGTCCTCACCCTTCTGCACGCCGTCGTCGCAGCCGTCCTCCTCCCCGGCCTCACCCCACTGCCCGCAGGGCCGTCCTCCCCGTCACCCCGCGAAACCCGAACACCCACCCCGGCCTGACCGCACGCCGTCCCACCCGCGCCTCCCCGCCCACCTCCACCCCCCGAAGGGAACCCCTCATGGGTTCTGCCCAGCCCGCGGTCATCCGCAAGCACCCGCCCACCGCCCTGATGAAGCTCGTCAACCCCCTCGTCACCCGGCAGATCGCCAAGGGACGCGGCGGCGCCGCCGCCAACCTGCTCCTGCTGCACTTCACCGGCCGCAAGAGCGGCCGACGCTACGACCTGCCCGCCGCGCAGCAGCGCGTCGACGGCCGGCTCTGCGTCTTCACGAACAGCGGCTGGCGGGCCAACTTCCGCGGCGGCGCCGACATCGAAGTCACCCTCCACGGGAAACGCCGCCCCATGCGCGCCACGCTGGAGGAGAACCCGGCCACCGTCGCCCGCGTCTACGCCGGCCTCCTCCAGGACCTCGGCCCCGGCAAGGCCAACCGGCTCGGCATCACCGTGACCGTCGACCGGCAGCCCACCCTCGAGGAACTCACCGACGCGGCCCACCGCCACGGCCTCTCCATCATCACCCTCACCCCCACCGACTGACCGCCCCCGACTCGCACGCCCTCCTGGCCATGCTCCGCACGGGCACGAACGATCCGCCGACCCGCGGCGGCATCGCTGACCTGATGTCGTGCAGGCGCCCGCACCGTCAACCGATCGGGAAGCCCTCGGCCGCGAGGAACTCCCGCGCCGCAGAGGTGACCTGGTCCCGAACAACCCTCGGGTCCGCAGGCCGCTCGTCCGAGAGGCCGAGCGCTGTCGCCAGATCGACCATGGGCTGCAGCACGTCCGGGTAGTCGAGTTCGGCCGCAGCCTCTTCGAAGATCAGCTTCGCTCCGTGCACGGGATCGAGTTGGCACGCCACGATCCGGCCGGCCCACCACCGCGCCGCGATCCACCGGGCCTCGGCGAGATCGTCCAACGCCGGCGGCAGCAGCCCCAGCTCTTCCAGCACAAGGCTGAACAGCTCGCGGGCCTGCGGATACTCACCACGCGCGAGGCCTGCCAGCAAGGGAAGCGACGGAGCGTCGATGTCCGCCATCAGAGCGTCCAAGCCCAACTGGACCAGGTAAGCATCCGACGGCCGCTGCCATGGTTCCCCGGCCATGTCCGCAGCGGCCATGCGGATCAGACTGAGCGCCACTGCTGCGTCCATGCTGTCGCCCCCTCATCAACTGCTCAGCTACTACCACATCGGTGCCATCGTCGACGCCCACGTCCGGCTCCGGCTCCGCCTCCAACGGCCCTCTCCGCTGATGGTCAGAGACTCGCTCAACTCCTGGGTAGAACACTCAGTCACAACACCGGCATCGCAGCTGCCGGGGACGCGGCGTTTCGCATTCTGCGGAAGGCACGCCACGGGCAGCTCGTGCGCGCGATACGGCGACGTCCCCACCAGGACAGCCGCAGCGCCGTGGCGGTGTCGGCGGCCCGGCCGAACGCGTCGAGGCATTCTTTACGTCGGACGTCGCGGCAACGGTCAGTGCCGCCGAGCCGAAGAGGACGGCGAGAGCCGTCGCGGTGGAGATGCCGCGCCTGTGGTCGGAGTCCTACGCAGCCAGCAGGCCGCTGCGCTCCAGGAGCGGCAGAACTTGATCTTTCACCGCCGGAGCCAGTTGGACATCCGGCTCAGCGCCGTTGACCCACCGCATGTCCGCCAGCTCGGCTGCGGGCCGGGGGATGTTGCTGATCCCCGCGGTGAAGACCGTCATGCGCATGGGCACCCCCTCCAGTGCGGCCACGGCTTCGATGTCGGCCAGGAACTGGGGCTCGACCGGGTGGACCCCGAGTTCCTCGTCGAGTTCCCGCGCCAGCGCTTCGGCCGGCGTCTCACCCGGTTCGGGCTTTCCGCCCGGCAGGTAGAACACCTGCGGCGCCGCCTTCTTGCTCACGACCAGCAGCCGTCCCCGCTCGACGACAGCCGCAGCCACGACGACCAAGCGCTCTTCCTGCCCGAGGACCGGCTCAGCGCTCGTCACAGTTCGTTGCTCCATACACGCGATTCTTGCAGACCGGTCACTGCACGTGTCGCGGCCCCGGCCCAGCCCGCCCTGGGTCTATCGGTGTGCCACAGGGTAAGCACGCACTGTACTCACCTATAGGCTGGCCGATCCTCCCGCTCCTGCCGAGCCCTCCTCACCGTGACGGGGCCCTCTCTGGGCCCGCCAGTCTGTGGACAGAAGACAGAAAACCCCACTGCGGATCCGAAAGCGAGACGAGCACCCGCCTCCCGGTCATGCCAGGGGTGTCGCAGGGGTCAGTGCCAACGACACCCCGGTGAGCGGGCGCCGGGCTTCGGCAGAGCCGGCTGGCTCAGCCCTGCCCGGGCTCCTGTGCGGTGCTCTCGCTGGTTGTGGCGACGAGCTGAGCGACGGTATCGGCGACGAACTTCTCCGCCTTCTCCTTGCGGAGGCCGAGCCCGCTCAGCACGCCCTCGCCGTTCTCGTGCTCCAGCAGGGCGAGCAGGAGATGTTCGGTGCCGACATAGTTGTGGCCGAGCCGGAGGGCCTCGCGGAAGGTGAGTTCCAGGACCTTCTTGGCGGCGGGGCCGTAGGGCACCAGTTCCGGCACCTCCTCGGCGGCCGACGGCAGCGCGGCGAGGGCAGCCGCGCGCACCGCGTCCTGGGGCACGCCCTGTGCGGCGACGGCCTTCGCGGCGAGGCCCTCGGGCTCGGAGAGCAAGCCGAGGACGAGATGCTCGGGCGTGCCCTCGGCGTTACGCGCGGCCTTGGCCTCGCTGTGCGCGGCCATCACGGCGTTGCGGGCGCGGGGGGTGTAGCGGCTGAAGCCCTGGCTCGCGTCGAGGTCGGCGGATTCCTTGGGCACGAAGCGCTTCTGCGCGGCCTGACGGGTGACGCCCATGCGCTTGCCGATGTCGGTCCAGGACGCGCCCGACCGCCGGGCCTGGTCCACGAAGTGGCCGATCAGGTGGTCGGCGACCTCACCGAGATGCTCCCCGGCGATGACCGCGTCCTGGAGCTGTTCGAGAGGCTCGGCGCGGACCTGCTTGATGGCCGCGATCAGGTCGTCGAGACGTATGGATGACGTGATGCTCGGGTTCGTCGACATGTGTCAACCGTAGGTTGCGCCTCAACGACTGTCAACCTTAGGTTGACGATTACGCACGCCCCGTCGGCTGGCGGAAGGGGGCGTCGAGTTCGGCCACCTCGTCGTTGCAAGCGGCCACCGAGCGGGCCGGCGGCCGACGAGCTCGGCGCCCAGCTCCCGCATGTCGGCAGTGCTCGCCGGATAGCGATGACACTCGCGTCCGCCCCCGAGCCGCTTCCCCAATTCCCGTCTGCGGGGCGCCTGAGAGGAAAATTCGGCGTCTGCTCCCGACTGGCGGGGTGTAGCTGGTCGGCCTCTTCCGGTAGTCGCTCGTGCTCCAGGTCACCGTCGCCGCCTCACGTTTTTGCTGGCCAGGCTGGGTATTGGGGCGCGACCGGTCGCCGTGAGGGGGGATAGACATAGTCATGTTCGCTGCACATGTCACCATCACCTACTGGTGGATCGCCGCCATCGTCTCGGGTCTCGCTCTGGTGTTCGCGGTCATGTCCCTCACTCCAGGGCCCAAGAAGCTGCGGTGGTGGCTGACGGCTGTCGCCGCCGCGGTAGTGCCGGGGCTGGCGCTGGCCGTGAAGACGGCGGACATGGGCGCCGAGACCGGACTGGCGTGGTACATCATGATCACCTTGGCTCTGGCGGCTCAGCGGCTCATTTTCGCCAGGTGGTGGCGCCGCCGCATGGCCGCATCCGAGGCCGAGCAGAGCGAGCCGATATCCCGCGGACAGACGGCAATCGCCTGCCTTTCCATAGTTGGCACCGCGGCCGGCATCATCGCCCTGCTGACGGCCATCACTGAGCCGGTATGACGCTGTCGCCGGCCAGCCGCTGTTGCGGCTGCCCGCAAATCGCTCCCCGACCTCCTCGCCCGCCGCCGACCAACGACCCCCGCACCCGAACCTGGCCTGCACCCCCCCCGCCGACCCCGGCGAGCCGCCCGCGCGGCCCTCGGGCCGGCCCGCGAGGGAGTGCGATATGCGGGTCCGGGGGAGCTGCGCACCACCACCGCCACCGCCGTGCGGGCCGCGCCTACGACGTCGTCGCCCACCAGCAGGCGGCGACGCCCGAACAGCTGCTCGTGCCCGAGCCGACCGACCCCGAGACCGGCGACCAGGAGCAGAAGCCCGGGCGTGCGAAGCAGCGGACCTGACGACGCTGCGGGCCCGCAAAGAACACCCTGGCAGCCCCCCGGCTGCTCACTGAAGGCGGTCCGGTGTAGCCCTCGCGGGACTCGGCCTCCGGCGCCAGGCGGGCGACGGCCGCCAAGACCGGCCGCATCCCGCGGTCGCCGGCGGTCCTTCATCCGGACGCGGCGTTTCGGCAATCAGTTGGAATGGCTGTGCCTGAAAGCGCTCCGCAGTGCACGCGCTTGCCGACCGCGCTCCCCGTCGTGGCCCATGGGGCGCCGGTGGAGTGAGGGCCTGCGTCGGCGCGACGTGTCGCGGCGGCCCACAAAATCCGGTGGAGTCTCGGCGGCCGGAAGTGGTTGGGTCCTGCTCAACGCTTCGCCGACACGGCCCGTCACAGCGCGAGGCGCAAGGTCCGAAGCGCAGGGCAGTCCAGCCCGCGCGTCGTCGAGTGATGGGGGTTGTCGCGGTGGCTGGTTATGGGGCGCTTTCCGACGTGTACGAGTGGCTGATCGGGGATGACAGGTTGACCCCCGCCAAGGCGGCCGCGGTCTACTACAGCGATGTCGTGGGCTCTCTGCCGCCCAACGCGCGCGTCCTCGACTGCGCGTGTGGAACCGGCCAGCTCGCCGTCGGTCTCGCGACTCTTGGCCTTGACGTGGTCGCCACAGACGCCAGTGAGGGGATGGTTCGCCGGACCGAGAAGGTCGCCGACGAGCAGGGTGTCCCGCTTCGGACCCTCCGGGCGAGTTGGGACGAGCTGCCCGACCACCTGGAGGACTCCACGTTCGATCTCGTCTTCTGCGTCGGCAACTCGCTCGGGCACGCCAAGGGCGCAGCCGGGCGCCTGGCCGCGCTGGAAGCGATGTCGCGGCTGCTGAAACCGGGCGGACGCCTTGTGCTCCACTCGCGCAACTGGGAGCTCGTGCGCTCCGCCGGTTCACGGGTGGACGTCCGCGATCGACTCATCCGCCGCAACGACCGCGATGCGGTCGTCAGCTACTACTGGCAGATCGAGCAGAGCTGGGAGCAGGAACACTTCCTCGAGATCGTGGTCGCCCAGGTCGAGCCGGACGGGGCCGTGCGAGCCTGCTCGGAGCGGTTGTCCATCTGGCCCTACCGTTACGAGGACCTCGTGGCGCAGTTGCGGATCGTCGGGCTCACGGTGCAGTCCACCACCTTCGACCCCGACAGCGATGGGTACCTGGTGGTCGCCGGCCGCGACCAGGCGCGGGACACGTCTGACCCGGCGCGCTGATCCGCCTTTCGTCGTTGTCGACCTGCCAGCTCGCGACCGCCTGCAGCTGGTATTTCGCGACGAGTTCAGCGCTTGAAGCGGCTGCTACGGGTGCGGTCCCCACCCTGCATCTGACCTGCTCAAGGTGAAGCTGGAACCACGCGCGATCTGTCTTGTCGTCAGCTCACGGCGGTCGCGGGATCATTACACGCACTTCCGCGTGGGGAAGCCCGCGATCGTCCACACTCGCCGGCCGGCCGGCCGGCCGGACAGGACAGCGGCTCGGCCTTGCCCGGCCGACGATCCGGCTCGCCGGGGGCCGCCCCGACACCTATCGCGGCGCCGCGCCTCGGAACAGCCCGACAGCGGTGGCTGGCGTCGACAGCCTGCTGCCGAGCAGGCCCAGGCCGGCCGGTTCGTGAGAACACGGGGATGGCAGGGACACCGACAGCGGGCGACATCCAGCGAAGCCAGGCACGTCGCCGGCAGGAAGCGGCGGAAAAGGCAGAGCTTGCCGCCCGAGCAGCGGCCGGCCGACCTGGCCTCCTGGACGGCAGCCATCGAGGCGAAGTGGACGATGCGCCCGACGCAGGTGGACCCGAAAGAGGTCAGAACCGCCCAGCGCGCCGCGATGACGGCCCTTGCGGAGGCCGGCGAGGTGGAACTCGCCCGGACGGCCGGCTGAGCACCGACAGCCTCGGCCTGCCGGGCAGGAAGGGAGTCCTGCTCGCAGGATGAGCTCTGGTGCCCTGCGATAGATTGCGGGCGACACGAGAGAAGAGCTCGCATGGACTCCCGCATTCCGCGGTTGCGACGCAAGCTGGCAGGCATCCCCTACGCGCCCGGCCGAAGCCACTCCTTTGGGGAAGAGCGGCACCAATTCCGTCTCGGCCCCCGCCTCACCAAGGGTCAGGCAGACGCCTTCGAGGCCGAGCATGACGTGGAACTCCCGCAGCCTTATCGAGACTTCCTCACCCACATGGGCGGCAGTGGTGCGTCTCCGTACTACGGACTGATCCCGTTGGAGGACTGCACGCTCTTCACGATGAACTCCAGAGACGCCGGCACGGGCGCAAGGGGATTCAGCCGCACCTATCGCCCCACCCGCCGTGGTGACCTGTTCCTGCATGTCATCGATCGCGGCTGCAGCGATCTCGTCCTCATAGGCATGACCGGCCCTCTCACCGGGCGCGTGCTCATCGGCAACGCAGACGGCTTCTGGGGGCCGAACGTCTCTTCAGCCCCGGACTTTCTCGCCTGGTACGAACGATGGCTCGACCACATGGCTGCCGGACGGGACAACCGGGCTCTGGAGCTCACCTCCCCGGCTTTGTTGGTGAGTTTCAAGAACGTCTGACGCTCAACGGCAGGAACGCTCGGTTCCACGGGAGAGTGATGTCGCCGAGTTTCGAGAACACCTCGCTGCTTGCTTCGGGGCCATGGTTGTGCTCTGCACGACAAGGGGGCCCGGGTCCTGCCGAAGTCCAAGGTCGATCTGTACGCGGCGATCCGCCGTGACGCCAAGGGGGCATGTCGTTGCGGGCGCTCATGCGGAAGTACGGAGTCGGCTACGAGACGGTGCAGAAGGCCCTGACCTAGGCGTTGCCGGAACCGCGGAAGAAGATGGAGCCGCGGGAGACACGGCTGGACCCCGACAAGCCGGTGATCGACGGCATCCTCACGGCCGATCTGACCGCGCCACGGAAGCAGCGGCACACCGTCAAGCGGATCTTCGACCGGCTGCTGGACGAGCATGGCGAGGGCCTGAACCGTCCGCTGGACGACTACACCGCCGAGGCGATTGGCGAATATCTCGCCTATCGCCACCGTCGCTGGCCGAACAGCACCAATCCGCACCTGCTGGTCAGCCGAAACACAGCCACGACGACAACGGCCGTGGGCACGTTCTGGATGGACAGGCTGGTCAAGGACCTACCCGTGGGCGTCGACCGACTACGGCAGGACCGCATCCTGGAGGAGGCTCTTGCCAGCGGAGCGGATCCACTCCACCTCGCGCACGTGTTCTCGCTCGGTGCCGAAACTAGCCTCCGCCACACGACCCCCGCCGCCGTCTCGGCCGTCGAGCACGAATCCCTCCCATGACCTGACGGACGGTTTCTCGTGAGAGGCTGGGCGGCATGGGCGGGGCGTCGGACGATGAGTTTTCCCGGAAGTTTCTGGCTGCGATCCAGATCGGTGATGTCTGCAGCGGGATCGTGGCAGCGGTAACTCCACGAGGCGTGTCGGTGACCCTGGACGGTTTTGCCGCACGTCCGCTGGGATTCGTGGGGTCGCTGGATCTGTCCTGGGTCCGGTTCTCGGCAGCGGCGGTGGAGGTCGGCGACCGGATCACCGCCGAGGTGACTGCCATCGACCTGGAGCAAGGTCGAGTCTGGATGTCCACGGCCGCCACGGAGAACCCCGAGCTCTGGGCATTTCTGAAAACCCTCCGCACCGGAGAAACGCTGTCGGGCCAGATCGGGTCGATCGAACGGTTCGGAGTGTTCGTGGCGCTGGACGACGGCCCAGACCATCCGGTCTTCCCCGGCGTCGGGTTCATCACGATCCCCGAACTGTCCTGGCGACACTTCGAGACAGCTTCGGACGTCGTTCAGGTGGGCCAGCGCGTTAGGTGCGAGTTCCTCCAGTTCGACACAACGAACGGAGAGGCCAGGCTGTCCCTGCGGGCGACGCAGCCCGACCCGTTCCAGACCTTCGCCGAGAGCACCACGGTGGGGCAGACGCTGCAGGGACGAGTTATCAAGCTGGTCCCGTTCGGAGTGTTTGTGCAGGTCACCAACGACATCGAGGGACTGGTCCATCTGCAAGAGCTCACCTGGACGCCTGTCGAGGTTCCAGAGACGGTCGTTCAAGTCGGCGACGAGATCACGGTCGTCGTCACAGAGATCGACCGAGAGCGACGCAGGCTGTCTCTCTCCCGACGGCAGGCTTCTACGGCTCTCGACTGACCTCTCTAGGTCTCGCCGCAACCTGCAGGCTTTGAATGAACCACCGTCTTCCTTCCGGCGAACTGCTCTCCTGACACCGTGGGTTCGTCGCGACCACCCTTCAGAACTCGCGAACCCACGGAAGATCAGGCTGGAGGCCTTCTACTGCCAGCCCGGTATCCGCGGCGCCCACGAGAAGGGCGGAGTCGAGGGCCAGATCGGCTGGTTTCGCCGCAACCACCTCGTCCCCGTCCCCGAAGTGGACACGCTCGCCGAGCTAGCGCGAGGATCGACCGGTGGGACCAGGAGGACGACAACCGCCGCATTTCGCTCCCGGACCCACACGATCGGCGAGTCCTTCGCGACGGAACAGCCGCTGCTGGTACCGCTACCGGAAGATCCCTTCGAGGCCGGCCTGCTCTCCACGCCTCGGGTCGACCGCTACAGCCAGATCTGCCTCCGGATGAACCGCTACTCGGTGCCGGTCCGGCTGATCGGCCGGACCGTCCGCGTCATGCTCCATGCCTCCGAGCTGGTGGTCTACGACGGACGTGAGGAAGTCGCCCGGCACGAACGGCTCATCGCCCGCGGCGCCAACCGTCGCGAACTCGACCACTACCTGGAGGCCCTGATCCGGAAGCCGGGTGCCCTGCCTGGTGCCACCGCCCTCGACCAGGCGCGTGCTGCCGGGCGATTCACCCCGATCCACGATGCCTGGTGGCAGGCCGCGGTGAAGGCCCATGGTGAACGCGACGGGACCCGTGCTCTGATCGAGGTTTTTCTCCTCAGCCGGCACCTGCCTCACGAACACCTCGTCACGGGGCTCACCGCCGCCCTGCAAAGCGGGGCCCTCACGTCAGATGCCGTTGCCCTGGAAGCACGCAAAGCGGCAGATGCCGACACCGAGCCCGAAGAGACAGCACCACCCGCCACCGGCAGCCAGCACGGCAGCGCGCCGTTGCCCGCTGCCGTCCGGGCCCGGCTACCGCCGGACAAGCGCCCTCTCCCCTCCGTCGCCCACTACGACCAGCTCCTGCGGCTCCGCCGACCCGATCCCAACACCTGAGGAGAACAGCATGACCCTTCCCCGCCAGCGAGGACTCACCGAGCAGGCCGCCAACACCGCCGTCGACCAGGCATGCCGCATGCGCTGCCCACATCCGGTCCCAGTTTCCCGAGCTGGCCGAGAAGGCCGAACGCGAGCAGATGTCATACCTCGGCTTCCTTGCCGAACTCCTCCTCGCGGAGTGCGATGACCGGGCCCGCCGTCGCTCAGAGCGCCGCATCAAGGCCGCAGGCTTCCCTCGCGACAAGTCGCTCCGCAAGTTCGACTTCGACGCGAACCCCAACATCGACGCGGCCATGATTCACACCCTTGCCAAATGCGAGTGGATCAAGAAGGGCCTGCCCCTCTGCCTGATCGGGGACTCGGGCACCGGCAAGTCCCACCTGCTGATCGCTCTCGGCACCGAGGCCGCGATGGCCGGCTACCGAGTGAAGTACGTGCCGGCAACCAAGCTGGTCAACGAGCTCGTCGAAGCCGCTGATGAGAAGCAGCTGACCAAGACCATCGCCCGCTATGGCCGTGTTGATCTCCTCTGCATCGACGAGCTCGGCTACATGGAACTCGACCGACGCGGCATCGAACTCCTCTTCCAGGTTTTGACCGAGCGGAGCGGGAGGAGAAGAACAGCGTGGCGATCGCTTCGAACGAGTCCTTCTCGGGCTGGACAAAGACGTTCACCGATCCCCGCCCTTGCGCGGCCATCGCCGACCGCCTCACCTTCGGCGGCACATCATCGAGACCGGCACCGACTCCTACCGGCTGGCAGCCACCCGCGCACGCGCTGAACAGCAAGTCAGCTGAACCGCCCACGAGGACTTGATCTCTGCCGCGAACAAGTTCTAGGGTCGGCCCACCCAACGTCTTCCCACTGGAAGTGTTCATGCCTCGCCGGTCACCGGGCGAGATCAGAACGCAGCTCCCGCAAGGCCGAACGCAACATCGGCGGGCACCCGTGATCCGCGGATTGTCCGCCTCGGCGAACAGGCAGATCGCCGACTTCGAACGAGGCCACGGCCTCCCCGCAGGCGAAGTCGCGCACTCGTTCCGCCGCTGGAACATGTCCGTCCGCCGGTCGCGCGCAGACCACGAGCCGTTCTACGAACGCGATGACACAGACCTCCGCAACGGCGAGTATCACGTCCGCACGCTGCTGGAGCTCACCCTCCATGCTCTGAGCTCCAAGGCACGACGCGAGCTGAGCGCAGTGATCGGTCCCGCAGACGAACGCGTGCTTCACCGCACGCTCAACAACCCCTTCGCACCCCATGACCTCCCCTGGTGGATGCGTCGAATAGGTGTCTGAACCCCCACCCGTTCCTAGTTCTGGCCGACGTCTCCAGGCATCTCAGGCCAGAAGCGTTGCCAGCACTGGCCGACATCCGTTCTTCGTTTTCACCTACGCAGCCACCTCCCCCAGCTCAGAGCCCATCCGATTCAGTTTGGGCAGCGGTGCTCGGATCTTGAGGCCCGTGAATGGCGGGCAGGGCGCGGTCCGTCGAAAAGGTCACGGCGAGTTTGGCGAGGGCGAGGCGAGGGGCGGCGAAGCGCTGGGTATTCGGCTGGCCGGCGGGCCGGCAGAGCTGGAACGTGAGCCTGAACCGCGCTGCGGGCCCGGGCCTCGCTGCCGGGACGGGGCCGTCCCCCAGGCGGAGCCGCAACTGACCGACCAGCAGGTCGGCAACCGCGGCGGCGCGTGCCTGCGCGCCCTGGGCGGGGACGAACGAACCCGCAGTGCGTGCCGGCGGGGGCGCGTCAGGTCGTCCAGGGGATCTCCGTGGAGGCGAGGTAGGCGAGCCCTCGCTGTTCCCAGAGCCTCCCGTGGCGGGCGAGACGGACGCGGTGGTCCTCCCACTGCGGTGCCCGCCCGGCCCACGCGGTCTCCGCGACGGACGCGAGCCGCGGCAGCAGCAGGGTGGTCAGGTCGTCGAGCCCGCCGATCGACTCGCCGAAGAGTGTCGCCTCGATGCCGGCGATCCGTTCCTCGGGGATCCCGTGGGAGGCCGGGTCCCACTCCGCGGTGTGCCGGACCCCGCGCGGCCGGTAGGCCGTGAACCCCAGCCGGGCGGCGGCCTCGGCCTGGCTCGGGGGCGCCACCTCATGGGCGTACGGCCGGTCCAGGTAGAGGTGGGACTGCGGCGACAGCAGGATCCGTCCACCCCCCTCGACAGCACGGGCGACATCGTGGTCGGCCGGGGCGAAGAACTTCTTCAGCGCCGCGACGAGTTCGAGAGTGTGGCCGGCGGCGAGCAGTTCGGGCCGACGGGCCAGTTCCTCCTGCGTGTCGGGCAGGTCCATCATCGGCACGTCCACCCAGAACTGGACGATGTCGTCCTGGTCGACGCCGGCCCGGGAGGACTCCTGCCAGGCCAGTGGCCGCTTACCGGACTCCCGTACCATGGCGCGCAGTTCGCGTACCGCGAGGACGAAGCTGCTCACGGTCATGCCGAAGCTCTCGTCCCCGCCGACGTGCACGAAGGGGCCGGTGGTCAGACGGCACACGTCGGCGAGGACCGCGGCGACGGTCGAGCGGGTGTCCGGATCGGCGAGGTCCAGCGGCGGAACGAACGGGAAGCGGCCGGTCACGCCCTCCGGCGCGGGGGCGGGCGGCAGGGCCGGAAAGGCCGCGCGCAGGGCGGAGCAGTGGCCCGGCAGGTCGATCTCGGGCACGACGGTCATGAAGCGCTCGGCCGCGTACCGCTGGAGGGCCTGGTAGTCCTCGGTGGTGTAGAAGTCCCGCGCCGCGCCTTCGTCCCGCGCCGCGCCCTCGTCCCCGGCGGCGGTCAGCTCGGGGGCGGAGGGCAGTTGCAGGCGCCATCCCTCGTTGTCGGTCAGGTGCAGGTGCAGCACGTTCAGCTTGTACAGCGCGGCGAGGTCGATGACGCGGCGCAGCTCGTCCGGGGTGAGGAAGCCACGCGCCGGGTCGATCAGCAGGCCCCGCCAGGCGTGGTGCGGGGCGTCGGTGAACTCCTGGCACGGGATGCGGCCGGCGGACGTGGAGAGCAGTTGGAGTGCCGTGGTGGCGGCCCGGAACACCCCCTCGGCGGTGGCTGCACGGCAGGTGATGCCGTCCTCGGTGACCGTCAGGCGGTAGGACTCGTCCACGGGCCGCGCGGCGCCGCACGGGGAGACGCCGACGGGGACACGGCCCGGCGCCGCCGTCTCCCCGTCGAGAACGAGGGTGAGGGTGCCCCCGGCCGGAAGGGCGTCGTCGTCGGGGCCCTGCGGCGTCAGGCGGTCGCCCAGGTGCGGTTCCAGCAGCGCCCGCACCGTACCGGCCACCGCGGTGAGGCGGTCGTCCGCGACGCGGATCCGCCAGGGGCCCGTGACGGACAGCGCCCCGTCCGTTGCCGTTGCCGTTGGTGCCGCTGCTGTCCGGTGCGCCGGGCGGGGAATGACGGCGTCCATGCTCTCCTCCACAGGGGTGCTACGGGGGCCGCCCCGCGGCCCGGGTACGCGGCGGACCCCGAGCCGGCGTCCTGTCAGGTGGACGCCGGCATCGGGGAAGTGCCGGGGCCGTGTTCGGGGCGGCGCTGTCGAGCCGCCTCTTCCTGCCGGCCCGGAACCGCCTGTACGCTAACACGAAAACCGATCAATGAACGCTTTTCGTGGAGTCGCACGTGCCGCCGTCGCCTCGGCTCCGCCGTGGAAGGAGCTCTCGCATGACGCCCTCGACCGGGTCCGGTCTCGTGCTGCCGGACGGTTTCCTCATGGGAGCCGCCACCTCCGCCCACCAGATCGAGGGGAACAACGTCTCCAGCGACTGGTGGGCCATCGAGAACCGGCCGGGCACCTTCGTGGCCGAGCCCAGCGGCGACGCCGCCGACAGCTTCCACCGCTGGCCCGAGGACATGGACCTGCTCAGCCGGCTCGGCTTCAACGCCTACCGTTTCGGCATCGAATGGGCCCGCATCGAGCCCGAGCGAGGACGGGTGTCCCGCGCCGCCGTCGAGCACTACCGCGCCATGGTGCGCGGAGCCCTGGAACGCGGCCTCACCCCGGTGGTGACGCTGCACCACTTCACCTCGCCCCGGTGGTTCAGCGAACTCGGCGGCTGGTCGTCGACGGAGGCGGTCGACCTCTTCGCGGCGTACGCCGAGGTGGCCGCGGAGATCCTCTCCGCCGGTGTCCGCCATGTGGCCACCATCAACGAACCGAACATGATCGCGCTGATGCACACCCTGCTGCGCCGTACCGTCCGGGGCTCGCAGGAGGAGGGCGGGACCGACGCGGGGGGAACGGGCCATGCCCCAGGAGGCACGGGCCACGCCTCAGGAGGCGCGGGCCACGCCCCAGGGGGAGCGAAGGGCGCGGCGGGCGGGGGAGACGCGGGCGCCGTGGCCGCGGGCCTGGGGGCGGCCGAGCCGGACGCCGAGGTGACCCAGGTGCTGATCCGGGCGCACCGGGCCGCGTCCGCCGTGCTGAAGCGGGCCGACCCCGCCCTGCGGGTCGGCTGGACGGTCGCCAACCAGGTCTACCAGGCCGCGCCGGGCGCGGAGGAGGCCGTAGCCGCGTACGCCTGGCCGCGCGAGGACGTCTTCCTGGAAGCCGCGCGCGAGGACGACTGGATCGGGGTGCAGGCGTACACCCGCCACCTGATCGGCCCGGACGGCGCTCTTCCGGTGCCGCCGGGCGCCGGGACCACGCTGACCGGATGGGAGATCTACCCCGAGGCGCTGGGGGAGGCGGTGCGGCACACGGCCTCCGTGGTCGGACCGCACGTCCCCGTCCTGGTCACCGAGAACGGCATCGCCACCCGCGACGACGACCAGCGCATCGCGTACACCGAGGGCGCGCTGGCGAGTCTGGCCGAGGCGATGCGCGACGGCGCCGACGTCCGCGGATACCTGCACTGGAGCGCCCTGGACAACTACGAGTGGGGTTCCTACCGGCCGACGTTCGGACTCATCGCGGTCGATCCCCTCACCTTCGCCCGAGAGCCCAAGCCGTCTGCCCGCTGGCTGGGCGCCCTGGCGCGCTCCGGGCGGCTCCCCCTCGGTGCGGCCGCCGCACCCACCGGTGAGCCCTTCCCGGGTTAGGGTGATCGCCATGGCGAAACGGGGCCCGTACGAGAAGGGCGAGGCGAAGCGCGCCGAGATCCTGCGCGCAGCGCTGGAGATCTTCGCGGCCGAGGGATACCGGGGCACCTCCCTGCGCAAGGTGGCCGCCAGGTGCAACCTCAGCCTGCCCGGCCTGATGCACTACTTCGACTCCAAGGAGGACCTGCTCACGCAGGTGCTGCGGATGCGCGACGAGACCGCCCGGATACGGCAGGGCGAGCGCACCGACCCCGAGAGGTACCGGGAGATCATCCGGGAGGGCGCGAAGACCCCCGGCCTGGTGGAACTGTTCGTGTCCATGGCGGCGGCCGCCGGCGATCCCGGCCATCCCGCGCACCAGCACTTCGCGGAGCGGTATCCGGCGCTGCGGGAGCGGGTCGCCGCGTACGTCCAGGAGCGGATGGACGAAGGGCGGATGACCACCGTGATCCCCGCCGAACGGCTGGCGGTCCTGCTGCTGGCGGTGGCCGACGGCATCCAGTTGCAGTGGCTCATCGACCGGTCGGTGGACATGGAACAGCCGATCGAGGACGTCATGCGCCTTCTCGAACCGACGACGAAACCGGGCGCCTGACCGCCCGGGCCGGGTGGCCCGGGCGTACGCGCCCCGCCCGGCCCGCCGGCACCGGCCCGGGCCGTAATCCCTGGCCCACCGGCACCGGCACCGGCACCGGCCCGGTCTCCCACCCAGGCCGAGCCGGCCCTGCCGGGGCTGTCATCCCGGGCGCACCGCCTGCTCCCCGCGGTCCGGGGCCGGTGGCCGGGCGGTTTCGCCGGGGCGCCGCCCTCCCGCGCGGCGCACGCCGGGGCCGGACGCCGGGACCGGTGACGACGCCGGCGCGCGACCGCGGCCGTCCGCTCACCCCTCCCCGGAGATGCCCGCCGCCTCCCTGATGGCCGCCGTCCAGTCCACCCAGCGCGGGTCGGGCCCCGACGAGGGCTCCCAGGACATGGCCGTGCAGACGTACCCCACCGCGAGCGCGTGCTCCGGATGGGCCATGCCGAGGCGGCCGCCCGCCCCGGCATGGCCGAACGAGCCCTCGCCCAGCAACGGACAACCGGGGCGCGGCAGTTCGAAGCCGAGGCCGAAGCGGGACCGGTCCGGACCGTCGAGCCGGTCCAGGGGCGGGGGCGGCGCCAGGTGGTCGGTGTGCGGGGCGCGCGCCCGGTCGACGGTGGAGGCGGACAGCAGCCGCACCCCGTCGACCGGGCCGACGACCGCCGCGTACAGCCGCGACAGGGACCGCGCGTTGCCGATGGCGCCCGCCGCGGGGATCTCGGTGGCCCGGCCCCGACGCGTGCCGAACCCCTCGACGGCGGCCCTCAGTTCGGCCGCCCCCGCCCGGAGCACGGCGGCCGTCCGGTCGTCCGGTGCGAGCCCGAGCGAGCCCACCGCCGCCGCGACCTCCTCGGGTGTGGGCTCGGGCCGCACGGCGAACTGCCGCACGAAGCGGTGCTCTTCGCGGGGCGGCAGCCCGATCCACAGGTCGAGCCCCAGCGGCGCGGCCACCTCGTGGGCGAAGAACGCGCCGATGCTCGTGCCCGTCACCCGGCGGACGACCTCGCCGACCAGATGGCCCTGGGTGAGGGAGTGGTAGAGGAAGGCGGTGCCCGGATCCCAGACCGGCCGCATCGCCGCGAGGGCGCGGACGCGCGCGTCCGTGTCGAGCAGTCCGGGCAGAGAGGTGCCCTCCGGACGGTCGGTGAAGGCGGGCAGCCCCGCCCGGTGGGCGAGGAGGTCCGCCACCGTGGTGCCCGCCTTCCCGGCCTCCGCGTACTGCGGCCAGTACCGTGCGACGGGCGCGTCCAGGTCCAGGGCGCCGCGCTCGGCCAGCAGATGCGCGCAGACGGCGGTCAGGCCCTTCGACACGGACATCAGCACCCCCACCGACCTCGGCCCGAACGGTGTTCCGGCCGGCCCGGAGGGAGTTCCGGCCGCCGTCGCCGGGCCCGTGGACCACAGGTCCACGACCAGCCGGCCGTGGTGGTGGACGGCCAGCTGGGCGGCGCCCGGGTCATGCGCCTGGCCGCGCGCGAAGGCGTCCCGCACGGCCTCCCAGCCGGGCCGCACGCTCCCGCCCACGGTCATCTCCCGGGACGGCGCCATGTCAGCCCTCCCCGCCGCTCCGGTCCGTGGCCCGGTCCGTGGCTCGGTCCATGGCCCGATCCGCGGCCCGGTCCGCGGCCCGGTCGGCCCCCTGTACGGCGCTCCGTTCGGCGGCGAGAACGGTCAGTTCCGCCACCTCCTCGGGGCCGACCGGGCTCTGCGGGAACTCGGAGATCACGTCGAGCGGCGTCCCGGCGAGGAACCGCCGCATCACCGGGTCGTCCATGGCGCTGGGGGTCCCCTCTCGCCGGGCCCGGGCGAACCTCGCCGCCAGCAGGGGCCCGCCCACGGGGTGCCGCAGCCACTCTCCCAGCGTGTTGCGTCCGTCCAGCCGCATTCGCGAGGGGTCGCCGACGACGGTCACCTCGGCGGTCAGGCGGATGTCGCGCGAGGAGGCGCCCGCCTCGATGCGGTGGACGCCGCCCTCCACACGCCGGCCACCCTCGCGCTCGCTGTGGTGGGCGAGGTCCTCGCGCTCCAGCCGCACCTCCACCTCGCGGCTCTCCCCGGCGGCGAGGGTGACCGTGGCGAAGCCGAGCAATTCCCTCGGAGGGCGGGCGACCTCCGAGGCCGCCGGGCCGGCGCCGTAGATCTGGACGACCTCGCGTCCCTCGCGGTCCCCCGTGTTGGTGACGGTCACCGTCACGGTGTACGCCGCGCCGTCCTCGTCCTGGACCACCCGCAGCCCGTCGTAGGCGAAGGAGGTGTAGGACAGGCCGTGGCCGAACGGGAAGGCGACCTCGCAGCGGCGGGCGTCGTAGCCGCGGTACCCCACGAAGATGCCCTCGCCGTAGCGGACCCGGCCCTCCTCGCCCGGGAAGTGGAGGTGGCTGGGGGAGTCCTCCAGGCGCAGCGGTATGGTCTCGGCGAGTTTCCCGGACGGGTTGACCACGCCGAACAGCACCCGGGCGAGCGCCCCGCCGCCGCCCTGACCGAGCAGCCAGCCCTCGAGCAGGGCGGGCACGGCCGTGTGCCAGGGGGACGTCCGCACCACCCCGCCGTTGGAGAGCACGACGACGACCCGCGGGTTCACCGCGACGATCCGCTCCAGCAGGCGCAGTTGGACGTCCGGCAGGTCGAGGTGGTCGCGGTCGAAGCCCTCCGACTCGTCCTGGGCGGGGAGTCCGAGGAACAGCACCACGGTGTCGCTCGCGGACGCCAGGCGAACGGCCTCCTCCGCCAGCTCCTCCGCCGGCTCCTCCGCCGGGACCGGGCCCCTGTCCGCGCGAGCTGTCCCGGGGAGCGGGTAGCCGGCGGCGAAGTCCACCCGGGCCCCGTCGGCGAGTTCCCGCAGGCCGTCGAGCGGCGTGTCGAGGCGGGTCGGCGTCACCTGGGAACTGCCCGCCCCCTGGTAGCGCGGCGTCCGGGCCAGTTCACCGACGACCGCCACCGTGCCGCAGGCGGGGTCGAGGGGCAGCAGCCCGGTGTCGTTCTTCAGCAGGACGACACACTGTTCGGCGGCCGTCGCGGCGAGCCGGTGGTGCTCCTCGGCGTCGAACGTCCCCCGGGCCGTGCGCGCCCCGTCCGCCGCGCGCCGGGCGAAGCGGACGAGCCGTTCCACGGCGGCGTCGAGCACCGACTCGTCGAGGTCGCCGGACTCGACCGCGGCGACGATCTCCCGGTCGGTGCGCCCGCCGGTGCCCGGCATCTGCAGGTCGAGCCCCGCGCGCAGCGCGGCGACCCGGTCGCGCACCGCGCCCCAGTCGGACATGACGATGCCGTCGAAGCCCCATTCGGTGCGCAGCACGTCCGTGAGCAGGCGGGTGTTCTGCGACAGGGGGACGCCGTTGACCGCGTTGTAGGAGGCCATCACGGACCACGGTCGGTCGCGGCGGACGATGCGCTCGAAGGCCCGCAGGTAGATCTCACGGAGCGGGCGCTCGTCGATGTCGGCGCTGACCCGCATGCGGTCGGTCTCCTGGTTGTTGGCCGCGTAGTGCTTGAGCGCCGCCCCGACGCCCGCCTCCTGCAGCCCGCGGACCATGGCCCCGCCCAGTTCGGCGGAGAGCAGCGGGTCCTCGGAGAAGTACTCGAAGTTGCGTCCGCACAGCGGCGATCGCTTGATGTTGACGCCCGGGCCCAGCACGACGCGCACCCCGTGGGCGGTCGCCTCCGCGGCGATGGCGCCGGCGACCTCGTGGACCAGCTCCGGGTGCCAGCTGCTGCCGAGCGCCACGGCGGGCGGGAAGCAGGTGGCGGGTGCCGCGCTGTGCAGGTCCAGCTGCCCGCCGTCGCCGCTCTCCTTGGGCAGCCGCAGTCCGTGCGGGCCGTCGGACATGGGGACCGCCGGTATGTCCGCGGAGGGCAGGGCGGTCGTGACGAAGTCACCGGCGCCGCTGGTCAGCGATGCCTTCTCGGCGAGGGAGAGCCGGGTCGGCGCCGGCTCCACGGCCGGGTCGGGGGAAGCCTGTGAGGTCATGGACGTACCTACCGGGGATCGGGAGACGGGTAACGGTCCGGCGTGCCGACGGCGTGCCGTCCGGTGTGCGGTCAGGCGCGCGGTCCGGCGTGCGCAAGGCTGTGCCGGCCGATCGCCGGCACGGGCGAGGCCGTCCGGACCGCGGCGGCGGCCCCGCCGATCCGAAAACCGTAAGTTGATCGGTTTTCGCTGTCAAGGACGACCGCTGCGCCGTCCTGTCCCGGTGCGACAGGCGCCCATTCACCTCCGGTCGCACCTATTGACGCCCGGAAACCGATCATCTTACGGTTTTCGCGCTCGAGCCGCGCCGTCCCGGGACGGGAACCACGTCCCGCGGCCGGGCGTCCCCTCTCCTGCTCGCGAAACGAGGAACGGTCATGCCCGCCTCCGATCAGCACCCCGCCGCGCTCCCGGGCGGCCCCGGCACCTCCCGTCCGGCGACGCGCGCCGCACTCGCGGCCGCCGCTGCCGTCGCGCTCCTGGCCGCAGCGGCCCCCGCCGTCTCCGCGGCGCCCGCGGAAACCCGCGCCGCCGGGCAGGTGGCCGAAGAAGTCCGCTACGTCGCGCTCGGCGACTCCTTCAGCTCCGGCCCCGGCGTTCCGGTGCAGACCGACACGGCCTGCGGACGCTCGTCGAACAACTACCCGTCCCTGGTGGCCGCAGCGGTCGGCGCGTCCTCGTTCACCGATGTGACCTGCGCGGGGGCCGCCACCGCGCACATGACGGCAAGCCAGGAGTCGGCGCCGCCGCAGCTCGACGCGCTGCGCCCCGACACGACCCTGGTCACCCTGGGCATCGGCGGCAACGACCTGGACCTGACCGGTGTGATCACGCGCTGTGTGGTCCTGGGCTACGTGGCCCCCAACGGCTCGCCCTGCAAGCAGAGTTACACCCTGTTCGGCACCGACCAGATCGGCACCCGCATCAACGGCACGGCGCCGAGGATCGACGCGATCCTCCAGCAGATCCACTCCCGGTCCCCGCAGGCGAAGGTGCTCCTCGTGGGGTACCCGACGCTCTTCCCCGACGACGGCACGGCCTGCCGGGCGACGGTGCCGCTCGCCACCGGCGACTTCCCCTGGATCAGGGACAAGGAGAAGCAGCTCAACACGATGCTGGCGCAGCGGGCCGGCGCGCACGAAGCCACCTACGTGGACACCTACGGCCCGTCCGTCGGGCACGACGTGTGCAAGCCGGCGGGGGTGCGCTGGATCGAGCCGACGGACACCGCGGAAGGGGCAGGGTTCCATCCCAATACGGCCGGGCACCGGAGCATGGCCGATGCGGTTCTCTCGTCCCTCACCCGCTGATCCCGTTCTCCCGCGCCCCGTTCGCGGAACAGAGGCCGAGCCGGCGCAGGAAGTCGGTCACCAGCTCCTCCATCGCCACCGACTCCGGGTCCAGCAGCCACTGGACCTGCAGACCGTCCAGCAGTGCCAGCAACTGCCGGGCCGTGACCTCCGGGTCGCCCTGGACAGGCGGGACGGCCTCGGCCTGCAGGGCCCGGACCAGGACGGTCGCCTCCTCCCGCAGAACGCGGTAGCGCTCCTGGAAGTAGTGATGAGCGGGATGCCCGGGGTCGGTGGCCTCGGCGGACAACTTCGCGTAGAGGGCGACCAGCCCGGGCGTCCGGCTGTTGCGCACCACCAGACCGATCAGCCTGTGCAGCCGCTCACCCGGGGCGGGTTCGGGGGTGCCCGGGTGGGTGATGCCGGGGAAGACCGACTGCGCGTCGATCCCGTCACGGCGTCTGAGCACGTCCAGCAGCAAGGCGTCCTTGCCGGGGAAGTGGTGCAGCAGCCCGACGTGGGACAGTCCGGCGTGCGCCGCGATGTCGCGCAGCGACACGGCGTTGAAGCCGGAGCGGGAGAACAGCTCGGTCGCGGAGTCGAGGATGCGGGCCCGCGTGCGCTCGCCCTTGGGGGAGCGGGACGGCACATGCTCGGTCTCGGAGGGGTCGCTCAACTCTGCGGTCTCCTGCTGTCGTCGGGGCACTGCGCGGCCGATGCGCCCGCCCTGGGCGGGCCGTCGCACAGCACGTTACGGCCCCGCGCCCGACGGCGCCCGGGCCGGCAGGCCCGAACGGTCGCCGCGCACGGCGCCACCTGAACTTACCAACTGGTCGGTTCCACCGGCGGAAAGACCTACCAACTGGTCGGTTCCGCATGTAAGCTCACCGCCAATCTCGGCCGGGACCCCTTGTCCGGCCGCCCTCCATACGGAGCGAACCTCATGAGCAGATCCACCCGAAGCGGTGCCGTCGCCGCCTGCGTGGCGGCCACCCTCGCCCTCGCGGGATGCACCGGCTCCGGCCCTCAGGACGCCGGCTCGTCGACCCTGGACATCGCCACCCTGACCTTCCCGCAGAGCCTGGACCCCTCACAGGCCGTCGGCAGCGCCCTGCCCTTCTTCCAGGCGACGTACGACACGCTCGTCAAGCGGGAACCGGACGGCGACTTCAGCCCGATGCTCGCCACCGAATGGGACTACAACGCCGACCGCACCGAGCTCAGCCTCACGCTGCGCAAGGACGTGAAGTTCGGGGACGGCACGGCCTTCGACGCGGCCGTGGTCAAGGCGAACATGGAGCGCTTCAGGACGGGCGGCGGCGCCGACGCGAAATGGCTGAACGACCTGGAGTCGGTGCGCGTCGTCGACGACACCCGCGTCACGCTGAAGCTCAAGCAGCCCAACCCCGCCATGCTCTTCTACCTGAGCGACGCGGCCGGACTGATGGCGAACCCGGCGAAGTTCAAGAAGGCCGACAGCCTCAAGACCACACCCGACGGCACCGGTCCCTACCGTCTCGACAAGGCGAGGACCACCATCGGCACCAAGTGGGTCTACGAGCGCAACAAGGACTACTGGGGCGAACGGCTCCCGTACGACACCATCACGATCAGCTTCTTCGACAACGAGACGGCGGTCACCAACGGCCTGAAGACCGGGCAGGTGAACGCGGCCCTCCTGCAGACCGCCGACCAGCAGGTCAGCATCGAGTCCCACCCCGGGATCAAGACGGAGAAGCAGGAGTTCGACTTCCAGGGGCTGCTGCTCTTCGACCGCGACGGGAAGCTGACTCCGGCCCTGAAGGAGCCCCGCGTCCGCCAGGCGCTCAACTACGCGATCGACCGCGAGACCATGCTGAGCGCCATCCGCCAGAACCGCGGCAAGGTCACCAGCCAGGTCTTCGGCCCGGACACCGAGGGCTACGACGAAGCGCTGGACACCCACTACGCCCACGACCCGGCCAAGGCGAAGGAACTGCTCGAGGAGGCCGGTTATGCCAAGGGCTTCACCCTGAAGCTCCCCCGGATCAGCGCGATCGTCAACGACGCCCTCGCCTCCTCGCTCACCACCGACCTCAAGGCCGTCGGCGTCGACCTGGTCTGGGACGAACTCGACGGCGGCTCGGCGATCCAGAAGGTGTTCACCGACCGCGCCTACTCCGGCATGGTCATGAACATCGGCCAGTCCGCGTCCGACTGGGTCGTGGTCAACGAGCTGGTCACCCCCGGCGCCTTCAACATGTTCGGCACCAGCGACTCCACCGTGCGCGAGCTGATCCCCGCGGTCCAGACCGGCACGGGCGAGAAGGCGGAACAGGCCGCGCGGGAGCTGAACCGGCACCTCGTGGAGCAGGGCTGGTTCGTGCCGTTCTACCGCATGACCTACCTGCACGTGTCGGACGGCAGTGTGGACATCACTCCCCAGTCCGGCATGGCCGTCCCGTCGATCTACAACTACGCCCCCGCCGAGTGAGACAGCTCCAGGGGGCGGGCCACCCGGTCCGCCCCCCGGCGGCCGGTCACGGATACCGAGTGCCATGCTGAACTTCATCGCCCGCAGGCTCACGTCGGGGGCCCTGCTCCTGGTCGTCGTCTCCTTCCTTTCCTACCTGCTGCTGTCGATCTCCGACACGGACGTCGGCCGGCAGCTCCTCGGCCAAGGCGCCGACCAGGCCGCCGTCGACGCCAGGAACGCCGCCCTCGGCCTGGACCGGCCGGTCCTGGCCCAGTACGCCGACTGGCTGGCCCACGCCGCCCGCGGCGACCTGGGCACCTCCTGGTTCACCAGCGAGGACGTCGGCCGTGCCGTCACCGGACGGCTGCCGGTCACCGCCAGTCTGATGCTGAGCGTCACCCTCGTCACCACCGTCGTGTCGTTCCTGCTCGGCGTCTGGGCGGGCGTCCGGCGCGGCCCCGTCGACCGCTTCGTGCAGATCCTCGGCGTCGTGGGCTACGCCCTCCCCGGCTTCCTGGTGACGCTGGTCGTCGTCCTGGTCCTCGCGGTCGAGCTGAACTGGTTCCCCGCCATCGGGTACACCGCGTTCACCGAATCGCCCGCCGGCTGGCTCTCCACCATCACGTTGCCGGTCCTGTCCCTGTCGGTGGCCTCCGTGGCCGGCGTCTCGCAACAGGTGCGCGGCGCCGTGATCGACGTGCTGCGGCAGGACTACGTCCGCACCCTGCGCGCCCGCGGCCTGCCGTTCTCCCGGATCGTGCTCCGGCACGTCCTGCGCAACGCGTCGGCGCCCGCTCTCTCGGTCCTCGGCATGCAGTTCGTCGGCCTGCTCGGCGGCGCCGTGATCGTCGAGCAGATCTTCGGCCTCCCCGGCATCGGCAGCATGACCGTCACCTACACCGTCCGCGGCGACATCCCCGTGATCATGGCCCTCGTCATGCTCACCGTGATCGGTGTCGTCCTGATCAACCTCCTGGTCGACATCGTGATCGCCTGGCTCAACCCGAAGGTGAGGACCTCATGACCGAGAGCCTCCCGGCCGACCCGCCGCCGCCCGCGCGGCGCGGCGTCGTCGGACCACTCCTGCGCAACCCGCTCGGCGCGTGCTCCGCCGCCGTGCTGCTGCTCCTGGTCGTCGCCGCGGTCCTGGCGCCCCTGCTCGCACCCCAGGACCCCGCCGCCTCCTCGCTCGGGAACGCCTTCGCCGCTCCCGGCGGCGCGCACCCGCTGGGCACGGACTCCGCGGGCCGCGACATCCTCTCCCGCCTTCTCCACGGCGGCCGCAGCACCCTCGGCGGAGCGCTGATCGCCCTCGGCATCGCCCTCCTCCTCGGCGTGCCCTCCGGCCTCTACGCGGGCTACCGCGGCGGCTGGTTCGACTCCGCCGCCGACTGGGTCGTCAACCTCGTCATGGCCCTGCCCGCCATGGTGGTGCTGCTCGCCTCCCGCGCCGTCCTCGGCCCCAACGTCTGGGCCCTGATGGTCGTGCTGGGGGTGCTCGCGGCGCCGAGCTTCTTCCGCCTCGTCCGCGGCATCGTCACGGGCGTCCGGGCGGAGCTCTACATCGACGCCGCCAAGGTGTCGGGGCTGTCGGACCCGCGCATCGTCGCCCGCCACGTCCTGATCGTGGTGCGGGGCCCGGTCATCATCCAGGTGGCGCTCGTCGCCGGCATCGCCATCGGCCTCCAGGCCGGTCTGGAGTTCCTCGGCATCGGCAGCGGCTCGGCCCCCACCTGGGGTGCGATGCTCAACGAGGCGTTCCAGAACATCCAGCGCGCGCCGCTGCTGATGCTGTGGCCCGGCCTCGCCCTGGGACTGACCAACGGGGCCCTCGTCCTGTTCGCCGGAGCCCTGCGCGACAGCCTGGAGGAACGCGACGGGGCATCGGCGCGGCCCCGCCGGGCCCGTCGCGTTCCCGCCGCCCCGGCGCCGGCCGGCCCGGCCGGCCCGGCCGGCTCCCCGGCGTCCGCCGGCTCCGCCGTGCTCGATGCGCCGGCGCCCTCCGGCCGCTCCGCCCTGCTCTCGGTGCGCGGGCTAACCGTCGCCTACCGGCGGCCGGACGGCACCGACAAGGAGGTCGTGCACGGCGTAGACCTCGACGTGCGCGCCGGTGAGATCGTGGGCCTCGTGGGCGAGTCCGGCTCGGGGAAGACCCAGACCGCCTTCGCCGTGCTCGGCATCCTGCCCGACGGCGGACACGTCGGCGGCGGCAGCATCACCCTCGCGGGACAGGAGCTCGTCGGTCTTCCCGAGCGCGCGCACCGCGCCCTGCGAGGCGGCACCGTGGCCTACGTGCCGCAGGAGCCCATGAGCAACCTCGACCCCTCCTTCACCATCGGCAGCCACCTCACCGAACCGATGCGCCACGTCCTCGGGATCTCCCGCGGGGAGGCCACCCGCCGCGCCGTGGACCTGCTGCGCCTGGTGGAGATCCCACGCCCCGAACGTGTGATGCGCCTGTACCCCCACGAGATCTCGGGAGGCATGGCCCAGCGCGTCCTGATCGCGGGCGCGATGTCCTGCGACCCCGAACTCCTCATCGCCGACGAGCCCACCACCGCCCTCGACGTGCGCGTCCAGGCGGAGGTGCTCGACCTGCTGCGGCGGCTGCAGAAGGACCGCGGCCTCGGCGTGCTCCTGGTCACCCACAACCTCGGCGTCGTCGCGGACCTGTGCGACCGGGTCGCCGTGATGAGCGCGGGACGCGTGGTGGAGACCGGCAGCGCCGAACAGGTCATCCACGCGCCCCGGGCGCCCTACACCCGCACCCTGCTCGACGCCGTCCTCGACAACGCGCCGGCGCGGGCCCCCTGGCAGCCCCGAGAGGTGAGGAGCACCCCCGCATGACCGTCGCCGACGCCACCGCCCCCGCCGAAGCGACCGTCCCCGACGAGGACGTCCTCCTCCGGGTGCGGGACCTGCGGGTCTCCTTTCCCGGCCGGAGCCGTCGCGCACCGCACACCGAGGTACTCAAGGGCGTCTCCCTCGACATCCGGGAGGGGGAGACCCTCGGCCTGGTCGGCGAGTCCGGCTCGGGGAAGACCACCATCGGCCGCGCGATCCTCGGGCTCGTCCCCGTCCGCTCCGGCAGCGTCCTCTTCGCCCAAGAGCGCCTCGACCAGGCCGGCGCCGCCCGCCGCCGCGCGCTGAGCCGCGACCTCCAGGTCGTCTTCCAGGACCCCTACACCTCCTTGAACCCGTCCCTCACCATCGGCGACATCCTCGCCGAGCCCCTGCTCGGCCAAGGCGTCGACATCCGCGAGGCGCGCGGCCGGGTCGGCGACCTGCTGGAACGCGTCCGCCTCCCCGCGGACGCCGCGTACCGCCTGCCCCGCGAGTTCTCCGGCGGTCAGCGCCAGCGCGTCGCCATCGCCCGCGCGCTGGCCCTGCGCCCGCGGCTGGTCATCTGCGACGAGCCGGTGTCCGCCCTCGACCTCACCACCCAGCGCACCGTCCTGGACCTCCTCCTGGAGATCCAGGAGGAGACCGGGGTGGCCTACCTCTTCGTCACCCACGACCTGTCGGTGGTGCGGTTCATGAGCCACCGGGTGGCGGTGATCCGCGACGGGAACCTCGTCGAGGCGGACGACGCCCGCACCGTCACCAGTGAGCCGCGGCACCCCTACACACGGGCCCTGATGCTCTCCGCCCCCGTGGTGGACATCGCCGAGCAGCGCCGCCGCCGGGAGGCCGCGCGGCGCCTCCAGCGACACACCCCGCCCGACGCCTGACCGCCCGCCACACCCTCGACCAGGCGGGGCGGCGGGGAAGGTGTGGCGCAGGCTCGGGCACGACGAGTGGCAGCCGCCGACGGAGGCACGGGACACCCCCGACGGCGACCGCCTGTACGTGGTACATGCGGAGCAGGCCCGCAAGCGCCGAAAGGAACGCGAAGCCGCGGCCCGGGAGCAGCCGAAGCGCAGGCGAAGAAGAACCGCCGCCTGTTCGGCCACCGCCGGCAGCGGGGGAGGCCGGGCCCGCCGCCCCTGCCCGGGCGTCGGCGGCGGCAGGAAAGCTGACAGGACGAGGTCACCGAGGTGTAGCTGCGGTTCGCGACCGGCTGTTCACGGCGAGGGAACAGGGTGCGACCTCACCGGTGCTCCGGCATGCCGGGGGCACGACGACGCGCCCGGTACCGTCACGCACCTCAGCACGATGGGCGGCATCCATGGTGGCGCGTTGGCGGCACCCCTGCGGTGTCACGGTGACGTGACGAGCCGGAAGCGCAGGCACACCAGTGGGGTGTCCTGGCCGACCGGGGTGCCGATGGATTCCCAGAAGCGCTGGTGTCCGGCCCGCCATTCGTCGAGTGACCGGTCGCCTTCTCCTTCGGCGGCGGCGTGTTCCCACGGGACGCCGGCGAAGGGGGTGACCTGGACGCGGGTGATCTCGATCGTGGCGACTCCGTGTCCGTCGTTGTCGAGGAGCGCCAGGCGTTCGCCTTCGAACTCCAGCCCCTCGGTCTCCTCGACGTATTCCGCCAGCAGCCCGGTGGTGGCGGTCTTCCTGCCGGCCAGGACGAGGGAGTTGAGCCGCTCCCGCATCTCACCGGCCGTGCCCAGTTCCAGTGCCCGCATGCCGTTCACCCGTGGCCACATTCCTGCGTTCCTCCCGAGCGGTTCCCGTCCGGCGTCCGTCAGCCGTCCGTGCCGGATGGTAGACGTCCGTCCTCCGCACGCGATCACCGGGTTCCGGCCTGGTCGGTGGGAGATCCCCCGCCCACCGCTCCGGTACGAGCGCGCCGTCCTCGTCGGCGCGGTGGTCCGCGAGCAGCCGCGCACCACCGCCACCGCCGCCGTGGTGCGGGGCCGGGTGACGATGACCCGCTCGACGTCCGCGTAGGTGATCTCGCGCGGGACGCCCGGACGCGGGTCGTCGCACAGGCCGTCCAGGCCCCGTTCGAGGAGACGGCGTCGCCAGGTGCGGACGGTGTCCGGGGCGATCCGCAACCGCGGGGACACTTCCATGATCGAGTGTTCCCCGGCGCACTCCGGCGAATCTCCGACTCAGGTCAGTGGGAGCCGGACCCCCGGGCCGGTGGAACGGAGGGGATCATCATGAGGCGGGTACTCGTCGGCGCCGCCCGCGGCCCGGCCCAAGACGACTCGGCGGACGGGTGCCCGGTGTCCGTCGAGCGGGAGGGCCCACCGGCCGGCCGTGAATCCCTGGGTCGGGGCCGGTGGCGCGAGTCGGGAAGGCCGTGAGCCGTGTCGTCGCTGAGCCCGGCTCACGGTTACAGCACCGTCATCTCGTGTCGCGTGCCTGAAACACGTGCGCGCCAGACTCTCCGCATCGCGCAGCCGGTTCCCCGGTCGGGGTGCCTCCCGCTCCGAGAACCGGCTGCCAGCTCACGACGTCTGCGGCAGCAAGGCCGTGGCGACCGTGCCCGACCGGGTCCGTGGCCCAGGTCGGTGGAAGCGCCGGGGGCGGTGACCGCGCTTCGTTCACCCGCTCGCACGGACGGCGTCCCAGGGGTCGGCCGTGTGGCTTTCCACAGGGAGAACCACGTTGAACACGCACACCGACAGCATGCCGGGGTCCCCCGCTCCCAGCGGCACCGCCGCCCTGACCGCCGAGGCCGAACTGGCCAGGGAGCGGGAGATGGGCGCGGACAACGGCGGGATGGCCGAGCGCGAGATCCGGGTCATCGACCTCGGTGACTTCGACGACCGGCGTTCCGAGATCGCCGACCAACTGTGGCAGGCGGCCACGGAGCTCGGCTTCTTCCAGCTGAGCGGTCACGGCATCGACCGGCACGAGACCGACGCCGCCTTCGCGGCCGCCCGCGCCTACTTCGCGCTCCCGCCCGAGGTGAAGGCGGGGCAGGCCCTGCGGCCGGGGAGCAACGCGGGCTGGGAGTACCGCAGCCAGGTCCGGCCGTCCACCGGCACTCCGGACGAGAAGGAGTCCTTCCAGCTCACCCGCCCGCGCATGGCCGGCATGTGGCCCCGGGAATCCGAACTCGCCGGTTTCCGGGCCACCCTGCTCTCCTTCGAGGCCCGCTGTCACGACCTGGCCATGCGCGTCTTGAGCTGCTTCGCCGACCGGCTCGGCCTGCCCCGGGGGTTCTTCGCCGCACGGCACGATCCGTCGGCCCCGGACCACCAGTCCACCCTGCGCCTGCTGCACTACTACGCGACGAGCCGTGAGGCGGCGGTCCGCGCCACGGCCGACAATTCCTGGCGTGCCGGTGCCCACACCGACTTCGACTGCCTCACCCTGCTCTTCCAGCGCGAAGGCCAGGAAGGGCTGCAGGTCTGCCCGGGCCGCGAGGCCGGGGAGCGCCGCTGGACCCCGGTCCCGGCCCGTTCGTCCCTGATCACCTGCAACATCGGTGACATGCTGGCGCGTTGGAGCGGCGACCGGCTGCCGTCCAACTTCCACCGGGTCGCCCCGCCGCACCCGGACGGCGATCTCGGCCCGCGCTACTCGATCGCCTATTTCGCGCAGGCAGACGGAAGCGCCCTCATCACGGACCCGGACGGCGTCCACGCGCCCGTCACAGCAGCGGACTACCTGCGGCAGCGCATCGCCGCGAACTTCGGGGACTGACGACTCATCCTGCCACGGGTCGCCCCCCCCGCGGCAGGAGGCCCGGGCGGTCCGCTCCGGACGGCCCACGACCGCGCGGAGCGGACCGACCGGCTCCGACCGGCTCCCCTGCACCGCTCCGCCGGTGGCGGTCCCCACGTCCCGGCGCTCCCCCGCACCGCTCTCCCTCCCACCGTCCTGTAGCCACGAGGAGCTCCGCCATGCCGTCCCCGCCCCTTGACGCGTCCGCCGCACCCCACGACTGCGACCTGCTGCTCACCGGCGGCCACGTCCTGACACCCGATCCCGAGAACACCGGCCGCACGGTCATTCATGAGGACGGCGCGGTCGCCGTCGCCGCCGGGCGGATCGTGGCCGTCGGCCCCGCAGCAACAGTGCGGCGCACGTTCCGCGCCCGCCGTCACATCGACTGCACCGGCAGGGCCGTGCTGCCGGGCTTCACCGACGCGCACACCCACCTGTTCCAGTCACTCGCCCGCGGTCTGGGCGACGGCATAGCGATCTGGCCGTGGCTGCGCACGTTCATGTGGCCATACGCCATCGCCGTCACCCCGCAGGACGCCCGGGTCGCCGTCCGGCTCGGAGCGGCGGAGGCAGCGCGGGCGGGCATCACGACCGTCGTCGACCACCATTACGCACCGACGGACACCGAGACGGTCCTCGCGGTGGCCGACGCCATCGAGGAGATCGGGCTGCGCGGCGCGGTGGCCCGGGGCATGCTCGGCGACCGTACGGCCGTCGCGGAATCCCGCGGCCTGCCGACCGCCCTGTACAGGTACTCCACCGCCGAGGAGCTGAGGATCACCGCCGAGTGTCTGGCTTCCCGCCCGGCCGGCTCCCGTGTCCAGGTCTGGCCCGCCCCCCTCAACCTGTCCTACGGCGATCAGGACCTGGTTCACGGCGCCGTCGAACAGGCCCGGGGGGCCGGCGTCCGCTGGCACACACATTGCAGCGAGGGGGCGAAGGACCCCGAAAGCTACCTCGTCGCCTACGGCATCCGTCCGGTCGCCTGGCTGGAGAGGGAGGGCTTGCTCGACACGCGTGCGACCCTCGCCCACGCCGTCTGGCTCGACGAGGAGGAGATCGCGGCGGTCGGCGCACGCCGTGCGAGCGTGGCCCACAACCCGGTCTCCAACGCCTCTCTGGCCTCGGGATCGATGCCGTTGGCCGCGTTGCGCGCCGCCGGGGCGACCGTGGCGCTCGGGACGGACGGTCCGTGCGCGGGCGGTAGGCAGGACATGTTCGAGGTGATGAGGCAGATGCTGTTCACACAGCGCCTGGCCACCCTCGACCCTGCGTCGGTGTGCTGCGAGGACGCGCTGACCGCCGCGACGCTCGGCGGCGCACGCTGCACCGGGGCGGCACCGGGCGCGGGCCTCATCGCACCGGGCGCACCGGCCGACCTGGCCGTCGTCGACGTGTCGAGCACGGCCCGCCACACCCCCGTGAACCGCCTCGACGCGCATCTCGTCCACACCGCGCAGTCCTCCGACGTCGTGATGACGATCGTCGCGGGCGAGGTGGTCTTCGAGGACGGCCGGTGCACCCGGATCGACGAGGAAGAGCTGTACGCCCACGCGCGGGAGCACGCGGCCGCGCTCACGCGTCGCGCCGACGCCACGGACCACACTTTTCAGGGAGCCCTCTCATGCTGACGACGGACACCGGCAGGAAGACATACCCGAAGCCCTCCGACCCGGTCGAGGAGGTCCCGCCCCTCTGGCGCCTCGGGCTACTCGGTCTGCAGCACGTCCTCGCGTTCTACGCGGGTGCGGTGGTGATGCCCCTGCTCGTGGCCCAGGGCATCGGCCTGCCGCCCGACGACGTGGCGCGCCTGGTCAACTCCTCGCTCCTGGCGTGCGGTATCGCGACGCTGCTCCAGGCCGTGGGCCTGCCCGGCATCGGCATCCGGCTGCCGGTCGTCCAGGGCATGTCCACCGCCGCCGTGCCCTCCCTGGTCTCCGTCGGGCTCGCGGCGGGCGGCGCGACGGCCGGCCTGCCGACGATCTTCGGCGCGGTGATCGCCGCCGGCCTGGCGCTGTTCCTCGTCGCACCGGTGTTCTCGCGCCTCGTGCGGTTCTTCCCGCCGCTGGTAACCGGGACGATCGTGACGGTTGTCGGCATCACCCTGATGACGGTGGCGGCCCGGCAGGTCGGTGGCGGCGACCCCTCGGCCCCCACCTTCGGCACCCTGAGCCACCTCGGGCTGGCAGGTGTCACCCTGGCGGTGATCCTGCTGTTGACGAAGGTGGCGCGCGGCTTCGTCGCGACCCTGGCCGTCCTGATCGGCCTGGCCGCGGGGACGACGGTGGCGGCGGCCGCCGGGAAAACGGACTTCTCCGGTATCGGCGAGGCCGGCTGGTTCGGGATGACGGCACCGTTCCACTACGGCGCGCCCCGCTTCGACCTCCTCGCCGTCCTCGCCGTGGTGCTGGTCATGGTGATCATCGCGGTGGAGTCGATTGGGCAGTTCTTCGCGATCGGTGAGATCACCGGCCGCGAAGTCGAGGGCCCGGACATCACCCGCGCCCTGCGCGCCGACGGGGTCGCGACCGTGCTCGGAGGGCTTTTGAACTCCTTCCCGACCACGGTGTATTCGCAGAACATCGGCCTGCTCCAGCTCACCCGGGTGAAATCGCGCTGGATCGTCGCCGGGTCCGGCGTGATCATGTTGGTGCTCGGTCTGGTGCCCAAGGTGGGGGCGGTCGTCTCGGCCATGCCGGCGCCGGTCCTCGGCGGGGCGACGATCGTGCTCTTCTCGACCATCGCGGTGGTCGGGTTCCACATCCTCGGGCAGACCGACCTCACCGACTCCCGCAATACGATCCTGGTTGCCGCCAGTCTGGGCATCGGTTTCCTGCCCACCGCGTTCCCGCAGTTCGCCGAGCACATGCCGACCCGCCAGCTGCGGGCGCTCTTCGAGAGCGGCATCATGCTCGGCACCCTCAGCGCCGTCGTGCTCAACCTGTTCTTTCACCATCTCGGCCGGCACCGTCCCGACCCGGTGGTGCCGACGCCTTCTACGGACGCCGGACCGGTCCGCGTGCCCGCCTCGCCCGCCGCTCCGGCCACCCAGGACCCAGCCGGCAGCGAGGAGGCGACCGCCGGCACCGCTCGCCGGTAGCGCTCGGCGGATGCGGGTGCCACGCGCGGGGTCCCCGGCCGAGGGCCGACTCCGTGACGGGGCGCGACGGCCGCTGGGCAGCGCGTCGGCGGACGTCGGACTCCTGTCAGCGCCTTGAGAGCGACGTCGAGGGCGAGGGCGTTCTCCCGGGGCCCACCGATGAAGCCCAGGACTCGGCCGCCGGTGTGGTCCGCGACGAGTTCCCGCATCTTCCTGACGTCGAGGCCGTTCCTCTCGGCAACCCGGTGGATCTGAAGGCCGGCGTACGGCCGACTCTCCTGCGCCCCCGGGCCACCTCGATGAACTTGTCCTTGAGCTCGAACGGTGACAGCTGCGCGAAGGAGCGGATCTCCTCGCGCGTGAAACGGGTCCTGGGCACGGCGGTGTCCTCGCGTCAGTGGTGGAGGATGACGATGACCGCTCCCCAGATGGTGAGGAGCACGTTGCCCACGGCGTAGGGAATGGTGTAGCCGAGGGTGGGGATCTGGGAGCGTGCCTGTTCGTTGACGGCTCCGATCGCGGCGGTCGTCGTCTGTCCGCCGGCGAGGACGCCCATGAGGACCGGGAAGCGGATCTTCTGGATGTAGTGGCCGACGAGGAAGCCGACGAGGAGCGGGACGATGGTGGCGGCGGCGCCCCACAGCAGCAGTCCCCAGCCGGCGCTGGAGAGTCCGCTGGTGAAGCTGGGTCCGGCGTTGATGCCGACGACCGCGACGAAGAGGCACAGGCCGAGGGTGTCCATGAACCATTGGGCGCCCGGTGGGACGTTGCCGAAGGTCGGGTACTTGCCGCGGATCCAGCCGAAGACGAGGCCCATGATGAGGGCGCCGCCGGAGGTGGACAGGGAGATGGGTACACCGGAGAGGGTCAGGGCGGGGATGCCGACGCAGCCGCCGAGGAAGACGCCGAGGCCGACCCACAGCATGTCGGTGGCGTAGGAGGTGGGTACCGGCTTGCCGATGGCTTTGACCGCCGGTTCGACAAGGCGGAGGGGGCCGGTGAGGACGAGGGTGTCGCCGTGTTCGAGCGTGGTGGACAGGCGGTAGGGGAACTGTGTTCCCGCCCGGTAGTAGCGGTCCAGGAAGACGCCGGTCATGAAGGGTTCGCGCCGCAGTTCCGCGACGGTCCTGCCCAGCTGGTCCTTGTTCGAGGCGACGACGTGCAGGGTCTCGGTGCGGTAACCGAGGAGTCCGACGTCGTCGGTCTCCGCCCCGAGGTGGGATCGGGGGTCGAAGTCGGTGAGGGAGCCGCGCAGCGCGCTCACGGCAAGCACGTCGCCTTGGCGCAGGACCGTCTCCTGGGTGTGGTCGATGATCTGTCCGTCGCGGCGGATGCGGGTGAGGTAGATCCTGCGGCCGAGTTCCTCCTGCTGCCGCTCGAAGTCGCCGATGGTCCGGCCGGCCAGTTCGGGATGGTCGAGGCGGTAGGCGCGCAGGACCACCTCGTAGTAGCCCTCGGCCTGGTCCGGGTCGTCGTCGGGTGTGTCGAGTTCTTCGGCGAGCTGGGCCGATTCCTGCGCCAGGTCGCGCCGGTAGAGACGGGGCAGTACGTCGGCCAGGAGAAGTGCGCAGAGGATCGTGCCGAGGGGGTAGGTGACGGCGTAGCCGACGGCGACCAGGTTCTCCTCGGCCTTGACCTGGGAGGCGGACAGGCCCGGCAGATTGCCGATGGCATCCTGTGCGACACCGATCACGGCGGACTGGGTGAGGGCGCCGCCAAGGAGCCCGGCCGACAGCCCGGGCCCGTAGTCCAGCAGGACGGCGAAGCCCCAGGACACCAGGAGTCCGGTCACGCAGACGACGAGCGCGTTCACCACCTGCGGAACGCCGCCGCTGCGCAGGCCACGGAAAAACTGGGGGCCCACCTTGTAACCAAGGGCGAAGAGGAACAGCGTGAAGAACAGGTTCTTCACCGTGTCGTCGATGTCGACCTTGAACTGGGCGCCCAGCAGCAGTCCGGCCACGAGGCACCCGGTGACCGAGCCCAGGGCGATGGTCCGGTAGCGGATCCGGCCGAGAAGGAAGCCCAGGGCCACGGTGATGAAGATGAGCAGCTCGGGGTGGGGGCCGAAGATGTTGCGGTCGAGGAAGTCGATCACTGTGGGGCGCTCCTAGCTTCCCAGGATGCCGGCGAGCAAAGGGGCCGGTCAGGGGAGCGGAAGTTCGGCAGAGGGCGGTCTTGAGGATGTCCGCGATCTGAACCTTCGTCGATCGGCGTGTCGCAGATGCCGCTGCGAGCGATGGAGGTCGAGGCGTAGCTTGCCCACCTGGCGGCGGGCCGCCAGACAGAAGGGGAGCGCGGCTTCTGCATAGTTCTGGATCACTCCCACGGTGGCCCTACCTCAGCACTTGACCCGCATTACCGCCTATTCTTGAGTATTTCTGGCGATAAGTCTTGATGTGACGCGGTGCAGCGTCTGACGGGATGACACCGAACACTCGCGCACTCAGCCGCCGCTGGCGGCAGGAGCCACCAGCCGGCTCTACAGGCGGCAGTCACGAGCTCAGAACACGGCCACGAGCATCACCAACGGATTGCCCGCAGCCAAGCCCGCCGACTCCTCGGGCGTCAGCGGGGCAAGCGCCAGCCGCCGGAAACCTTCCAAGCCACTCAGCCCCGCCGGCAGGCCGCCAGCACGAACCCCCCCCCGCACCCGGCAGCAGCGGCCTCACCTGCGCCTCGTCGGCATCGTTGTCCAGCACCGACAGACAGCGCCGCTCCCGCAGTGCCGCCCGCACCTGCGCACACCGCTCCTCGTCCGAGGAGGCAATCGCCCCAGACGGAACCTCCTGGGCCCGCAGCGCGAGAGTGGTCTTGCCAACGCCGGCCTGCTCATGGACGAGGACGACCGGGACCGGGCCGCCACGGTCGCTGTCGGCCGTGGCACGGCGTACCACCGCCAGTTCGTCCGCGCGGCCGGTGAAGTCGGCGACAGCTCGAGGTGGTTCGCACAGCCCTGGGCGTGCGGCGGTGCCGCCGCGGCGCAGCGCGCGGACGTCTTCCTCCAGTTGCCGCCGCCGCTCCTGAACGCTTACGTTCAGCGCGGCGGCGAGCGCCGCGAGCGTACGGGATCGCGGCGTGCGGCTGTGCCCTCGTTCCATGTCGCTGATGGCCCGGTAGCTCGGACCTAGGCCCGCCTTTTTGGTGCGGGCCCAGGCGGGGGACGACTCCGTCGGAGCGGCGGAGTGGACGGTGCCGGTCGATCCCACGATCAGCCGGGTACATCAGCAGGCCGCCGGGTGCCCGCAAAAAGGGGGAGCGGAGGCGGGGACGAACTGGAGGATCCGACACGCGCGGCGGCTCGCCAGGTGCTGGGCCGCTCGCGCGGAGGGCTGACCACCACGGTTCATCTCGCCTGCGACGGCCGGGCCTGCTCCTGGCCGTCGTTGTCACGCCGGGCAACGTCAACGACTCCACCGCCTGCGACACGGTCACGGGCGAGGCGCGGGTGCCCGAGCCGGTGCCGGACGCCCTCGCCGCAGACCTGACACCGTCCTCGCGGACAAGGCGCACTCGTCCCGGGCGATCCGCCGTGGACTGCGCGGGCGAGGCATCCGGACCGTCATCCCCGAGCGGGCCGATCAGAAGGCCACCCGCCCGCGGCGCGGCCGGGCCGGCGGCAGACCACCGACCGTCGACCGCGACCTTTGCAAAGCCCGCAACGTCATCGAACGCTGCTCTTCACGCCTCAACCAGTTCCGCGCGATCACCACCCGCGGCGACAAACTCGCCGACCGCTACCGCTCCGGAGTCGACCTCGCCTCACTTGTCCCCTGGCTCCGCGAACCTACTGAAATTCTGCGTCAGACAGGCCCTGGGATGCCCGGGTACGTGAGGATCCGTACGTCAGGGTGCTCGTCAAGGGATGGTGATCGCGCTGACTACTTCTCTCGGCGATTTCGGGCTCCACGGAGCTGCACAGTCAGCGGGTGGCGTCACCGCCGGGGGGGAGGAAGTACCACCTCGATCAGCCGTGGGCCGGCTGGGACGGGTGTGCGCAGAGCGGTGACCAACCGGGAGTGCTCGGTGGTGACGCGTGTCGCGGGCACGCCGTAGCCGCGGGCGAGGGCGGGGATGTCGATGCCGGGCAGCTCCATGCCCTGGAGAGACTTGAAGCCCTGGTCCTGTGCCAGGTCCTGGAGGATGCCGTAGCCGCTGTTGTTGACGACGACGAAGCAGACGGGGATGCGCTCCTGGGCAGCGGTCCACAGGGCTTGGAGGTTGTACTGGAGCGAGCCGTCTCCCAGGACCGCGACGACCGGCCGTGCGTGGTCGGCCAACGCGATGCCGACGGCCGCGCCGGCGGCGAATCCGAGGCCGCAGGCCGCGGCGAAGTAGAACGAGCCGGGCTGGGTGCGGGGAAGGATTCGGTAGAGGTCCTCGAAGCCCTGGGGCGGTTCGCTGACGACGACGCCCTGGGCCGGGAGGATCTCGCGCAGGGCGGTGAAGACCTCCGCGTAGCCGGGGGTGTGATTCTGGTGAGGGGTTCCGGCCTTGCTGGGCCGGGGGGTGGGGCGGTGGTCGGAAAGCTGCCGGCACAGGGCGCGAAGGGTGTGGCCGACATCGCCGACGACCGTCTCCCCCGCGATGTTGCGGGACGCCTCCACGGGGTCGTCGGTCAGGGCGATGACCCGGGTCGACGACGTCAGGGCGGGCCAGCTTCGAGCCGTCATGTAGCGGAAGACCGGGCCGCCGACGACCAGGACGAGATCGTGCGGGGCCAGGACGGAGGAGGTCTCCTCGACGGACAGCGGCAGTTGGCCCTGGAAGGCCGGGCGGTCGGTGGGGAATCCGATCCGGTGGGCATACGGTGTGACCCATACGGGTGCGGCGAGGCGTTCCGCCAGTTCGGCGACCGCCCAGAAGGCCCGAGGGCTGTCGGCGCCCGGGCCGACGACCATCGCCGGATGGTCGGCATGGGCCAGGAGGTCGGCCAGGTCGGCCACGGTTTGCTCGGGGGCGGTCGCCTGCCCGCGTACTCGCGTGGCTATGGCCGTGAGCGACGCACCGGCCGGCAACGGGCGATCCCAGTCGTCCATGGGCACGGAGACACACACCGGCCCTGCGGGTGGGAGCGCGGCGAGGTGGAAGGCGCGTGCCAGTGCCGCGGGTACGTCCTCGGCGCTGGCCGGTTCCTCCGCGTGCTTGACCGCGCCGAGCGGCAGCAGGGCCGGCGCCGGGTTGGTGAGTATCGCGCCCGCGCCCAGCAGTGCTCGTTCCTGCTGTCCGGTGAGGACGACCAGGGGGCTGCGGGCCGCGTGCGCGTTGACCAGGGCACCCATGGCATTGCCAAGTCCGGCGGCGGTGTGGAGGTTCACCAGGACGGGCTTGCCGCGGGCCTGTGCGTAGCCGTCGGCGATGGCGGTGATGGAGGACTCGTTCAGGCCCAGAACATAGCGGATGTCCCCGGGGAGGTCGTCCAGGAAGGCCAGTTCCGTGGTGCCGGGGTTACCGAAGATCACGCGTGCGTCGTTGCGCCGCAGAATTTCGATCACCGCCTCGCGGACGGTGCCAGGCCTGGCCTGGGGGTGCGGGGCGGGGAGAGGACGGTGCGGCCAGGCGCTCATCGCCGCCCCGCCTTCGCGGACGCCGTCGCCAGGCGCTGGGCGGCGAGGCGCTGGGCGGCCTCGAGCGGCGTGCAGTGCTCCTTGTCTGCGAGGCGGAGAACATCGGCGGTCACCTCGCGGATGGCGCTTACGCGACCGGTCACCCGTCGATCGTCGAACCCGGACAGTTCGCCGGCGACCTGGATCAGTCCGCCGGCGTTGGCCAGGAAGTCCGGCACGTAGACGATGCCTGCGTCGTGCAGGGCCCGGGCCGTGTCGGGGTCGGCGAGTGGGACGTTGGCCGCGCCGCAGACCACCCTGGCCGACAGCGCGCCGACGGCCTCCGCCTCGAGCTGGTGGCCCATTCCGCAGGGGGCGAAGAGGTCCAGGTCCGCCGCACGCAGGCGGTCCGGGTCCGGTTGGACGGTGAAGCCGGCGTCCGATGCCTCGGCGCAGGCCTGAGGTGAGGTGTCGAACACCGATACGCGGGCACCGGCGGCCAGCAGCCGCAGGGCGAGCGGGCGTCCGACCTTGCCGTAACCCTCGATGCCGACGTGACGGCCCGACAGGTCGGGGGATGACCACAGGTGCGCGGCCGCGGCGCGCATGGCCTGCAGGACGCCGAAGGCGGTCATGTCGCCGCTGTCGCCGCTGCCTCCGCTCTCGCGGGGGCGGCCGACCAGGTGGCCGGTCTCCTCGGCGACCACGTCCAGGTGGGCACTTGTCGTGCCGACATCGCATGCGGTGACGTACCGGCCGTCCAGCGACTCGACGAACCTGCCGAACTCCCTGAGCCTGTCCGGGCTCAGGTCCTCCGGGGAAGCGATGATGACGGCCTTGCCGCCGCCCAGGTCGAGGCCGGCCAGAGCGCTCTTGAGGGTCATGGTGCGGGCCAGGGCCGTCACGTCCGCCATGGCTGCGGCCACCGTGGGGTAGGGGTGGCAGCGAGTGCCGCCCAGAGCCGGCCCGAGGACGGTGGAGTGGATGGCGATGACGGCGCGCAGGCCTGAGGCGGGGTCCTCGTGGTAGAGGACGTCCTCGAAGCCGGTCACGTTCAGCGGGACCGTTCCCGCCAGGTGGTGCGGCATGTTGTTTCTCCTTGGGTATCTGGAGGTCCGAGGGCCGGGTGGGGCGGCGGTCGGGCCGCGGAGCCTCAGAGCCGAATGCAGGCTTTGAGCGCGGCGCGGCCTGCCATCGCCTCGTAGGCGGCGGGCACGTCGTCGAGGCCGCCCGAGAAGTCGAAGAGCGGTGATGGCGTGAGGCGGCCGTCAAGGACCTCGGCGAGCAGTTCGGGAAGGTAGGCGCGGACGGGGGCGATGCCGCCGCGCAGGCTGATGTTGGCGAAGAAGGCCGCCTGCAGGTCGGGAGTCTGCTCGTGGTGCGGCAGACCGACGCAGCCGACCGTTCCGCCGGGTCGGACGATGGCGATCGCGGTGTCCAGGGCCTGCGTCGTGCCGACCGCCTCCACGGCGGCGTCGACCGCGTCGGGCCCGACCAGGTCGGCGACTGCCTGCTGCGCAGCCGGCCCCTTGGCGGCCACGACGTCGGTCGCGCCGAAGCGCCGGGCCAGGTCGAGCCGGTGGCGGTGGCTGCCCACCGCGATGATGCGTTCGGCGCCCGCGCGCCGGGCAGCGAGCACGGCGCTCAGCCCGACGGCGCCGTCGCCGACGACTGCCACCGACTTTCCGGGGCCGACGCCGGCCCGCACCACCGCGTGGTGGCCCGTGGGCACCACGTCGGCCAGTGCGAGGACCGAGCGGGACAGCACCGGGTCGGTCACAGCTTCGTCGGGTAGCCGTACCAGGGTCGCGTCGGCGTGGGGTACCCGGACAGCCTCGCCCTGCCCGCCGTCCGAACCAGGGCCCAGTCCCCACACACCACCCGCTGCGCAGGAGGTGAACAGGCCCGCCAGGCAGTGGCGGCAGTTCCCGTCGGCCCAGGCGAACGGGGCGACGACCGCGTCGCCCCGGCGCAGCCGCGTCACGGCGGATCCCGTCTCCTCGACCACTCCCATGAACTCGTGGCCGCACCGCTGCTCGGGGTTGTAGAAGCCCCCGTCGACGAAGATGAGGTCGCTGCCGCACACGGCGGCACTCGTGACGCGTACCAGAACGTCGGTCGGTCGCTCTATCCTCGCGTCGGCCACCGTGGCGACCGCGACCCGGCCGGGTTTCGCGTAGACGACAGCTCGCATGTTCTCTCCTCCCTGTTCGGACATGACCGGACGGGCCGAAACGGGGCCGATGCGGTAACTGCGGGCCGCGGTCCTGCATCGCGATCGTCGGCCGCCCACGGAGCGGTGCGGCTGCGGATTCCCGGTGCCGGTGCACGCACGGGTGGTGTGCTTCCGCACGACGCGCTCCTGCCACAACCGTGCGACGTAAGGCCGACTGCGGGGACATGACACCGGCTCCAGCTGCGTGAATCTGCCACTCCGTTGAAAGAGACGTGGGGTTTGCGCCCCAGGAACGCTCCGCTCGCCCCGACCGTCGCCCTGCGGTGGTCGTCCCTGGTGCGAACCGGCTCCGCGCGCCACCGAACTGTTCCGGGACGGTGAACAAGCGATGAAAGTGGGTGACCGTTGAAAGCGGAGGATGTCCGCTCCACTTCCGCCGTGCGCGGCTGGCTGTTCGTGTGACCTCAGCAGATGTGTGCCGGCGCGCGGTGCACGACCGCTTGGCCGCCGGGAGGACGGCTGCACGGCTGATCCGAGGGGTAGCGGGTCGGAGCCTTCACGTCCCAATCTGGCAGTGCGATCTCCGGACCACCGACGCCGATCCGAGAGGTGGTGTCCATGAGACAGTCCCGCCGCCCCAACCCCGCACTGCGCGCGCTGCTGGCCGAAGCCGCATGGAGTGCTGCTGACTTGGCCAAGGCAGTGAACAGAGTCGGCGCCGAGAGTGGGACGGTGCTCAGCTACGACCGGTCAGCTGTCGCGCACTGGCTGGCCGGCACCCGGCCCAGGGCCTACGCCGTGAGCGCGGTCTGCGAGGCGCTGACCCGCAGGCTCGGCCGCCCCGTGACCCCGTCGGAAGCGGGCCTGGCCGACCACGCCGAACCGGTCCGCGACCGACCGCCGCACCCGGCCGGGAAAGTGGTGCAGAACGGAGAAGTGCCGACCGACGCCGCATCAAGCCTGCGCCGCTTGGGCCACCTCCGCATAGGTGCAAGCCCTCGGCGCACCGAGCAGCGGTCGGGTGTCACCTATGACATCGCGGCCCTCGCAGACGTGGGACAACAACCCCTCGCCTACGGCTCCCACACCTCCCCCCTCAGTGAGCGACCCGCCCCGTGGGGTTGGCGCGTGGAGCCCTTCGAAGTGGAAACGGCCGAGGCCCTCGCCCTCGTGTTCCACCGCTATGACCGCGCCTTCGGAGGAGGAGGGGGCCGCCGAGCGCTGAGCGCCTTTCTGGCCTCCGAGTTAAGCCCCAAGCTCCATCGGCCCGCCGGGCCGGTGCTCCGCCAGCGACTGCTGGCCGTCACCGGCCGCCTCGCCTACATGTGCGCGTTCATGCACTTCGACGACAACCTCCACGGAGTCGCACAGCGCTACTACCTCACCGCCCTGCACCTGGCGAACGAGAACAACTCAGCCCGCGATGCCGCCGTCGCCCTGCGCGGTATGTCCGTGCAGGCGTACAGCCTCGGTCACAGCAGTGAAGCACTCACGCTCGCAGAGAAGGCCGTCGACACGATGAAGGGGACCGAAGTCGACCACGCCTTCGTCCAGGGCCAGTTAGCTGTCGCTCAGGCACACGACGGTGCGCGCCGCCAATCCCTGCACACCCTGGCCACCGCCGAGCGGCTGCTCGGGAAGGCCTCCAGCCCCGCCGACACCATGGCCGGCGCCTACCACAGGGCAGCGCTGCTGCATCAGCAGGCCGCCGTGCGCGACCACCTCGGCGACCTCCCCGGCGCTGCGGCAGTGCTGCGCGAGTCGATCCGACAGCGCCCCCGGGGCGAGGACCGCTCACGCTCGCTCACACTGGGGAACCTCGCCGCCCTGCAGCTGCGCACCGGCAACCTGACAGAGGCCGTGGACGCCTGGCACCGCTTCCTCGACGACTACCCCAGCCTGATGAGCGGCCGCGCCGATCGATTCTTCAGCGACATGGTCGCCTCGCTGCGCCCGTTCGCGAACCAGCGGGAGGCACGCCAGCTCCTGCAACGCATCGCCGACCTCCGATCGGTACTCCGCCCCTCCACGCGGGTCGCTCCGAACCACACCCGGCCCACGCGCCCACGCCCCTACCCCGGAAGGCCGGCGTGACGACGCCTCGAGCGTTCCACGCCGGCCGCAGGTCGAGACACGGCGCGGTCGCCCCCGTCTGCAGGCACCGCGATTCCGCTCATGCCTCCTCGGGCGGCGCGCGGTACAGAGCTCACGCGTGAGGGAAGGTCGTGCAGGACCGACCACGGTGCCTGATACACGAGGGCCCCATGCCGGTCGGGCGGAAGCCGTTCAGCGCGTCGAGGAGAGTGACCTCTCGTAGATGTTGGTCCGCATATCGGTCTGGACCCGACGGTGAACGATGCTCAGAGGGCCGACGCCCGCGAGGACCTCGAGCACGCTCGGCAAGGTGACGGACTTCTCCTCCCGTGTGGGGGGGCCATCGTCGGCTTCGATCAGGCCGATGGTCGCCGCCCGGCCGATTTCCTCGGGGGAGATGTCGGCGAGCGAGCGGACCGTCAGCACTCGACCAGGGCCGGGCGGCAGACCGGTGGGAGGTTCGGAGTTCCCGACGAACAGGGTCAGGTCGCTGGACTCGGCGACGGCCCGGATGGTCGCCTGCCTGTCGGACGAGGAGTAGCACCATTGGTCGGGGTGCTGTCCACGGAGCCCGGGAAAGCGCTCCCGTAGTGCGCGCAGCAGGGGAGCGACCTCTTCGACGACGGAGCACGGGCCAAGGACGAACGACATCCGCGCTTCATCCTCCACCACCAGCCTCGCAACCGCTTGGAGTGAGCCCACCTCCACCACCTCCCCGCTCCGGACCCTGACCGGACCGGCACCGTGGTCCCTGTGTGTGCGGGGGTCGAGCAGGAGTACCGAGTCCCCGCGTTCCAGGTAGGAAGCGACCGTGTTCCTCGTGGCCGACACGGTCCGGCAGGCTCCCCAGGTTCTGGACGCGGCCTGCGGGGGCAGGGGGATCCGTGCGGCTGACCCCCTGCCGGCCGGGCAGAGCCGGGGAACGAGGGCAACCAGCGCCCTGCGGGTCCGCAGGGTGGAACTCCACCGCTCTACGGCGTCCTGCGCCAAGTGGGCCGTGGCGGCTCCGCCCGCCACTGCGATGCCAACGGCCCTGCCGTCCAGGTCAAGGTAGCTTGTCACCGCCAGCCGTCCGGCAGCCGTCCACTCACCCGATGGCTCAGGCGACTCGACCGCCATGGCCCCGAGGTCGCGGACGCTCGCGGTACAGCCCTTGTCGATCAACCACGCCGCGACCAAGGACGCGGCCGGACACACGACGCGCCCGCGCACCGGGTGAGTGAAAGCGCTGGCGACGACAACGTCCTCGCTCGCGCTTGCCGACAGCGGCAGCCCAAAAGACTCCGACAGCCGCGTTTTGTTCATCGATCAATACCTCTCAAACGCACCACAAGGACCTTCGGACCTCCAGAAAGAGATTCGTTGCCCATACGGGTGCGGATGCCTTGTCCACCCGAAAGAGTGAAGAACACCCACAACAGCGGACCGGCCTGTATGGATCTGATCTCGTGCAGGCACTTGGAGCGGGAACGTGACCGTGAGTCTTGCGTGAAGTTGGGTTCGGTGCGACGGGCAACGGAACAATGGGCGGCGGTAGCGGCGGTTCTGCCCCGGGGTCGGTTTGTCGCGTCTCAGCGCGAAAAGGGGTGTGCGTAAACGGGCTAGTGTGTGCTGGTCCATACGAGCCATGGTGCGTCGCGCATCCGCGTGCCAATAATCGAACGTCAGCACGTTTCAGGTCCGCGGGTCAAGGCCCGGCAGCTACGACGGGTCGACAGGAGATCGACGGGTCGGTCCGGGAAACCGCCGCCGAGCGGATCGTGGCCAACTGCCACGCCGAGCGTGCTCGACTGCCGCCTGCCGGCATCGCCCGCCTCGCCGGCACCGTCCCCCGCCTGACCTACGCACCTCCTCCTGATCGTCACCAACGAACGGAGTCGACCCCATGCCCCGGATCCGGACCGTCCTACTGGGCGCCATCCTGATGACCGCCGCTCTGCTGACGCCGGCGACGCCGGCCTCGGCCGGCGTCCTGGACGTCACCTGCACCCCGCCCAGCAGCAACACCGTCACCTACAACCCGCCACTGACCCTCACCCCCAACAACGTGCAGATCACCGGCTCCACCAGCTACGGTCCGTGCGTCTCGCCCAGCGTGCCCGGCCTGACCTCGGGAAGCACCGCGGCACAAGCCACCGGCACCCGCTCCTGCCAGAGCCTGCTCGGTGCCAGCCCACGGACCTTCACCATCAACTGGAACACAGGCCAGACCTCCACGCTCTCCGGTAACCAGAGCTCCACCATCGTCGGAGCCGCTCTGGTGGTCACCTTCACCGGCACCGTCACCAGCGGCCTGTTCACCGGCGACACCGTCCTGCACACCATCACCGGCCCGGCCACCGACGTCACCTTGTGCACCCTCGGTCTGGGCACCGTCTCCAGCATCTACTCCACCGTCACTCTGGAGATCACCTCCGTGTGACCGCCGGCGCGCCGGCCGACGCGTCCTCGTGCAGGGCTTCCCCGGCCGCATCCCCACCGTGCCTGCGGCAGCCCTGCGCCGCAGGCACGGTAGCCGGTTCAGCCGGTGTCACGGAGAGGTGCGCCGTGTCCGATCACCGAGAGAGCTCGCCGGCTCCGGAGAGCGAGCCGGCTCGCGGTCTTCCGCCCTCGGCGACCGGCGGGCGCCCGCGGGCCCGCAGCGAAGGACTGTTCGATGGCGCTCCCGTGGTTCGGGGCAAGAGCCCGTCCCGTCCTGGGCCCGCTGAACCGGGCGCGACCGCCCAGGAGTTGCAGTACCACAGAGGCTCGGCCGGCCTGACCGCAGCCCTGTGACCGACAGCCGGGGGCGCCGCACGGACTGCGAAGCGCGCGGTTCCTGCGTGCCGGACCGGTTCAGCTGGTCTGAACGCCGACTCCTTCCGCGATCCTGTCGCCGGTCCTGGGGTCGATGTTGCGCCAGTACTGGACGGCGCGTTCGAGGACGGGGCGGCTGACTCCGTTGAGGAGGTGTCGGGTGACGTTGCCGACGAGGCGGTCGCGGGCCTCGTCGTCGAGGACCTTGCGGATCAGGGTGCCGGGCTGGGTGTAGTCGTCGTCGGCGGAGTGGAGGGTGTAGGCGGCGCGGACCATGTCGGCGCTCTCCACGGTCCAGCCGGCGGGGTGGTTGAAGCGGTCCTCGTCGGCCGCGGGGCCGCCGTAGGAGTTGGGTGCGTAGGGCCGGGCGACGTTGGGCGACTCGTAGCGCATCGCGCCGTCCTTGGCGTAGGAGCGCACCGGCGAGTGCGGGCGGTTGGGGGGAAGCTGGGTGTAGTTGACACCGATGCGGTAGCGGTGGGTGTCGGCGTAGGAGAAGATGCGGGCCTGCAGCATCTTGTCGGGGGAGAGGGAGACGCCGGGCACCAGGTCCGAGGGGTCGAAGGCCGCCTGCTCGATGTGGACGAAGAAGTCCTCGGGGTTGGTGTGCAGAGTGAGCCGGCCGACCTCGGTGAGCGGGTAGTCCCCGTGCGGGACCGTCTTGGTGACGTCGAAGATGTTGTAGCGGTAGTCCGCCGCGTCCTCGTACGGGATCAGCTGCACGTACAGGGTCCACGAAGGGTGCTCGCCGCGCCCGATGGACTCGTGCAGGTCGCGGCGGAGGTTGTCCGGGTCCTCACCGGCCATGGCCGCGGCCTCGGCGTCGGTCATGTTCTTCACGCCCTGGTCCGACTTGAAGTGGTACTTGATCCACGTCTTCGTGCCGGCCCCGTTGATCCACATGTAGGTGTGGGAGCTGTAGCCGTTCATCATCCGGTAGCTCGCGGGGATGCCCCGGTCGCCCATCAGGTAGGTGACCTGGTGCGCGGATTCGGGGGAGAGGGTCCAGTAGTCCCACTGCATGTCGTTGTCGCGCAGGCCGCTGCCGATCTGGCGTTTCTGGCTGCGGATGAAGTCCTGGAACTTGCTGGGGTCGCGCATGAAGAAGACGGGGGTGTTGTTGCCGACCATGGCGTAGATGCCGTCGCGGGTGAAGAACTTCAGGGCGAAGCCCCGCGGGTCCCGCCACGCGTCCGGGCTGCCGAGCTCGCCGGCCACCTGGGAGAAGCGGGCGAGGACCTGGGTGCGGCGCCCGGGCTGGAACAGGTCGGCCTTGGTGAACTGGCTGACGTCGTTGGTGACCTCGAACGTCCCGTACGCGCCGGAGCCCTTCGCGTGGACCACGCGCTCGGGAACCCGCTCACGGTTGAACTGGGCCATCTTCTCGATCACGTACCGGTCCTGCAGCAGGATCGGCCCGTCCGCGCCGACGGTGAGCGAGTACTGGTCGCTCTCCACCGGAATACCGCTGTTGTTGGTGGTGTGGTTCTCCACGGAATCCTCCACGGCATCTCTCCCCAGGCAGGCAGCGCCCACCGCCGCCCACGAGAAGCCATTCCGCAGGAGCGCCGCCCCGGATCACCGGGTGCGCTGGATGGCCGCCCCCTGTCTGCCGAGGACCGGAGACCCGTGCGGGCCGGCTGTCGCGAAACGCGGTGGGGCAACGCCGATGCCCAGCCCGCTCCGGTGCGCGGAACCACGCGGCGTCAAACCGGTCAGAGGCGTGCCGCCACCCCGGCGGCGGCACCCTTTCACCCCCTTGGCCGCACCGGATGGACGCGGTGCCCGGGCAGCCCGGAGTCTGCTCTGCGGGGGGTACACGTCACTCGAAGGAGACACCACGCATGAGCACCACTGACGGACGCAACCACCGCAGGCTCCTGCTCGCCACGACGGCCGCGATAGCCGCCGGCACCGTCCTCACCGGCTACACCTCCATGCCCCAGGCCTCCGCCGCCGCGCCCGCCACCGCGGTCGCGGGCGGCCCCGCCGGCGGGCAGGACGTACCCTGCGGCAACCCGCCCGTCGAGCTCGAACGCGACGCCCAGGACTTCGTCAACCAGCTCGCCGCCGAGAACAGCCCCCCGCTGTCCGAACTCGGACCGGAAAAGGCCCGCGAAGTCCTCGACAACCTCCAGGCCGGCCCGGTCGACAAGCTGCCCGCCGACATCACCGAGAAGACCGTCAAGGGCGGCCCCACCGGCGAAGTCTCGCTGCGCATCGTCAAGCCCAAGGGCGCCAAGGGCACCCTGCCCGGCCTCGTCTACGTCCACGGCGGAGGCTGGGTCCTCGGCAACGCCCAGACCCACGACCGTCTGGTCCGCCAGCTCGCCCACGGCGCGAAGGCGGCGGTCGTCTTCGTCAACTACACCCCGTCGCCGGAAGCCAAGTACCCGGTCGCCATCGAGCAGGCCTACCACGCAGCCAAGTGGGTCGCCCGGAACGGCCACGAGATCGGCGTCGACGGCAAGCGGCTCGCCATCGCCGGCGACTCCGTCGGCGGCGACATGACCGCAGCGGTGACCATGATGGCCAAGGAACGCGGCGGAGTGAAGTTCCGCAAGCAGGCCCTGCTGTACCCCGTCACCGACGCCGACTTCACCACCGGCTCCTACCAGCGCTTCGCCGAGAACTGCTGGCTCACCAAGGTCAACATGAAGTGGTTCTGGGACCAGTACGCCCCCAGCAAGGCCGACCGCCAGGAACACCTCGCCTCACCCAACAAGGCCACCACCGCCCAGCTCCGCGGCCTGCCCCCCGCCATCGTGATCACCGACTCCGACGTCCTGCTCGACGGAGCGAAGAAGTACATCGGCAAGCTCCGCACCGCCGGCGTCAACGTCGAACACCACCACTACCCGAAGGTCGTGCACGACTTCATGATGCTCGACGCCCTCCGGGACACCTGGTCCGCCAAGGACGCCGTCGACAAGACCGGCGACGCCCTCCGCCACGCCCTGCACCACTGACGCACTTCTCTCCGCACGGCCTTGCCGTTGACCCGGCAGGAGCCGCGGCCTATGCCCCTCCGAGACCGCTCTCCTCGGAGGGGCAGAGACGACCGATAGGAACGAAGTACGAAGTCATACGATCTTTGTACTCCTTTTGGGGAGGATGTCCGTGTCCGCCTGTGCGCCTGCGCAGTGGTCGGATGCGGGGCGGTGCACCCGCGCCGCAGGCAGCACGCCGCCGACGGCCACGGCCGCATCGGACGGCAGCAGGAAGCGGCGGGCGGCCCGCATCCACGGCTGGCCGCTCAACGGCGATGCCTGGCAGGACCAGCTCAAGGCGGTCGCCGACGCCGGCTACCGCGGCATCGCCCATGACCGTCGTGGCCACGGGCGCTCGACGCCGGTGTACGACGGCTACGACTTCGACACCTTCGCCGACGACCTGAACGACCTGCTCACGCACCTGGACCTCCAGGACGTCACCCTCGTCGCGCACTCGATGGGCGGCGGCGAGCTCGCGCGGTACATCGGCCGCCACGGAACCGCCCGGATCCGTTCCGCCGTGCTGCTGTCCGCGGTGCCGCCGCTGATGCTGCAGACCCCGGACAACCCCGAGGGCGTTCCGCAGTCGGTCTTCGACGACATCAAGGCGGGCATCCTGAAGGAGCGCTCGCAGTTCTGGAAGGACACCGCGGTCGGCTTCTTCTCGGCCAACCGCGAGGGCAACTCGGTCACCCAGGGCAACAAGGACGCCTTCTGGTACATGGCGATGGCCCAGACCATCGAGGGCGGCGTCGACTGCGTCGACGCGTTCGCCTCCACGGACTTCCACGCGGACCTGAAGAAGTTCGACATCCCGACCCTGGTCGTCAGGAGTACTTCAACCAGGACCTCCTGGAGTTCCTCAAGAAGTGATTCCCGCAGCAGACAGCGTGACGGGGCGGCGGCCAAGGCCGCCGCCCCGTCACGCTGTCCGGCTCGAGAAGGGCTGCCGTCGGGTCGGCGACCGGAGCCGGCACAGTCACACCGCCCGCCCGCCCGCCCGCCCGCCCGGCCGGACCGGTCATGTCCGGTGCCGCATCGCCGTGCGAGCCCGTCGCCTGCGCCCGGCTGCACCGCCTCCTGCCGCCGCACTGTGTCCCGGCGCCTGCTTGCCCGGCCGCACCGCACCAGCCACCGCCACCTGGCCGACCAGTGCTCTTTGGCCGGGTCTGAGCTGGCACCGCTATGTCGACCTTCCCCGAGGACGAGGACCGACGGGACGGTCTCAGCCCAGGATCTGCAGTTCCGCGAAGCCTGTGCTGACGTCGAGTCCGTCCTGGGGCAGGCACTGGGTGGTGGGCTGTCCCGGGATCAGTTGGACCGTCTTCACCGCGACCCGGCCGGTGTGCGGGCCGTCCTGCACCTCTCCGGTGAGGATGACGACGTTGACCCCGCCCACCCGGCCGGCCACCGCAGTGCTGTAGAAGATCACGGAAAGGTCGTTGTCGCTGAAGCGGACGACTTCTTTCACCTGCGGCAGGCCCAGTGCGAGACAGGAGGCGACGGTGACGCGCAGAGAGTGCACACGGACTCCTGTGGCAAGAGAAGGGGAGGGGAAAGGTGGGATGACGACTGTGTCGAACGCCCGGGTCTCACTGTCCTGCCGCGGCGCGGCGGACACGCCACGGCCCCCCCGGTCCGGCGCGGGCACTGCCGCATACGGAATGTGCGGAAGCCGTGCCCGAGGTATTCGACCAGGGCGCCGACGGCCACTTCGCTGATCACGCGGGTGACCGAGACGTCGGAGCGGCTGGTGACGAGGGCTTCACCGCGGCCCAGCGCGTCTGCCCGGAGGTGGCTGCGGCGCCGCTTCAGAGGGGTGCGATGACCAGGCTGGCGATCCCGTTCGTCTCTTCGAGGCCGGTGGTGGCGCAGGCCGTCAGGCTCAGCTGAGGGATGACCACCATCTTGGTTGCAGAGCTGCCCTGGCCGAGACCGGAGGTGACCGAGCCTGTGGCGGTGACCGTCGCTGTTCCGTCGACGGCGCGCACCACGGTGGTGCTGACGTAGGTGGCGGTACTGGTCTGGCCGGTGTTCCAGGTGTACGTCTCCGAGGAGGTGGCGGTCGGGGGAGTGAGCGCGAGGAGGCAGCTGAGTTCCTGCACGCGGGAGGCGGTGACCGTTCCGCTGCTGACCCCTGTGAGCAGCGACGTGCAGCCGAAGTCGTTCGTGACGGTGGTGTTCGTGGTGCGTGAGGTGTTGGTCAAGGGCGGGTCGTAGGTGACGTTCGAGGAGCCCACAAGGCAGGTGATGTCGACGGCGGCCGCGTGTGCGGAGGGGGCCACGAGAACACTGCCGACGGTCAGGGTGAGCGCTGTCGCCAGCGCAGCCGACAGATGTCGTGGGGCCAAGCTGGGAAGTGCGGCGCGCATGAGGTATCTCCCTCTCCGGTGCGATGGTGCCGCTGCGGGCACGCGGGAATGGCAAGCCCCTGGTGGTCAGGGCGCAAGGACCGATGACTCTCCACAGCCCAGCCGAGTGGGTACCGCGCCACAGCGGTACCCCATACCTTCCTGGCATGCCTCCGCGTGCGCCATGGCCCTGCCGGGTGACGCGCGCCTTCCGGCTGGAGGGTGCGAACGCCCCCTCCACGCAACACACCCCGTGAGAGAGAGCGACGCCAACACCTCGCGCACGCCGAACCTCACGAGTGGGTTCTCCGCGGCTTCGCCGCAGGTCACACCGGGACGGCATGCCGTCCCGGTGTGGCTGGAGGGAACACCGGCCGCCGGCCGGATCGCCGGGTGGGAAGTGCCGGGCGGGCCCCGTCAGGGCCATGCGAGCGCCCCTCCGACGGGACTATGGCTCTCCCCTACGGGCTGTTCGACCCTCCAAGAGAGACGGGCGCTCCATCCGGCGCCCTCACACCGCCTGGAGGAACCATGCGCATGCTCATACGCGCCGTCATGACGGGGGCCGCCGTGCTCGCCGTGACGGCAGCGTCCGCCACGTCCGCATCCGCGGCCGCGCAGACCAACGCCAACGGCACCTTCTACTTCTCCGGACTGCTCGGCGGCGCCGGCCAGATCAACAACCCCACCCTCGGCCCCTGCTACGTCGTCGACCTGCTCTCGCTGAGCGGCACCAACAACACCGACGCCGTCGCCACCGTCTACAGCGACATCAGCTGCGTCCTACAGGGCTTCCGCATCAACCCCGGCAACTCCTTCAACAACCTCCAGTACGCCTCGGTCAAGTTCAGCGCTGTCGAGTAGTACCCGGTGCGACGCAGGGCAGCGCGGCACCCGGCCCGCTTCCGCCGGTAGGAAGGCTGTGAGCACGGCCCTGCTCACAGCCTCCCCATCCGAGCAGGCAGGCGCAGGTTGCAGAGGTGTTCTTTCGGGGCAGCGCTTTCTTGCCGTGAGACCAGGGAACGCCCCGTTGTGTCGCCCACTCCGCCGGTTCGGGTGTACTTCTCCCCGCTGTGGTACGGCAGCCCCCCCGATCGGATCGGACTCCGTCCGAGGTTCACCGCATGACATCAACGCCTGAGCAGGGCTGCCCCGCTCTCGACACCTCCGGCAATATGCTGCACGCGCAGGCGGCCTGTTGCGGTCGTCCGGTCCTGCGGCCAAGGTCACTCTGCCCGGGGGCATCTCCGCCTGGGCGGTGACCCGCTACGAAGTGATCGGACAACTGGCCGCCGACGCCAGCATCTCCGAGATCCCGTCCGGCATTGGCCCGGATGCCATGACGTGCCGGACGGATGGCCACTGGCGGCCGTGACGTTCCAACAGAACTTCTCCAATACCTGGCTCCGAGCACCGCGCACTGCGCAGCCGTGTGGCACCGTCCTTCTCGTTCCGCCGTGGGACAGCCACGCGTTCCCTGATCAGGCGGACAGCTGAGCAGCTCGCCCGACGCCTCGCGGCAACGGAGCCCGGAGCCGTCGTCGTCCTGCTCGCTGCCTACGCGCTGCCGCTGACGATGACGGTGATATGCGACCTGTTCGGAGTGCCGGACGCCCATCGCGACGCCCTGGGCGCCGCCGTCGACGGAGCGGCGAACAACAGCCTCGGCCTGGAGGATAGCCGGGCCGTGCAAGCCGACATCGCGGCCCGGCTGGACGAACTGGTGGCATACAAGCGTGCTCACCGCGGTCCCAGCGGCGCCTGGAGGACGCCGGCCGCTTCGACCCGCTGCGGACCGACAAGCAGCACTTCTCCTTCGGCTTCGGCCCGCACTTCCGCCGCGGAGCCCACCTCGCCCGCACGGAGGCGGAGACCGCACTCGAGGCCCTCTTCTCCCGCCTGCCCCGGCTCACCCTGGCCGAACCGGACGCCCCACCGCAGCGGCTGCCCACCTGCATCCTCAACGGGCTGAGCCGACTGCCGGTCGTTCCGCTCGCTGCCGGCCGACAGCGCAGCCGTCCGGCAGCCGTCCGGCTTGCCATACAGAAGCCGGTGACGATGTCGCCGGGCGCGGCCGGTGCGGACGAGCAGAGCACAGCAGTCAATTCCGGTGCGCCAGCACTGCCCGATTGGCCATGGCCACCACACGCGGATCATGTCACCTGCCTGGTACAACGCCTCAACCGCTCTCACGCACCAACTCGTTGGACCTCGTCCATCATGGCCGCGAGGGTCTGGTCCCTGGCTGCGGTGTGGGCGGACGAGGCGAAGTAGGCCTGCATTGCGTCCCAGTCGCGCCGCTCGGCCGCCCACCGGCGGCGAAACTCGGCCAGCTGGGAGTCGGGGGCGGCGCATCGCCGCTTCCTCCACGGCCGCGGGGTGGGGCTTTGCCATCCCGTGCCCCATCTCGAGGACGGCGAGGAGCTCGATCCCCGGGGTCCAGGTCTCCGCCGGCGGAGCAGCCATAACGTCTTTGAGGAGGTGTCCGCGGTGCATCTCTGGAGCAACGTCCGTGAAACGGCATGACCCCGCCCGACCGTGCGGCGGCATGTGCGCGCATCCACGCGCACGTGCATCCGAATGGTCCAGAAGCTCGGAACGACCAGATGACCCACATTCCGTCTGCCAGATCGGTGAAAAGGATCATATACATGGGTCTTCAATGTGATCATCGGTTACCCCACGCTACGTGTCCACTGCGTACCGAAGGCATCAGAGCGTCATTGGTGTTCCCCCTGCGCCCAGAGCCGGCTGCGGCACAGGTCCTCCTACGCCCCGCAGAGGAAGACGGGCGCAATGTCGACCCCGTCCGTCCACCGCTATCTGCTCCGAGGCCCTGATGGCCAGTGCTCTGGTATTTCCGGGTCTGGGTGGCCAGCACCGCGGGATGGGCGCCAGTCTGTTCGCCCGATACCCGACGATGGTCGAGCAGGCCGACGAGGTGCTCGGATACTCACTGCGCACTCTCTGCGCGGGCGACTCACGACGCCCGCTCACCCGCCTGCTGTACGCGCAACCCGCGATCTTCGCCGTCAACGCCATGGCCGGCCGCCGCTGGACGGAAGAACGGGGCAGTAACCCCGACTGCGCGCTCGGCTACAGCCTGGGGGAGTTGAACGCTCTCTTCGCTGCCGGTGTCCTCAGCTTCCGTGAGGGCCTGAGCCTGGTGGTGGAACGTGCTCGCGCGACGGATGCGATCGCCGACGGTGGTATGGCTGTGGTTGTGGGACTCACGCCCGATGAGGTACGCGAGTGCCTGTCGTGGCGGTTCTTGGAGGGACTCGACATCGCGGCAGTCAACTCGCAGCGGGAGGTGGTTCTGGCAGGACCGCGTGTGCAATTGGGCATTGCCGCTGCCGCACTACAGACAGCGAGGGCCGTTCAAGTAGTTCCCCTTGACGTCAGCGTTCCTTTCCACTCTCGATACATGTCCGAGGCTGCCGCGCATATGACCCGAATACTGGCGAGCATCACCCTGAGGAAGCCGATCTTCCCGGTCATAGCCAACCGCACCGCTCGACCCCACCGGACCGGCAGCCTATCGGCGCATCTTGCTGCACAACTCACCGAATCCGTGCTGTGGTATGACTCCCTCGGATACATCGTGCAGCACTACCCGCACTGCACCTTTCATGAGGTGGGACGCAGCGGAATGCTTACAGCGGCAGTTGGCAACGAGCGGCTCGCGCCGCACGACGCCCCGCTCATCACCCCGGTGCGATGGCAGTGAACCGTTTTCATCCTGTTCTGCAGGGGTGATGATGCAGGTCAGCGGGGTGGTGTGACGAGGCGAGGGTCCTGGTCGTTGCGGTGGTGTTCTCTACGCACCACGCTTCGCCCGAGGAGCCTCGCTCGGTCCCGTAGCGTGCCACGCTCGATGTCCCGCATGAACTTGTCGAGCATGTCTCGTGGCTCATTCATGCCCGAAGGTGTGAACGCGGCACACGGTGGCGCAAGCTGGGCTGCTTCCACCAGGCCCGGCTGGCGCTGGTGCACCTGCGCAAGAAGGAGACGCTGCCCCACTCGCGGCGGGGTTCGGGATCTCCACCGCAACCGCCTGGCGGTATGTCGACGAGACTCTCGATCGAGGTCCTGGCCTCGTGGGCGCCTGGTCTGCCCGAGGCTCTCGTCGGCCTGGGTGAAGGGGACTTCGTCATCGTCGACGGCACGTTGATCCCCACTGACCGCGTCGCCGCGGACGAGCCGTACTACTCCCAGGAGCACCGTAAGCACGGCATGAACGTCCAGGTCGACGCGCGACCGGACGGCACCCCGCTGCGGTTCTCCCGTGCGGCGCCGGGCCGCAGCCACGACCTCACCGCGGCCCGCGCCGTCGGCGTCGCCCAGAGCTGCCCGACCCGGCAGATCCTCGTGCTCGCGACCGCGCCTACCAGGGCGCCGGCGCCACCTTCCGTACCCCCAACTACCACCGCGAACAACCCAAGCACTACGCGCAGTGCAACCGCTACCACGCCCGACTCCGAGCCCCTGGCGAACGCGCCTTCGCCCAACTCAAGACATGGCGACTGCTACGGCGAGCCCGCTGCTCCGCCCGCCGCACCGGCACAGCAGCCCAAGCCATCCACACGCTGCACCTGCACATACTCAGGATGCCAACGGTTCACTTGGACGTTGCCGAATATGAAGTCGACACTGGTGTTGTAGTAGGTGCACCGGTCGCTGGTCTGGCAGGCGCGGGAGGCGGTACCGACGCCGATCTGGACGTTGGGGTCGGTAGCCGTCGTGATGCCGAGCATCACCTGCGGGACGAGCCCGGTGTAGGTGGCGGTCAGGTTCAGGACAGACTCGGCGACCTCGTCATCGTTGGAGTCGTGGAAGACCACCCGCCAGTGAGGGATGTTGATTGTGGCGTTGGAGGGAATGCCCGTCACGGCACCCGGCCTGGACTGGACCTCGCCGTAGACGATCTGTGGGAGCTCCGGGGAGACGCAGCCGTGTCAGATGCTCGTGTTGGAGCGTGCGGCGCCGCTCTGGAAGTTGACGTCGATGTCGTTGTTGACATCTTCACAGAGGACGGTGGGGGTGTCCGCGTCCTTCGCCTGTGCGGGAACGGCGGATCCGGCAGTACCCAGCAGGGAGAGTACGCCGGCGGAACACAGTGCGACTGCTTGTTCTCGGACATGAACTGTGTCCTTTCGGGTCCCCAGAACGCGATCTCGGCCTGGGAGCCGCGGGTGTCGGCGAAGCAGATCGAGTCGACGCCCCGCTCGCCCGGTGATGTCCACGCCTTCCCCGAGCACGCGGCAGCTCGCGAGGTGGACCCGGCGCCCGCCCGCGTCGATGCCGTTGGCGAACTGCCGCAGGACCTCGCGCCGCTCGGAGACGAGGAGGTCACCGAGGGCCGGTTGCGGAAACTGTTCGGTGAGCGGGGCCGTCACCCCTACGAGGACCGGATCGAGGCCGAGCGGCTCGCCGCGGGTGACTGTCCGAAGGAAGCGTTCAGAGCCGGCACCCTGGGGCGCCGGGTGACGGTGACCGGGGTGGACCTCGTGTTCCGGCCGCAGCCGACGATCTACCTCCTGTGGGCGCTGAGGGGACGAGGAGACCCGCCTGGTGATCGAGGCCGCGCACGAGTACGCGATCGGGCGGGTGCTGGAGTGGATCGAGGACGAGGTGGCGGTGATCCGGTACGGCAAGGACGGCGTCCACCGGGTACGGCCGCCCGGCGGCCTGGTCGTCGCCCGTTTCGGCCACTACGAGGCTCGCTCGGGCGGCCCCTGCTGCATGATCATCTGCTGCTGTCGGTGAAGGGTCAGCGCCTGGACGGGAGCGGGGCTCGAACCACATCACGGTCCTGCACGAGAACACGGTCGCGGCCTCCGCGCTCCACAACGAGCCGGTTGCCGCGGAGGCCTGCGAGGCGCGCTGGGGCCGGCGACCGAGCCGCGCACCGTCACCCCGGGGCGCCGGCCGGTGATGGAGATCGCCGGGGTGCCCCACGAGCTGATCCGCTGGACGCCCCGGCGCAGCGACCAGATCGTCGCTTGCCTCGAGGACCTGGAGCACGAGTACGTCACCACCGTCGACGACGGTGAGCCGCGGTTCCTTCCTGGGTGAGGCGGGGGCCGTGCCGTCGCGGACGCAGCGTCAGCTCCCGCAACCGGACCCAGGAGAAGAGCGCCTACCTCTGCGCCGAAGGCGACCCCGTCAACCGCATCGACCCCGAGGGTGCCAACGCGGTGAGCGGCAATCTCCTGGGCAAGGACCTTCGGGAGCTGGGGACCGACGCCTGGAACGGTGACCAGCAGGCGCCGGAGAGGTCAGAGGGAGGTCAGTTCCATGGTGAAAGTGCCGGTGCGGGCGTGCACGCCGGTCAGGCACTCCAGGGGATTGAGAACGGGGCCGGTGACGACGATGACGGCGCTGTCGCCGGAGAAGGGGCCCGACAGGACGGCGCCGGTACCGGTGGAGACGACTTGCCCACCCACGGTGTTGACGACGAAGTTGACGTTGATGGTGCTGCTCCGGCCGTCGTTCCACGTGACTTTCAGCGTGGTGTTGTTCGCCGATCCGATGGTGACGCACGACCGCACTGCGGTGAAGGACGTGTTGATGGTGCCGGTGGTGATGGCCGGATCCGTGGTGATGCACGGGCCGAGCTGTGTGGTGATGTCGATGTCGGTGGTCGTCGGAGTGAGGGTGACGGGCGGGTCGTAGGTGGTGGTCTCCGTTCCCAACGGGCAGGTGGCGTCCAGAACACCGGCGGAGGAGGTGGCCGCCGACGCGGTAGAGCTGACGGCGGTGACGCCCAAGCCGGCCAGGCAGAGCGCAGCCAGAGCCGATGCGGTCTTACGCAGAGGGGACATGCGGACTCCCTGAATGATCGAATGCGGTCCGTGTGTACGGATAGGTGCAGAAGGTAGCGAAGCGGCCGGATGTGCGACACCGTGCGAACACGTCAAATCCGTGTGCGACGTTCACACGGGGCGCGTGCCGTCAGGACACGGACTTGCCCGTGCCCGTCAGGCCGGCGGCGAGGACATGGCCGTGCGCCTGGCCTGTACGGAATGGCCGCGGGTAGGACCTCGAGGCGACGGACACCGCGGCTGCGTGCGGGCGGGGACCGCCACGGTGCGTCGGTGGACGACCAGAGGCGCTTGGTGCGGGTCCTTGCCGTAGTAGTCGCCCGGCGCGTCTGCACCAGGTCCTCGAACGCTCCCAGAACGGCCACCGCCGCTGCGGTGACGATCTCCGGGTCGGCCCGCGTCGCCGGACGGAACCCGAGCGCCTCGCGGATCTGCGTATTGCCCCTTCACGGAGCGGGACGACAGATCGCGGTGTGCGCGACCCTTCCCGCGAGCCGGGGACATTGGAGGCCCCCGCACGGACCGGAGGCCGCCGGCGACGACCGGCGGCCTCCGAGGCGTGCCTGGGACGCGGTACTGCTGCGGAGCTAGAAGACGCTGAGGCCGTACAGGCTCAGCGGCCGGGTGACCGGCTCGTAGAACGTGGTACCGCCGGTGGTGCAGTTGCCGCTGCCGCCGGAGAGCAGGCCGTAGGCGGTGTTGCCGGCGAAGAGCGGGCCGCCGCTGTCGCCGGGCTGGGCGCAGGCGTTGGTCTGGATCGTGTTGTAGACCAACTGGCCGTTGCCGTAGTTGACGGTGGCGTTCAGGCCGGTGACGCTGCCGGTGCGGTAACCCGTGGTGCTGCCGGAGCGCTCGATGCGCGTCCCGACGGTCGGGCTGCCGGCGTTGACGATGTCGCGGTACGTGCCGTTGTACAGGTACACGCGGCCGTCGGAAGCGGCGGGGTTGGAGTGCTGGATGACCCCGTGGTCGTAGTTCGGGAAGACGGTCTGGCCCGGCACCGCGGTGCCGATGCTCCAGCTGGACCGGCCGCTGGTGCAGTGTCCGGCGGTGAGCGCGAAGTTCGTGCCCGCGGAGTTGCGGACGTTGAAGCCGAGGGAGCAGCGGGCGCCGGAGGAGGTGATGGCCTCCCCGCCGGCGATCAGACGGCTGAACTTGCCCGGGGTGCGATTGATCTGCAGCGCCCCGGACTGCGCGCCGGCAGCCTTCCTGATCTCGTTGATCTCCGCAGCCGAGACCGTGCTGTCGGCGGTGACGACGACCTTGCCCGACGCCTTGTCGGTGTACCAGGCCGTGCCGCCGACGTCGGCGGTGAGCACCGCGTCGCCGACCCGGGCGAGCTGGGCCGAGGTGGGCTTCGCGTCCGCGGACGCCGACGCCATGGCGGTGGGGGTCATGAGCGCGGACACGGTCGCCAGGGCGGCGACGACGGTGGCGGCACGGGCTCTTCGGGAGGCGCCCGACGACAGGAACGTCTTGACCTTCACTTGTCCTCCGGTGTGGGGTCGTGGGCCCGTTGGATGTTTCCGGGCCCGTGGTTGACGTCTGCGGCAGTCCTGCGGACGGCGCGGGCGTTCTGGAGGTGCCGCATCGGTAGGTGAACCTTCGCCGTGTTATGCCCCTGCCAACAAGCGCGGCTTCGGACGCTTCGGCGAGCGCCCCGGGGTGCGCGAGCCGGTTGGCAAGGAAGGGACTCTTGCGGGATCCCGTCCGCAGGGCGGGACGACGGCAAACTGACGGACCACCGGGTGACGGTCCGCCAGTCGCCGCGGATTCCGGCAAGGTCCCGGGGATACGGCGACTGGTGGGCAACGCGCCATCCGTTGCGGCGCACCGACCTCTCCGGCGCCGCCGGCTCCGCACGGCGGTGTGGCTGCTCAGGTCGCCGCCGACCCCTGGCGGGCGGTGCGGCCTCGCCGGGCCGCCGGAAATCATGGCCGATCAGTAAAGATCACGTGGAATATTCCGGTATGCCGTGTGATGTGGCAAGGGAGGCCGGGTCCATGCCGTGTCCTTCGTCCGTCGTCGGAGCGCCGGGACGGGAGGAAGGCTGCGCCGTCCCGCGCGCGTTGTGGCGGGAATGCTCGCGGCGGCCAACCGGAAAGCGAATCCGTATGGGCGGATTGCCCCTTGCGGCGCCCAAGGCCGGTGGCCGGTTCGACAGCGTCGGTCGAAAGCGTTGTGCCAGGGGAGACCTACCTCGCGGCGGCCGATGTCCTCGGCCGCCTGGCCGAGGAACTGCTGCGCGGCACCGGCGGGGAGGCCTGCCTCGTCCCGCAATTTCTGCGCCCGTGGGAGCTGGGCTGGACCACCTCTGGCAGGTCCTCACCGCCTCCCACCTCGCGCAGGCCGGCCACCCCGAGACGGGCCGAGGTCCGCGAGCTGCTCCACGGCCCCCGGTACGGCCTCGACCGGAGCGTCGAGCAGATCGTCGGGGATCTCCAGCGGGTGATGACGGTGCCGACGCTGGACATCCCGGCCGTGCGGACGCCGGCCGACGTGATCCTCACCCACAGCATGCCCGTCGGGCTTGGTGTCGCCTTGCCCGGTCGGGCCGCAGAGCGCGAGGCCGCGGCCGAGGTCCGCGCCGCTTGGGCGGCGGCCGGGCCGCGCTGACCCGGCGCCGCCCAGGCGGTGCCGGCGGCCAAGGGCCGCGCCCGCAGGGCCACAGGCGACAGCACCCCCGTAGTCACGACGCATCGACACCGCCGGCCGCCCAGCCCGCCGCGGCCAGCCCCGTCGCCCCGGGCCACCCGGGAACTCGAGGCCTGCTGCTCCGGCTCGAGCGCTCTCGCCCAGTGCGCGGCCAGCCGCACCCGGCCGGTGTCCTGCGGGCCGTCCGGGACGTGACGGGGGCCCATCACGTTCAGGACCCTGCTGGCGCTGCACCGCGCTGACACCGCCGCCGGCGCCGGTGCCGACGACCGTGCCGCGGGCCGCACGGGCTGCGCGTGTCGCGGCCCGCACACCGCCGCACTGACGTAGCCGGGCCCCGTGCCCGGGATGCCGCCCGCCAGCCACGGATCTCCCGCTCACACCCGGCGTCGGCACCCCGCCTCGACCCGCCCGGTGTAGTCGGCCCTGTCGGGGACGCGGTGACCACTGCTGCTTCTGATTGAGGTGTCCTCCGTTCTTGCCTGGTCACCTCAATCAGGAGTTGAGGCGCCCGGAGCGCCGGAGGAACTCTGCGAAGTGGTTTGCGCTTCAAGGCGGAGATGCCGCTCGGCGAGCCGTAGTGGACCACCACGACGCTCGTTTCCGCCTTCCCGGCGACGACGGCTCCTGGGGCGGAGACCGCCAGGTCGCGGTAGCCGTCGCCGTTGAAGTCGTCCGGGAGTCCGGACGGTGCGGCACTGGCGCCGGCGGGCAGGGCGTCGAGCAGGCCGCCGACGCCCCGCACCCGCGGGCCGGACGTGTTCCCGTCCGGCCCGCGGGTGCGGGGCGGCTCAGCCCTGTGCCGGTGCGACCTCTGTGGTCGTGCGGGCCTCCGCGAGCCGCAGCAGCCCGTCCTCGTCGGCGTGGGCGACGGCCGTCAGGGAGCCGGAGACGGCGTCGGCGGCCGGAGTGACGGTGAAACGTACCTGGCGGGAGGCGCCGGGGGAGAGGACGGCCGGGGCGGACACCGCGGGTTCCACCCTCCAGCCGGCCGGCGCGACCAGCCCGGCGGTCGCGCCCCGCAGCCTGTCCTCCCCGTGGTTGGTGAGGGTGACGGTGATCAGGGCCGGGCGGCCCCGGGTGAGCGCGGCGTCCGGGGAGGGCGCCTGCCCGGGCAGGGCGAGGGCGAGGGTGACGCCGAGGGCCTGGACCGCGCCCGTGGCGGGGTCGGTGACGCCCGGACGCCCGTCGGCGAGACGGCCGGTGGCTCGGCGCAGGAACGCGGGATCGTCCAGGTCCACCACCACGACGTCGTACCAGCCGTGCTCGGGCAGGTGGAGCGGGACGGTGCGGCGTTCGCCGGGCGCGAGGACGACCTTGCGGACGTGGTCGCCGGCGTTGCGCCGGTGGGAGGACTCGCCGACCAGCAGGGTGCGGCGGCGGCCCGTCGGGTTGGCGCACTCGATCTTCACCTGCCGCGCCCGGGGCTGCTCCACCAGGTGGACCTCGGGTCCGGTCCTCCGGCCGCGCAGCGTCCAGGTGGACCAGCCGGGGCCCTGCACCTGCAGGTCGTAGCCCTCGCCGTCGTGGGCGACGGTCTCCTCCGCCGTGGCGCCCGCGGCGACGGTCCAGGCATGGGGCGTCCCGGCGCCGAGCGGGTACCCGAGGAAGGCCGCCGCGGTACCGCCCGCGTTGCCCAGGCGCAGCCGGACCGCGTCCGCGGTGACCTCGGCGCGCAGGGAGAGCCGGTAGGGCGAGGGCCGGGTGGGACGGGTGCCGCGTTCCTGGGCCGGCAGCGCCTGCTCCGCGGGCGGCGCGGGCCTCCAGCGGCCGACGGGGGCGGGCACGGGGCCGGGCTGTTCCACCCGGGGCCGGGGGTGGGCGCGTTCGAAGTCGAAGGCGGAGGTGAGGTCGCCGAAGACACCGCGGCGCCAGGCGCTGATGTTGGGCTCCCGGACGCCCGTCCACTTCTCCAGGAAGCGGAGCACCGAGGTGTGGTCGAAGGCCTCGGAGCAGACGAAGCCGCCGACCGTCCAGGGCGAGATCACCGTCATCGGCACGCGGGGGCCCGGACCGACGGGCTTGCCGTCGGCCCAGTCGTCGCTGTCGCCGGACTCCGGGCGGGGCGCGGTGGGAGCCGGGACGTGGTCGAAGTAGCCGTCGTTCTCGTCGAAGTTGATGAAGATCGCGGTCTTCGACCAGGTGTCGGGGTCGCTCGCCACGGCGTCGAGCAGGTCGTAGATGAGGTTGGCGCTGCCCACCGGGGTGGAGGAGCCGGGGTGTTCGGAGAGCGCGGCCGTCGGCACCACCCAACTGACCTGCGGGAGCGTGCCGTTGCGGATGTCCTCGCGGATGCGGGGGATCAGGGTGTCGGGGGTGGAGCGGTGGGCGCCGCGCAGGAAGAGGCGGCGTTCGGCGTCGCTGAGCGCGTCGACGCCCCGCTGGAACGCGGCCAGCAAGGACTCGCGTTGAGCAGGAGTCCTGCCGAAGAGGCTGTCGTAGAACTGCTCGGTGGTGAGGTACCCGCCGGGCACCCCGGAGAGGATCTTCCGGCCGATCTCCTTCCAGGGCTTGAAGTACTCGACCGCGTTGTCGGTGAAGTTGTCCCACTCCTGGTAGATCTGCCAGGAGACCCCGGCCGCCTCCAGGCGCTCCGGGTAGGTGGTCCAGTCGTAGCCGGCGTGGCCGTAGGAGTACGCGGCGTTGGTGAGGGCACGGGCGCCGCCGCCCGGCTCGTGGCCGGTGGTGCCGGTCCACAGGTAGTTGCGGTTGGGGTTGGTGGAGCCGTACACGGAGCAGAAGTAGGCGTCGCAGATGGTGAAGCGGTCGGCGAGCTCGTACTGCGGCGGGATGTCGCGGCGGTCGTAGTAGGCCATCGCGCTCTGGGTCTTGGCCGCGACCCAGTCGTTCCACCAGCCGCTCGCCCAGGCCTGGGTGGCGTCCGGGTAGGCGTGCGGGAGGGAGCCGAGGTACTGGATGTCGCTCTCCGGGCGGCCGGCCTCCACGGCGGACTGCCGGGCGGAGAACGGGAGGACCTCTCCCCCTCCGCGGCGGGGCTGCTGGAAGACCGAGCCGCCGTGGGGCAGGCGCAGCGGGGCCGGGTCGCCGAAGCCGCGGACGCCCCGGAGGGTGCCGAAGTAGTTGTCGAAGGAGCGGTTCTCCTGCATCAGGACGATCACGTGCTCGACGGCGTCCAGCCCGCCCGGTCTGAGCGGCAGGGCCATCGCCTCCAGCAGCGACGGCGGCAGGAGGGACGCTCCGACACCCGCGGCGATGCCGCCGAGGACGGTACGGCGGCTGGGGCCGGCCGGCCCGCGGCGGGGCTCCTGGGAGTTCCGGGAGAAGGACATGGGGTTCACCTGTCTCGTGGGCTGCGACTGCCCTGCGGGGGCGGGGGCGGTCGCACCGTACGAGCGGCAGGTGTATGGCCCATGACCCTTCGGTGAGCGGGGGCGGCGTTCCTTTCACCGGCATTCTCATCGTGCTGAACGCAGGGCCGAGGGTTGGGCCGCCGGCGGCCGTCCGGCCGTCCGACCCAGCCCGTCCGAGCACGGAGAGGCCCGCGCCCTTCCACGGTGAGCCTGCACCGGGCCGACTCGTCCTGCAGCCGACACCGGAGCAACCTGGAAGGCTGCCGCACCTCCAGCACACCGGGGGTCTTCCGGCCCAGTTCCACGGCGTGCAGCGGCAGGTGGCCAGGACCAACAGGTCGGGGACGGCCTGGAGGCGAGCGAGCCGCCCGGGCGGACTTGTGGGTGCCTCGAGGGTGGGATGCCCAGTCCCGCACCACACACTTCCAGGTAACCGTGCAGGCATTCCTTCACGGCTGCCAAAGGCGGAGGACTGCGCCGATCATCGTGCACCGGCCTTCCAGCGAGGGCGGCCGGAGGGCACCATGCACAACAGCGGCCGGGACGAGATCCTCGGCGCCGCCTACAGCGACCGCGATGAGGCCGTCGGCATCACCGAACCGGAAGCGGTCCTGCACGACCCGCAGTGGGTGGAGTGGCGCGGTGCCCCCGCCCACGAGTTCAGCGTCACCTGATGCCCGAGAAGGGCGGTGGGGCAAGGCGCAGGTGCACCTGGCCCCACCGCGTGGGTCAGCCGATCAGCTCGTGCAGTACGAGGACGCTGATGCCGAAGGCACCCAGACCCGTGGCGACGGCTGTGGGCACGGACTTGTCGTGGAAGAACATCAGGCCGCCCATGACGAGGCCGCTGATGATGGCCTCCAGGAACACCACGGCGGCGTGCGCCGACAGCAGCGGCGGCTCCGACGGTATTCCTGCGTCGGGCGGTTCGGGCCGGGCGGACGTGGGGGAGTCCGGGTGGGGGTCCCGAGCCAGAGCAATCGTCAAGACCTGTGGACAGCATCTGCTGGATGACGGCTTCCTGTCCCTTCCGGCACGTCACCCAATCGGGGGCGGAGACCCGTCCCCGTCCCGGCGAAGCCCGGGTCCTCCCACCTGTATACGCTCGCATCGACAAGGGAAGACGAAGGAGAAGAGGCTCATGGCTACGGAAGAGATCTTGGTCGTCGGCGCCGGTGTGGTGGGGGCATCGGTGGCTTATCACCTCGCCGAGCTGGGGCACGATCGGGTGACGGTGCTCGACACTCGTGACCGCGGTGCGCTGCCCGGTTCCACCGGCCTTGCCCCCGGTTTCGTCGGTCAGCTCAGCGCCACCCCGGAACTGTCCGTGCTGGCCATGGACAGTGTTGCCACGTACCGCGCGCTATCGCAGGCCGCGCCGGCGCCAGTTTTCTGGCAGGTCGGCTGCCTGGAGATTGCGACCAGCCCCGCCCGTCTGGAACAGGTCCATCAGGATGTCGAGGACGGCCACGGCCTGGGCATCGAGGCACGGGTGGTCGACGCGGCCGAAGCCGTTGCGTTGGCCCCCGCGCTGGTCAACGCCGAGCGGGCACTGGGCGCATTGCACATCCCCTCCGATGGAGCCGCTGACCCGGCCGCGCTCACCCACGCTCTGGTCGACGCGGCCGAACGGAGCGGGGCCCGGTTTCACTGGAATACACCAGTTCTGGCTCTGGAGACCGCACAAGGCGGGGTCATCGGCGTCCGCGCGGGCAAGGACGGCGAGCTGCTGAGAGCCGACCAGGTCGTGCTGGCCACAGGCATCTGGGGCCCGGTCCTGGCAGCGCAGGCGGGAGTGCGGCTGCCCATGGTCGACGTACAGCACCCTTACGTGTTCACAGCCGAACTGCCCGGACTGGACGAGACCCCCATCGACACACCGATCGTCCGCTACCCCGATCACGCGGTCTACACCCGCCGCCACGGCCGCCGCTACGGACTGGGCAGCTACGCCCACGCCGCGCTACCGCTGACTCCGTCCTCGACGCTCCCATCGGCCGAGCTTCCCTTCCAGGAAGCAGCCTTCGGCACCGCCATCGCTGAGGCCACCGCCCTGGTCCCGGCCTTCCGACAGGTACCCCAGGGACGGAGGCTCAACGGTGTGTTCGCCCTGACCCCTGATGAACTCCCTGTGGTCGGCCCCGCTGCCGGGGCACCCGGCCTGTGGTTCGCGGAAGCTTCCTGGGTCACCCATGCCGGTGGCGTCGGCCGACAACTCGCGAACATGCTCCTGGAAACCGGCAACCTCCTCGTCGCCCCCGATCGCCTGTCACCCGGCCGCTTCGACCACTGGAGCGACAAGAAGATCCGCGAGACCGCGCTCGGCCACTACCGAGGCATCTACGACGCACACTGATGCACGCCTGAACAAGGGGCCGAGTAGATGTCCCCACCGGTGGAGGGGCTGAGTTCGCTCATGCCGTGAGGGGCTCGGGGCGTGCGATGAGGTGGCCGCGTTCGAACCGGGCTCCAGCGCGGACGAGGGTGACGAGGTGGGGTGCGTTCAGGGCGCGCCAGCGGGCCTGGGCGGATTCCACGATCTTGAACACCATCGCCAGGGCGGCCGAGCGGGAGCCAGCCCCAGGACTGCGGCCTCCGCCTCCTCCAGACGTATCCGCAGGTGGATGCCGTCGGCCCAGACATAGACGTAGTCCACGGCGGAGAGACCGCATTCGCCTATCCCGCCGGCTTCAAGGCGCGAAGACGCCAGCGCCCGCAGCCCCCGGCCCGCCGCGCCGACCACACCCATCGCGTGCCCCGCCACCACTCTTCGAAGCGGCGACGGCTGACGGATATGGGGGGCACCGCCCGCGGCGCGGCCTCCAACGGCGCCACCCATACCATCGCCGTCAACGAGACCGTCATCACGATGCTGCGCCTGTAGCCGGACCTCGCCGAACTCACCAAGAAGCCGGCCGAAGCCGCTCAGGCCGCCGTTGACGCGCTACCCGGGATCGGCACCGTCGACTCGTACTGGAAGGAAGGGCCGCTCCCGGCGACCGGCACGTGCAACGTACCGGGCAAGTGCGGCGCCCAGGAGGACATCGTCCTGACCGCTCCGCAGGACGGCGTGCCGCTACTGTTCATCGAGGTCGACAACTGCCACGAGACGGCCGAGGAACTCGCGGATGAGCTGGAGAAGTACGCCCGCTTCCTCGGGCGGAAGATGAACGACACTGACGGCCGCGGGAGGCCGATGTGGCGCACCCGCCGGCGGGCGCCCGACACATGGTCCATCGACACGATCTTCCCGCCCGTCCCGCTGGTGTTCAACCACCCCGGTGACAGCGACCCCCGGAAGAGGCCAGGCACGCCCGGGAGGAGTACCAGGCGGGGGAACGGCGCGAGCCGCAGGATCAGGCGGCGAAGAAGGCAGCCGAGCGGGAGGCCCGCCGCCCTGTCGGCTCCGACTCCGCGTGGCGAAGTGCAGCGACGCGCGCTGGGAGGCAGTATGGCCGACTTCGCGGCAGGCACCCGTTTTCGTCTGACAAGACGACAGCGGGGGTCGGACGGGATCACCTGTCTTGGCTGACGTCCGGGCGGATACCGGGGCGGGGCAGAACTGTCCCGCCCCGCCACGATATCCACCCGGAGCTACAGCAGGACAGGGCCACACGTCTTCGAGACAGTCACGGGGCTTCAGAGCTTGTCGGTCGGCCAGGCCGGGCCTTGGCAAAGAACAACTGTGATGCCCGGCTGCAGCCCACGCGCCGAACGCTCTGCTGGTTGCCCGGCAGAGCGTTCTCACTGACCCGAGGTCAGATCACCCCAGAACTGTTCACGCGAAGGGATTGAGGGGGAGGAGCTGCTGCTGCGAAATCGCTGTGTTGTAGTAGGTGCACTGGCTGCTGCTGGGGCAGGCGCGGCTGGCGGTACCGACGGTGAGGGAGACCTGCGGGTTGGTGGAGGTCATGGTGCCCGCCATGGCGGTGGCCAGCGGGCCGACGTAGGTGGCGTTGATGTCGATGTCGGTGGTGGCGACCAGGTCGGCCTGGGCGTCGTACCACTTGACCTGCCAGTTGGGCACGCTGATGCTGACCAGGCCGGCGCTGCCGGTGGCGGTGCCGTTGGCGGGCTGCACCTCTCCGTACACGATGGAGGGTGCCTCGACGGAGACGCAGCCGTGGTAGATCGAGCTCTTGACGTTCGCGGTGTTGCTGGTGAAGTTGACGTCGATCTCGTTGTTGGCGTCCTCGCACGTGACGACCGGGTTCTGGGGGTCCGCGGCGTGAGAGGGGGTGACCGTGGCGGCCATGCCTATGACCGCCAGGGTACAGGCGGAGACGAGAGCGGGCAGACGACGCATGATGATCTCCTGGTTCCAAAGCGAGTGAGCCCGCAGGCCGGGCGCACTCTTGGTGGGGCACTTGCTGCCTTCGGCGGCCGCCGGAATCCCGGCACACGACGCACGCGGTGACAGCGGACGGTGCGTCGAGCAGCAGCTCGCCATCCGGAGCCGTGGTAGGGCCGTGCCGAAAGCCTGCTCTGGTGGGCCGGGCGGTTCCATGCCCCGTCAGGGGGACGCGCACACCCCCCGTCCGCGCACACCCCGTGTGAACAGAACGCGTCGGGCGCGCCATGCCCCAGCCGCAGATGCACTCGTGAGTCATGGACTCTTTCGGGATCTCCATGTTGCGGACCATTCCGTACCTTGCAAACCGCGGCTCGGACCCGTGCGGCGGGCGCTGCAGGACCATCGCGTGCTGATGGTGGATAGCAGTTCCGTGCGTTGTGGTGTCAGTGTTGCTGCTCGGGAGCGTTGGTTGTTGATCCAGGCGCCGAGCTTGAGCTCCCGCTCCTCCTCCTGGCCGTCGTTGCCGTGGACGGTAAGGCGCTCGACGTGCTTGCGAGGCACGCGCAGGTGTCCTTCGCGTTTGTAGTACTGCTGGGCGGCTTGGTAGTTCAGCGCCCATTTGTCGGCTTGTGTGCGGCGTGGGGGTGGTTTCTCGTCCTCGCCGGCGGGCTCGATACCAAGCACCTGTTCACACAGCCACTGCTGGACGGTCGTGAGTTTGTCCCAGCCGAGGCGGACAGTGCGTACCCACCGTCCGAGGTCTTCGCCCTGGAGCACGACCTCGCCCGGCACCAGGGGCAGCGGGTGTCCGGCCTTGAGGTGCTGGCGGACGAGGTGTAAGGCGCGCTGCCACTGCACCGGCCAGCTCGGGCACCACGACGGGTCGATGTCCTCGAGCTGCTCGCGCCGCTCGTCCGGCAGCGCCCCGGCCGCCGACTCCACGAGCAACCCTTCGGCACGCCGCTGGTCGACCTCCTGTGCCTTGCGGGTGGCGGCGCGCTGGTTCTTCAGCCAGATGCCCACCTTGTATCCCTGGTACGTGGCGTCGAGCGGGGCCAGGAGGTGGCCGTTCGTCTCGGCCCATCCGCCTGCCGCTGCGAGGCCTTCCTCCCAGGCGACGTCGTAGTGCGACCACACCATCCCCAGCTTCTCCAGCTGCGCGACGCGCTCGGCTTCCATGCCGCCGCGGGCGTAGAACCGCCGGTTGTCGGCGATCCACTGCCCGAGCGGGAAGGCGGCGAGCGAGGCCGGCCACCCGGTGGCTTCCGCCTCCTGGTCCTCGACGGCGGGCACGCGGTACGTGAGCGGCACGTCGAGGTCGCCATGCTCGCGGGCATGGATGACGGCGGCCTCGATGCCGCGCCGCCAGTGCGCATGCTCGGGGTTGGAGACCCGCAGGCTGATGAACGCCGCCAGCTGCGCCGGGTCGCGCGGCGTGGAGAACTTCAGCAGCTTCCGCGCGGGCGCCGACGGCCCGCCGGACCCGTTTCCCTTGCCCTCGTCATGGTTCTCCTGGCCTCCGCTGCGGCTCTGAACGCCCCTGGCACGGCACGCGCCTGCTGCTCGGCGAGCTGCTCCACCACCCGGGCGTCGTGCTCCCTGAGCGCCTCCAGCAGCTTCGCCAGCCCGCCGAACGCCCGGGAGGTCAGCATGTTGTCGACCGTCTCGCCCGGCCCGAGCAGAACCGGCACCACCAGGCTGGCCACCTTCCCCTCGCCGGGCTGCATCCGCAGCGCGCGGCCGACGGCCTGGACGAGGCCGGGCATCGAGCCGCGGACATCGGCCCAGTACACGGAGTCGCAGTTCTTGGTGTCGACGCCCTCCCCGAGGACCTTCAGCGAGCCGAGAAAGCCCTTCTCCACGACCGTGCCGTCCGTGGCGATACCAGACGCGAACTCGCCCAGCACACGGCGCCGGTGACCGGGCTTGTGGTCGCCGCACAGCCAGTTCGCCCAGATCGTCCTGGGGTACAGCTCGGGCTCGGCGGCGTGCAGCCGGTCAGCGACGTCGGGCAGGCCGGCCGCGAACGCCTCGGCCTCCTTCACGACATGGTGGAAGACGAGCGCCCTGCGAAACCCTCCTCGGACGACGCCTTGAGCAGCGCGGTCTGGAGAGCTGCTAGCCGCGCCCCGCGAAGCTTGTCCGAGCGCCCCTCGGCGCCCAGAAACTGCGCGGCCTGGAGCTGGGTGTCGGTGATGTCCACGCACACCACCTGGTACGGCGCACAGATCCCCCGGTCGATCGCCTCCGACAGCGTCAGCGTGAAGCAGCGGGCACCGAACGGCCCGTCCGGATCGTCTTCCATGCTTGCCACGAGCTCGCCCGGCGTGCCCTGGTCGGCGTCCTCGTCCAGCTGCCACAGCCGCGGCGTGGCGGTCATGTAGAGGCGCCGCAGCGCGGGGATCCGCTGGTTGTCGTGCACGACCGCCCACGGCTTCCCGATCCGCCCCGACGTCCGGTGCGCCTCGTCGACCACGACCAGGTCCCAGCCGGGAAGGCCGGCCTGGTGCGCGCGCTCCAGCGTGCCCAGCCCGAGGGAGGCCTAGGTGGCGAACACGGTGACCTTGTCGAAGGGCCGCACCCAGTCGACCAGCTCCTCCACGGACACGTGGTGTTGGGGAAGGACACGTCCTCACCCCGCAGGGAGGACACCCCGACCATCGGGCCCCTACGCCCGGCCACGCGCCACGCAGCCTCGGTCTGGGTGAGGAGATCCAGCGAGGGCACGAGCACCAGCACACGGCCCGCACGGAGCTTCTCCGCACTGCGGGCCGCGACCCGGGTCTTCCCCGACCCGGTCGCCATGACCACCTGAGTCCGCAGACCCCTCTCGGGCGCAAGCGATCTTGCAGGAAATTCAAGAGCACGGACAACCGCGTCAACGGCTTCCTGCTGCGCTGCCTCGCGCGGATCGGTTCGGCTTGTGGTCGACATATCCGTCTGCCTTCTCCTGGGCTTCTGTCTAAGGGGTGCTGCACGCTGCCGCACGACCCGTCGAACAGGCTCGACCGACCGCCGCGAAAGCCGCCCGACTCTCGTGTCGGCGCGCTTGCCCCCGCGGTCGCCGCAAGGTGGCGTGTCTGCTGCGGGCCGCCGAGCACCGCCCGCACCCGCCCGAATCCTTCCGGTCCGGCACCGGCCCCTGACGACCACCCGCGCACACCATGCGCATCAATCAGGAACGGGACACGCGCGGTGATACAGCGTCACTCCGGCGTGCAAGCGATTGGGAGCGTGCGCGCCGGAGCCTGTCAGCGGCCTGCGTGCTTCCTCCCTTCTGTGGTTGGCGTGACCCGGACGTGGCGCCTGTGTGTTCCCGCCGGGACGCTTGTCGATGAAGCGTCGCTTCGTGCCGGCGGTCTTTCGTAGAGCGTCGGCCCGCGGCCCGGTGAAGATCCCGCGCACCGGCACCTCAGGAGGAACATGACATGACAGGTATGGATCTGAGCAGCCTGGCAGGCAGTGACCAGGGCCTGCTCGCGCTACAGGAATTGGTGCGGACGGCGACGGAGGCCGCCCGCGTGGGCGCGCGCCGACGGCCGGGACCGGTGGCTCCGGGCGGCCCGGACCAGGCGGCGCAGCGGAGCGATGATCTGCTTCAGCAGGTCCTCCCCGAGGAGGGGCTCACGGACGTGGAGGCACTCGTCCCACTGGTGGAGGCATTCGCCTGGGGGAGTGTCGATCTCGCCTCCCCCGCCACCGCGGCGTTCCTGCAGTGTCCGTCGCTGACGGTGGCGGCCGCTGCCGACTTGGTGGTCAGTGCCTTCAACCAGTCGGTGGACGTCTGGGACAGCGGCCCGTTCGCCCTCGAACTGGAGAAGGCGGTCATGGCCAGCCTCTGCCAGTTCGTCGGGTTGCCCAACACCGGGGCGGGGGTGATGACACCCGGAGGGTCCATCGCCAACCTCCTCGCGGTGATCATCGCCCGCGATGTACGCGGCTCCGCCCTCACCGGAATCGACCTCACCGACACAGGACTGGGGGCGGCGCCAGGCAGGCTGCGGATCGTGTGCTCGGGGGAGGCGCACGTCAGCGTCGAGCGGGCGGTGGCCGCCGCGGGCTTGGGCAACGCCGCCGCCCTCGTCGTCCGCGCCGGCCCTGACGGCCGTATGACAGCAGACGCCGCACGCGCGGCCCTGGACGGTCTGCCGCCCAACCACCTGCCGTTTGCTCTCCTCGCCACGGCCGGTACCACCGACCTCGGCGCCGTCGACGAGCTCCCCGGTCTGGCCGCGCTCGCCCGCGAACGGGGAATGTGGCTGCACGTCGACGCGGCCTACGGAGCCGGAATGCTCTTCTCCCCACGTCTGAGGCCCTTGTTCACCGGCATCGAGCAGGCCGACTCCATCGCCCTGGACTGGCACAAATTCGGCTGGCAACCCGCCTCCTCCAGCGTTCTGCTCCTCGCCGACGCCCGGAACTTCCAGCCGCTGCACCGCGAAGCTCCCTACCTCAACCCGGCGGACGACGAAGAGGCCGGCTTCCCCAACCAGCTCGGCCACACCTTGGAAACCACCCGCCGCGCGGACGTCCTGAAGGTCGCCGCCTCCTTCCGCCACCTCGGTCGGCGCGGCATGGCCGAGCTGATCGATCACTGCCACGCCATGGCCCTCCACGCGGAGAAGCTGGTCGCCGAGCACCCGAAACTCGAGGCCGCCGCGCCGGTCGTCCTCACCCGCCTGGTCTTCCGCTACCTCCCTGAGCGGCGAGAACTCTCCGACCAGGTCAACGCCGGACTCCGCAGAAGGCTGTTGCACGAAGGCAGAGTCGTCATCGGACGCACCCTCCGGCACTTCGACACCGTCCCTCACATCCACCTGAAACTGACGCTCATCAACCCCGTCACCACCCCGCGCGACGTGGAGGACCTCATAGACGCTGTCGTCCGTGCGGGAGAGGCCGAGGAACGCGCCCACCAGGAGGAGCCTTCGTGACCACCTCACCGGACCCCGCCCCCCACCTCCCCCTGGCCGCCGCGCGAGCCGTCCGAGCCGACCGCCTCTCCACCTGGATGCGGCACAACGGTTTCGATCACCTCCTGCTCACCGCCCCCGACCAGATCCGCTACGCCACCGACTACCGTGCCCAACTCGTCAGCGAGAGCACCGACTGGTACGCCGCGATCGTCGACGCAGAGGGTGAGGCGGAGATCTTCGCCCCCTTCCTCGACGAACCCGTAGAACAGCCCGAGCCCGCACTGGCCCGGCTCCGCCGCCTCCATCCAGCGCCGTCATGGGCCCCCGCAGCGTGCCAGTCCCGGCAATGGGTCTCCGGCCTCGCCGGCGTCCTGCGGGCACGTGGCGCCCGGCGCATCGGCTTCGACATCCTGGACGCGGCGCTCCAGCACGACCTGCAGATCGAGCTGCCAGCACTGCATTTCACGCCCTGCGCGGCCGAACTCTTCACATTGCGGGCGATCAAGGAAGACAGCGAGATCCAGCTGATCGACATCGCCTGCCGCATCAACGCCACCGCCCTGGACAAGGCCGTGCAAGCAGCGCGGGAGGGCATGCGGGACCACGACCTGCTCGCGGTCGCCGCAGCACACCAGCACGCACTCGGAGCGGAATTTCTCACCCACTCCGTCTGTAACATCCGCAAGACAAGCGGCAGTTGGTTCGCCGACGGCGCCCCCCTGCGCGAGGGCGAACCCTTCTTCCTCGACACCGGCTGCCACGGCCCCGGTGGATACGCCTCCGACGCCGCACGCACCGGATTCATCGGAGAACCTTCCCCGGCCGTGAGCCGCGCTTGGTCACACCTGCTCACCGCCTACGAAGAAGGTCAGAACGCCGCCCGCCCCGGCGTACGGTGCTCCACCGTCCACGACACCATCAACGCCTACCTCAGCCGCCACCGCCTGCCGCCCACCCCGTACGGCACGGGGCACGGCGTCGGGCTGCGCTGCTGCGAATTGCCGTCCGTGAACGCCGCGACTCGGATGGACACCGACGACACCCTCCAGGTCGGCCATGTCATCGCTCTGGAACCCGAGACCGCAGTCGAGGTCGGCGGTCGCCTTCTGGTGCTCAAGATCGAGGACAACTTCGCCGTCACCCCCTCCGGACTCCGCTGCCTCACCCACAGCACCACGAGTGACGACCCCGCGCCGTGACCACGCTTCTCGCGCTGGGGGCCGCTCTCTTCTACGGCGTCTCGGACTTCGCAGGCGGCCTGGCCGCCCGCGCACGCCACCCCGCCGCAGTCCTCCTCGCCGCCCAGACCACCGCCACCGCGGCCCTGTTCCTCTGCCTGCCCCTCGCGACCGGCCGGCCCGGCGCGGGCGACCTCATCCTGGGCGTGGGCGCCGGAGCGTGCGCCGCCGTCGGAAGCCTGTGCCTGTACACGGCGCTCGCCCGCGGCCCCATGACCGCCGCCGCCCCCCTGACAGCGGTACTCGTCGCCGCCCTGCCCCTGGGCTTCGCCCTCGTCACAGGAGAACGCCTCGGCTCCACCGCCTGGGCGGGAGCTCCCCTCGCTGTCATCGCCGTGGCCCTCATCGCCCGGCCCGGCAGCACCGCTTCATCGGCCCCCGAGCGGGCCACGGTGGCCTACGCCACCGTCTCCGGTGCCGCCTTCTCGGCGTTCTTCGTCCTTCTGGCGCGCACCGAACCGACCTCCGGGCTCGCCCCACTCGCCATCGCCTACCTCACCGCCACCAGCGCGTTCGGCGGAGCCGCCTGGCTGGTACATGAAAAGCGCCCGGAACGACAGCACGAAACCCGCTTCCCCTGGCGGCTCAGCCTGACCGCCGGGGTGACCGAACTGGCGGCCCACCTCTGTTACCAGTACGCCGCACGCGAGGGCCTCCTGGGCATCGCCGCCGTCCTCACCGCCCTGTACCCCGCTGCCACCACCCTCCTGGCGTACGTCGTTCTACGGGAACGCCCCACCCGGACACAGCTGGCCGGATATCCCTTGGCTGTCGGCGCCGTCGTTCTGCTCGCGCTCGCCTCTCCCGGATGACCAACGGCCGGTGTCCCCTGCAGGGGACACCGGCCGTTGGCGCACACCGCCGTGCTACGGCAGGGTGAACCGGACGGAGGCGAACGGGAACACGGCGGCGTTGCCCGGATTGACCACCGTCCCCAGGACGGTGCAGTTCAGATCGGTGTAGGTGGTGGCCCGCGCGTTGGTGTTGTTGAAGCCGCTCAACGCGACGCTGGTGACGTAGTAGCAGGTGCCCTCGGTGGGGTTGATGATGCGGTTGTTGCCGCCCAGCAGGTCGCTGTACTCGAAGGAACCGGTGATTGAGCTGTCGGACGCCGAGGCGGGCACGGTGGTCGCCCCCACCAGGAGGGCACTGGCCGCAACTGCGACCGCACCGAATGCGATGTGACGAGGTATGCGCATGGGAGTCCTTGGTCAAGGAGGGCTGCTGGCACGAGGCACGCGTGCCGTAGAGCAACGCAGTGCTTCATGAGCAGAGATGTCGGCGGACGAGAGCCGTCCGAGGTCACCCTGCTCCGAAGATGCGCATATGACAACCACCCCAGGTTGCGACGTGGACCGAGGCGACTGGAGTGCACTGCGAGGTGAAGCACGTAGCGAAAAGGGTGACGCAGCCTGATTTTCGTGCGCCCCGGCGTACGCCACCCACCTCCTCGCACCGCCCCCCGGATCCGGCTAACTATGGCGCTGCCCAAGTCGCCGCGAAACTCCAGCCACTGGCCGCGTCCGCGCGGGTCGAAGGCGAGGATCCGATGCCCGTCCCGCTGTCTGTCCACCCTCTGCCACCGTCCTGACCGCTGCCGCGGTTCTCGTGGTGGTCCCGGCCCGTGCTGCAGATCCGTGTGCGGATCGTAAGACTGCCGCCCCGGCCTGCAGACCGGAGAAACCGAGGACACCGTGCCGGCCGAGGAACCCACGCCCGACCCGCCCACGCAGAGTCGCCGGCCTTCCCTCGGCCTGCGGACCAGGCATAGGGGCGGCAGGCGGGCTTCCTCGTGCTGCCGTTCTCCCGGCACGCCCGCCGCCGCCACCGCCCCGCGCTCGCCGCCCCGGCCCCGCAGTCGGCACCCGCCGCGGTGACGGAGCCGACCGTGGCGCAGCCGGACGACGGAGCCGACCAGCTCACCCGCGAGGCGCGGATGCTGTGGAGCGCGCCGGGATGCCAGCCCGCATCCACGTCGCAACCTGCGCGGTGACGTGCTGCGCGTGCTCGGAGTGCTGGAAGGCCGTCACTACCGGGCAGATCCAGCAGATCGGTGCCCCGCGCCTGGGCTACCGGCACTCCGACGAGTCGGCCCCGTCCCAGCAGAGTGGGCGGAGACCTACGCAGTTAGGACTTGTCCGGCCGATCATGGTCTCAGCTACTGAGGCATAGCGGGAGCTACAGCTCGTCGATGGCATCGTCGGCTCTCGACGTCGTGTGCCAGGTTGGCGGTATGGATTGGCAGTCTGAGAGCCCGGAACTCTGGGCACTTTTTCCGAACTCGACGAAGACGCCGATGGGAATGGTCTCCTCCACCGTCCTGCGGATTTCCTGACCCACCGGCGTACGGTCGGAAAGCCCGCAGGGGGTCGGGCTCCAGCGCCGCACGAGACCCGGCTGGCCTACGTGAACGACCATCGGTGGGGCGTCGATGTGCCGCCAGGAAAGTTCGGGGAGGACGATGAACCCGGCACCCGATCGGTGGTCCCGCTGAAAACGCTCAATGTTTGCCAAGGGGCAGTCGCCATCTGTCCGGATGCGTCCGCGTTACGCGGAGGCGGAGACGTCGCTGGGGTGTGCACGCACGGGGTGTGACCGTGATGTGCCTCGTATGCCCTTTCGGGCCAGTGCGCGCACTGGTCATTTCGGGTCATTGGCGGACTCGCATGACCGCTGGATGCTGTGAGCGTCTTGCCTGTTCCTTGAGTTGGGAGAACCGCGTGCTCACACGCCTGAAAACCGCGACGGCGGTCATCGCCCTGCCGTTCGCGCTGCTCGTCTCCTCCGGTACCGCCTCCGCCGCGGACAGCTCCGCCGGCTCCGCGACCAAGGCCCAGTCCACGCTCGCGACCTGTCTGTCCAGTCACACCGTCAACTACTCCCCTGGGCTCCTGCTGACCCCGCAGCAGGTCACGATCAGCGCGAGCACCCAGTACACGGCCTGTCTGGGCGGTGGGGTCAGCAGCGGATCCTCGACAAGCAACCCTCCCCCGCAGTCGCTCTCCTGCCTCAACCTCGGTGAGCCCGCGAGCGGAACGGAGACCATCACCTGGAACGACGGCACCACGAGCACCTACTCGTACAACCAGACGGTCGTGGACGCCGGTGCCGTGAGCACCGTCACCCGCACCGGCAGCATCTCCGCCGGCAAGTTCGCGGGCGCCACCGCTGTCCGGGTCATCACCAACCCCAACCTGGAGGTCCTGGACTGTCTCGCACCTCCCGGGGTCACCTCCAAGTCCGGCCTCGGAGATCTCACCATCCTCTCCGCCTGACTCCGCCACGATCGTTAACCGGCGGAAGAAGAAGTGGGAGAAGTCCGTTCAATTCGGCGGCCTGCGAAACGCCCCTGGACGAGATATCCGTCTGGGGGCATTTCTTGTTCACAGCGGGATTTCCGAATGACTGTCAACTGCATTAGGGGCGACCGATGGTATTCAGGTGGGACGGCTGACGGATGGTCAAGTAGTGCCCGCCTGGCTTGTCTCCGGGCGTGCGGAAGGGGGGCCGGCCTCCGCGCCCGGCCCGCTCGGCGTGCCCGCGGGGAGGGTGCGCAACACGGCCAAGACGCGTGTCCACGCAAGTCACAGCACTGCACCCCCTCGGTCCGGGCTCGTGCCCGGCAGGCCCGGAGACGGGCGTGCAGTGCTGCGCCGTGCCCGCGTCCGGGTGTTGACAAGTCCGTTCACCCCCTGAGGGGTAGGGTGTCCTGGCTCCAAAATTGGTCTAGAGTCCAAGTTTGAAGCATAGGGGCGATGCAGATCTGTCAAAGCTACATGCTGCATCACGCTGGGTGACCTTCGACTCGACGCCGGCCGCTCACCCCGACCCCGCTCTTCCTGCTGCCAGCCGCCCGCGGAGCGGGCTTTGTCCGGTCCTGCCGGCCACCGTCCACTACGCCGAGGCGGGCCCCCGCTTCCAGCTCCGCTCCCCCGGCCGCCTCCACGTCGAGGGCGACGTCACCCCGGCCTG